>JBNMJK010000052.1:0-16840 GCA_050873765.1 Sodaliphilus sp.
CAAAGAAATAAACTATATTTTTATATTTTAATAGTTATTTTTACTGAGTATGATATTTTTTTATAGTTATTTATTTTGATATTTTTGTGATTTGAAGTAATTTTGCATCACAATCAACAAATTTTAAAGAAACGATGAAGAAAGCTACTGAATGTGTGCAAGCCGGCTGGACGCCTTCCAATGGCGAGCCCCGCGAATTACCTATCTACCAATCCACCACTTTTAAATACGACAGTTCGGAGCAGATGGCGCGGCTGTTCGACTTGAAGGACTCAGGCTACTTCTACAGCCGTCTGCAGAATCCCACCTGCGATGCCGTGGCGGCAAAAATAGCTGCATTGGAGGGTGGCGCTTCTGCGATGCTCACCTCAAGCGGACAGGCCGCCATATTCTATGCGGTGTTTAACATCTGCGAGGCGGGCGGGCACATTCTCTCGGCGTGCAACATCTACGGTGGCGCCTTCAATCTGTTTAGCGTGACGATGAAGAAGATGGGGGTGGACTGCACCTTTTTCGACCCCGACGTGCTCACCGACGACGAGGTGAAGGCCTTGATCCAGCCCAACACCAAGCTCATCTACGGCGAAACCATATCAAACCCCGGCGGAGCAGTGTTCGACATTGAGCGCTTTGCCAAAATCGCCCACGAGGCGGGCGTGCCGCTGATTGTGGACAACACGTTTGCCACGCCGGTCAACTGCCGCCCCATTGAGTGGGGCGCCGACATTGTGGTGCACTCCACCACCAAATACATGGACGGCCACGCCTCGTGTGTGGGCGGTGCCATCGTGGACAGTGGCCGCTTCAACTGGCTGGCGCACGCCCAAAAGTTTCCTGGCCTGTGCACGCCCGATGAGAGCTACCACGGCCTGACCTATGCCAAGGACTTCGGAAAAAACGCCTATATCACCAAAGCCACCGCCCAACTGATGCGCGACCTCGGCAGCACACAAAGCCCTCAAGACGCCTACATTCTCCACATTGGCTTGGAAAGCCTGCACGTGCGCATGCGCCAGCACTGCCAAAACGCCTTGGCGGTGGCTCAGTGGCTGGAGACACGGCCAGAAGTGGGCTGGGTGAATTTCGCCGGTCTTTCATCAAGCAAATATCATGCTCTCTACAAAAAATATCTGCCAAACGGCGGCTGTGGCGTGATATCGTTTGGACTGAAAGGCTCGCGCGAAGACGCCATCAAATTCATGGACTCGCTCAAATTAGTGAGCATCGTGACCCATGTGGCCGACGCAAAGACTTGCGTGCTCAATCCTGCCAGCCACACCCACCGCCAGCTCTCCGACGAACAGCTCCGCAAAGCTGGCATCGCGCCCGACCTCATCCGCCTGTCGGTAGGCCTTGAAGACGCCTCCGACATCATAGCCGACCTCACACAGGCCCTGCAAAAATCCAACTCAAAATAATCCCCCACTCATCACCCATAAAACAGACAAAAAGCGGAATTTGACCGGCACTATAGAGTAGGCTGGCGGCACATACAGCGTCAGCCCATCAATCTACGCACCAAACAGTTACCTTCATGCAGTAGAATCACCAAATATATCTCATCACTTCTAAGAAGCCACACACTCACACCTCACCTCATCGAAAAAATAATTCATAAAATAACATTTGAGGGGCGGGGGTACTGAATACTGGGCCGCTATTTATTCGCAGCCCTGGGTTTTATATGCCCAACAAAATTATGGAATGGAATGTGGATTTTGATGCAATTTGTTTGCATATATCGGTAAAATTAGCGAATTTTGGGGTTAATTGCGTGAGGTGTGCAGTGGCTCTTACTGTCGCTGCCGGCTAAGCGCGTTTTATAACAAATATTAAGTGTATATCAAATATTTCATTTTTTCTAATCAAACAATTCTTCTTTTATGAGAAAAAATCTACGTAACGTATTGTCGGCGTTGGCATTAAGCATATTACCAACGATGGCATTCTCGGCTGTTCACTATGTGAAGGCCGACGGCACTGGCGACGGCTCGTCGTGGGCCAACGCCACTACCCTCCAGGCGGCTATCGATGCTGCACAGGCGGGCGATGAAGTGTGGGTGGCTCAAGGCGAGTACAAGCCCGAAACGCTTATTAAGTCGAGCAAGAAGACCTCGAAGGCCTTTATTCTGAAAGACGGCGTGTCGCTCTACGGCGGATTCGCCGGCACCGAGGCGAGCAAAGACGAGCGCGCCATGACCGAAATCACCGGTCTCGAAATCAATGTGTGCCAAAAGCAGTCGGTGCTCAACGCCGATGACGATGTGGCCGACGTGTGGGTACGCGCCATTGAGGCGGGATCGTCGTCGCGCTACACCTGGCAGATGGAAACCAGCAGCGTAGGCCAATGGGTGACCGGCACCCGCAACAACTCCACCCACGTGCTCTACTGCGGCAGCGAATTCACCCAGAACACGGTGATCGACGGCTTCACACTGAAAGGCGGCAACGCCAATGTGTGGAACGTGAAAGCGCATGGTGGCGCTGTTTACGCCATTGGTGATGTGCATATCAGCCACTGCCGTATTCTTGAAAACTCGGCCTACTTCACCGCTGAGTCGTCGTCCGACAGCAACAGCTACGGCGGCGCTGTGTATCTCGACGGCAAAGGTAAAGGCTCTATCTCCGACTGCTACTTTGAGTCGGCCTATTGCCACTCAAGCTATGGCAATGGCGTGGGCGGCGCAGTGTATGTGAATGGCGGCACGGTGGAGAACTGCTATTTCAAGAACTGTGTGGCAAGCGACTATGCCGGCGCCGTGTTTGCAAAAGGCAATAGCAAGGTCACCGACTGTGTGGCTGAAAACTGCTATGGCGGCACTGCTGGCGCTTTCTATGTCGATGCCAACTCTTCAGCAGAAGACTGTGTGGCCACATCGTGCCGCGGCATCAATGGCGGTGGCTTCGTGCTCATTGGTTCAGCACTCCACTGCGCCGCGCTCAACTGCTATGCCGATGCTCCTGAATATGCGTCGGTGGGCGGCGGCAAAGGCGGCGGCTTCTATCTTGCCAACGGCTCTATGCTGGGCTGCGTGGCCGCCAACAACCAGTCGTATGCTGGCGGTGGCGTGTATGTGGCGGCTGGTAAGGTGGTCAACACCACTGCCGTGTTCAACGTGCTCCGCGACGGCACTACTAAAAACAACATCGACGGCGTAAGCGGCTTTGAGACATCGGTGTTCAACACCATCTACGCCACCGACGTGGAGCGCAGCAATTTCACTGCCCCAGCCTCGTTCGACGGCCGCGCCACAAGCGAAGCCGACTCGCTGAAGCTCCTCACCACCGAACTCTCTTTAAAGGAAGGCAGCAAATTCATTGATGCCGGAACTCTTACCGAAGGTTTCACCGAAACTGAGGACATCGACGGCAATCCACGCGTGGTTGGCAAGTCGATTGACGTGGGCGCTTACGAGTATCAAGGCGGCCAGGAAACCAAGCCTAACATCGTAATCACCTTCACCGAAGGCACTAAATCGGCAAAAATCGGCGTAGGCGGTGCCACTGGCTACGAATTCCAGGTTGACTGGGGTGACGGCGAACTGGTGACTTACAACAAGGCCACATTCTACACCGGCAACATTACGGGCAACCAGGTGAAAGTGTATGGCGATGAAGTAACAACGCTTCAATCCAATGGCCAGAACATCGCATCAATCGATGTCACCAATGCTCCTATGCTCAAAGCCCTGATGGCACAGAACAACGAACTTACCGAGCTCGACATCACTAAAAACCCACTGCTCGCAGGCGTGTATGTGACGGGCAACAAAATCAAATCTATCGATGTGAGCAACAACAAGGCTTTGCGTGTGCTCGACATCAGCAACAATGCCCTGGAAGGAACCCTCGACTGCTCAGCCCTCGACGCGCTCTCTAAGGTGGACTGTTCTGGCAACAAGCTCTCTGCGCTCACGCTTCCTCATCACTCCACAGTGTATGAAGTTCTCTGCGACGACAACAAACTCACCGAGCTCGACCTCTCTGGCCTCACCGGTATGAACGAAGTGTCGTGCCACGGCAACAAGCTCTCCGCGCTCAACCTCAACGGTCTCACCTCGCTCGAAGAGGTGTATGCCTACGACAACGCCATCAGCACCTTCAGCGCTGAAGGCTGCAAGAGCCTCAAGACACTGAATTTGGCCAACAACAAGCTCTCCAGCATCAATCTCGATAATCTCAGCAAGCTGGAAGGCATCTACCTCTACGACAATCAGCTCTCTGCGCTCGACATCACCAAGAACCCTGCAATTCGCTGGATCAACATCGACAACAACCAGCTTGCAGAGCTCAACACAAGCGCACAGACCAACCTCACCCTGCTCTATGCCGATAATAACCAACTCACAAGTGTTGATTTCAGCGGCAACCGCAGCATCTCACAACTGAAACTGGCCGGCAACAAGCTCTCCAGCATCAACCTTTCGATGCTCTCTAACCTGAGCAACTGCCAGCTCGGAGGCAACCTGCTCACCGCTATTGACCTGAGCAAGAACACCTACCTCTACTGGCTGGGCGTGGCCGACAACATGCTCACCTCGCTCGACCTGAGCAAGAACACCTATGTGCAATGGATCGCGGCTGAAAATAACCACCTCACCGCACTCGACCTGAGCAACAACAAGGGTGTGCAAGGCCTCACACTGCAACGCAACAACATGGGCGCTGATGCCATCAACGCCATCATCGCTCAGTTGCAAAACGTGTCGGGCGTGACCGTTGACGACACTAACCGCGAATGGGCTCGCCAGCTCAACATCAGCTACATGCCTGGCACAGCTGCCGCCAATGTGGACGACGCCACCGCTAAAGGCTGGTACGTGACCGCCGAAGTGGCTTCATCTGTCACCGACATCGACGCTGCCGATGCAGCCGCTGTGGCTTCAAAGCAGTACATCACCCTCAGCGGTGTGGTTCTCGGATCGGAAGTGCCTGAATCAGGCCTCTACATCGTGAAGACCACCTACACCAACGGTAAAGTGAAATACGCAAAACAGATGGTAGTGAAGTAACCCCTCACCCCACTCTCTACACAAATAAGCAACGCCGTGCCGAGGCGCTCCACCAACAGAGCCACCCCCCGGACACGGCGTTGCCATTTTTAATATTTGATATACAACCTATTATCAAAAGATAAAAAATCATATAAGGCAATAGTTTTTTCACGTATACTTAAAAAACGTTAAACTGAATTATAGAATCATTTTTATTTGCAGAGTTAAACAGTTTTCTTTGAAAAAATACTAAATTTGCGTTGTCTATACCCGACCGAAAGCCCCAATGGGCAGAGGCGGGGCAGACATATACATAATAAAAGGCGTATCTGACGCTTTGGTTTTGACGATTCGTGAACTTCGCAAACTCATTTGTCAGTCAAGAACAAAGCAACAAAGGACGTCTCATGGGTGTATTGTATACAGCCCTAATTGGCTTCTTACGCTTTCAGCGTTTGTTGACATGCTGGGTTTCCATATATACTTACACATGCGTGGGGCTTTCGGCGTTGCTCGTTTCGACTGACAGGGCAATGCGAAGGCCTACGAATCGTGGAACGAGTGACAAAACTGGCTCCACGCTTTTTTGTTGTATATATATATGTTTGAATCAATAAATAAAAAAGGGCAACGGAGCCTTTGCCACCAAACATATCAATATGGAACAGGCATTACAAGACAAGTTCAAGAATGTGCTCTCTAAACTTGATGACACGTTCACTTCCCATGATTTTATTAAGAAATTCTTGGCTTTGTATGAAAACGAGTATCGTCAATGGTTTGAAGACTCGACCATGCATACAATTCATGCTAAGATTGGCAGATTACTGGCAGACAACCAAGAAAGACTCGGTATAGAAAAGGGTGGAAAAATTTGTAGCGAAACATTTCATGGAACTGTTGACACCGTGCAAAGCTGGAGGAAAACACATTCTAACGCGGCGGTACGCCATGCATCTTTTGCGATTTTAATTATTCTCTTGTTGGGGGCTTTTCTGCCTGCCTCTGCACAATCTTTTTATGACCAAAAAGAATGGAGTCACTCGGATTCTATCCATGCTACTGCGTTTGCCGAGCAAACAAAGGGATGGGAATGGCTTTTCATAGATAGTAGAACTAAGAAAAGTGTATCTTATCCAGTAGAAGCAGAATACTATGTTTATGATTCTCATCCCCAATATAAAGTTAAAAAATATGTGGGCGAGATCATGCTTGTATTCGATGAAAATGGCAAACTTGTTCGTGTCCCTTATTCCCCGATATATTATAAAATCAACTATTATGGGGGAACGCTATACGATAACACTTCCTATGACATTTGCGAATTGCTTGATGTAAGGACCGTTGATGAACATTATTATGTACGACAAGCAAAAGTAAACGGCGACATGGTATTAGATGCCTATAGATCCAATCAATATGGTATTCTGTCAGAATCTAAACTTTTACGAAGGTTTGTAGAGGAGAAGGTTGGACATATTTATCTTCCCGGTTTTCAACTCGAAAAAACAATCCTGGCTGTCTACAAGAAATACGGACTCCAACTTGCATACAACAACCTTCTGGCTACGGAGCAGGCGATTAAAGAATGTGAGACAAAAGAGAGTTCTCAAGCAGATAGATTCATCAAGCAAATAGAGCAAGACATTGAAGCCAATTATGATGAGCCACTTGTTGAGAGAATAGACGACCTGTCTTTTAGGGTCGTTTTTACCAACAAGAAAACAGGCAAGAAAAAATGCTATATAGACAGGTACAGTCCAGCTGGAGCCTTTAGGTATTCAAATACATTAGAGCGTGAGAAATGAAATAATGGCAACAAATAGAGATGAAGAACATTACATTAATAATAATTTATATTCTGTCTTACGGCTGTTCTCTTGCTCAATCTAAAGTTTATGGCGACTTTGACGGGGATGGCAAGAAAGAGTATGCCTATTTGGTTTATCCCAGGACTTACATCGATGAGGAAGGTGGTTTTGTCTATGAAGGTATGCCAAAGCCTGCATGGACCTATATTAAGTTCTCCAAGAAGTCTATTCCAACCATCAAGATAAAGAATTGCCTCGGAGGGAATCTTCAGAATTTGGGTGACTTGAATGGCGACAAGCGAGACGACATTGGTTTATGGTATGATTGGCTATCATCTGATTGGCATCCATACGCAGCCTGGATGCTTAAAGGAAATGCATGGCACATGGTTGCTAAGCCTTGGTTAATTCATGGTATGATGTGGGACGAGAAAGGAACAAACTTCAAGCCTGTGCAAAAGGTAGGATTGGGCAAGGTTAAAATATTCTACAATACATGGAGTGAAGACTACGAGCAAATCCTCATCAAACAAAAGATAGTCAGAATCAAGCCTTAAAAGAACTTTTCCTGACTTCGTCATTGCGTCACCCACAATCAGGTGACGTAAAGATACAAAATATTATTTATCAGACAATTACAAAATGAACTTTTTTTTGAGTGACGAAGTTAGGAATAGTATCGCTACATGAGCTACATTTTCCGTTGTCGCTATATCATTGTCCTCTGGAATCTGAACTTCATTAGCTAATAAAATATGATGTTCTTTTGTGTATGTAGAATTTACACAAATTTCTTAAAGGAATAAGGTTGCAAACGACAAAACTGATAAATTTATACAAACGTGTCGGTAGTGTCGTCTTTTATAAGTTGGCACACATATATCAAGGCTGTGATAGTTGTCACAGCCTTGATTGTAAAAGAGGGGGAGGTTTTTTCTGCCCTATGTTTTTTTGGGGCTATTAAGAGAGTGCGAGGGGATTATTTGATGAGGATTTTTTTGGATTGGCCGTTAGCACAGCGCACCACGTATAGGCCTGATGGCAGGCTTATGCGGCTCAGCTCTTGGGCGCTCACGCCGGTGGCCACGTTCACACCGGTGATGCTGTACACGTCGCAAAGTGCGTCTGCTTCACTGGGGTCAGTTGCCTCTACTGTGGTGATGCCAGTGCTTTCCCGCTCTTCGATGTGCCTGAACTTCGACCACGGATTCACTTTGCTGTAGGCGCGGCCGGTGCCTGATGGCACACACAGGGTGGCATCGGCATAGGTGGCTGTGGAGAACACGTCGGCAAAGACCGGTGGCGTGCCTTTCCAGTTGGCATACACCGTGGCGATGCTGGTGCAGTCGGTGAAGGCGCCGTCGCCAATGCTCTGCAGCCCCGTGCCCAGTGTGAGGCTCTTCAATGCCGTGCACCCCTGAAAGCACTTCACTCCCACTTCTTCTACGGAATCAGGCAGCTCCACCACTTCCAGGGAAGAGCAATCCATAAACGCATTACGCCCTATCGACTTAACCTTATCAGGCAGGACGAGGGAGGATAAAGAACTACAATTTGAAAATGAATACATGAAAATTTCCTCTAAAGTATTGGGCAATTCCACCGACTTGAGTTTTCTGCAATAGGCAAACATATCGTAAGAAATTTTTCGTATTCTGCATTCCAACTTCACCGTCTCCAGCTCTGTGCAGTGATAGAAAGCATGGCTGTCCATCTGCGTCACAGATTCAGGCACCTCTACAGAGCGCAGCGTGTTGAGCATGGTGAACGCCGATTGCGCCACGGCGGTGACCGTGTATTTGACGCCCCTCGACCGCACTGTGGAATGAACCGTCACATCGCGATAGCCAAACACGCACCCTCTCAAGGTGGCAGTGCGCTCCGCCTCGTTAAGATTGAAGTAGAGGCTATCGATGCGTGCTACTTCATACAAAGGCAAGAACTTGCTCCATGGCTGGGTCTGCTTGTAGGAGTTGATGGAGCCATGTGGCACAAACAAGCAGGTTTTCAGGTAGGCTCGCTCCGAGAATATGTCGGGATAGCCCGTGGGCGCTGTGGTGCTGTTCATCTTGATGAATCTAATGCTGTCGCACTCCTTAAACACGTCAGCACCCATCGTGCCGACACCCGTGCCAAACTCCACCTCAGTGAGCCTGCTGCAAGCCTTGAAGGCGGCGCTGTCGATTTGTGCCACACCATCGGGAATCCTGACCACCCTCAACTCCGAGCAGCCAAAAAATGCGCCTGAGCCCACAAGCTGCACCCGCTCCGGAATTGTGATGGACTGAAGGCTCTTGCATCTGTAGAATGTGTTTAGTTCTATTTTAGTGATGGCATCGGGAAGCGTGACCGATTGCAGACTTTCGCAGTTGGCAAACACATGCTTACCCATTCCAGTCACCGACTGGGGTATCTTCACGCTGGTGAGGGCTGAGCAGCCGTGGAAGGCTCCATTGCCAATATTCCACACGCCCTCGTCCATGACCACGGTGGTCAGCTTCGGGCATTTCTCAAAAGCGCCTTCATAGACCACGCTCACCGTGCCGGGTATCCGCACTGAGGTGATACTGGCATGTTCGCTGAATGCATCAGGATAGATGGCGCTCACCGTCACCGTGCCCCCGCTAACACGGATCGTGCTTGGTATCACCAAATCGGTAATTGGAGTTCCTCTGCCGGTGGTGCCCACCACAGCCACCTTACTCCTGTCGGTCATATAGGAGTAAAGCAAGTTCTCATACGTAAAGTCGTAGGCCAAGGCGGCAAAACACCACGACACCGCCACAGTCAGTGTAAGTAAAATTTTCAATAATGCTTTTTTCATAAAAAGGATGATATTAATTTTTTAGTAATACGGCAAAGATAGGCTATCGGCAAGGCGCGCTTATGGTATTTTTAGTGGTATTTCACCCAAAAAAGTGCCAGTTTTTAATTATTATGGGGCGATAGGTTTGATAATAGCAACTTTTTTGGTATATTTGTGAATATGAAAATCCAATTTGCAAGCGACGTCCACCTCGAATTTCCCGACAACTCCAAGTGGCTGAGCGAAAATCCACTTGAAGTGGCCGGCGATATCCTCGTGCTTTCGGGCGACATGCTCATCTTCGGCAACGAGCGGCTGGAGACGCACCCGTTCATCGACTGGTGCGCTGCCCACTTTAGGCACACATTCCTTGTGCCCGGCAATCATGAGTACTATAATGGCACCGACATCACGCGCACGCTGAGCGACTTCTATTTCCCTATCCGCGACAATGTGGCTTACTGCAACAACCACAGTGTGCGCATTGATGATGTGGAATTGTTCTTCACCACGCTCTGGACCCGTGTGTCGGCCGACAGCGAGATGGCGGTGCAGCGCTCCATGACCGACTGCTACCGTATTCGCAACGGACACCGATTTCTGCTGGCGCGCGACTACAAAAAGCTGCACGAGCTGTGCACAAATTGGCTCACAGGCGCGCTTGCCAATTCCCAGGCCTCCAAAAAAGTGGTGGTGAGCCACCACTGCCCCATTATGGCGGAGGATCCCGCCTACAAGGCCAACGGGCTGACGGAGGCTTTCATCGTGCCGATGGAAGACTATATCATGCACAGCAATATCGACCACTGGGTGTTTGGCCACACGCACTATAACGGTGCCAACGGCATGAAGGTGGGCCACACCACAATGCACACCAATCAGGTGGGCTATGTGAAGGACGGCATCAGCTCCGGGTTCAGCCCCGATGCGTCATTTGAAGTGTGACGTCTGCACCTCTCTGAGTTATTATTTCTCTCTCCCACAAAAAAATGAACGAAGCCACAGTTCCCACACTATCCCGCACCTATCATTCCATCGACCTGCTGAAAGTGGTGGCTGCCCTGCTGGTGGTGGCCATACACGCGCGCCCATTTGAAGGAAAGTCGTATCCGCTGTTTATCAGTCTGTTTTCACGAATGGCAGTGCCCGTGTTTTTCGTGGTGAGCGCATTCTTCTTTTTCCGGAAAAAGCCAGGAGCGCCACAGTTGAGGCACTATATCAGCCGCATGGGCTGGCTGTATGCGTTCTGGTTTGTGGTGGAGGCGTATTTCACCATCAGCAGCGCTTTCTTCACCCATGACTGGGGATTCGGCAAATCACTGCTCCTCTTCATTCGGGGGTTCTTCCTCAACTCCACCTTTTCGGGC
Source organism: Sodaliphilus sp. (assembly GCA_050873765.1). GTDB lineage: Bacteria > Bacteroidota > Bacteroidia > Bacteroidales > Muribaculaceae > Sodaliphilus. The sequence goes on from JBNMJK010000052.1 coordinate 10,979, forward strand.
TCATGGTTCGTGATGGCACTGATGATAGGCATACCGGTGACCTACTGGCTGAGCAAGCGCATCAGCACATGGGCGGTTTTTGCGATAGGAGCAACCGTGTATGTGATGATTGTGGCCACCACCAACTATTACGCCTATCTTCCCGAAGCCTTACGCCATGCCACCGACGTGGCACTTAACGTGGCAGGACGCTACCACAACAGTTTTTTTGCCGCGCTCGTGTTTTGCGCCGTGGGCAAACTCATCGCTGATCACGAGGCGCAAATTGCCCGGTGGAGCAGCGGAGCCACCACTGTGGCATTGGGAGTGTGCATGATAGGCTCATGGCTGGAAGTGGCTGGACATAAGGCGCACTTCGACGACTGCTACCTCATGCTCATACCCACCTCGGCGGCGATTGTGGTGTGGGTGCTCCGCCACGAGGTGAACTGGCGTTTGCCCTACCGCCTATTCCGCAACTTCAGCACCATCACCTACTTCTCCCACTTCATATTCGTGTGGTTTCTCACAGGCAAAGGCTACTTCTCGCCGCTTGCCACCTATTTTGTGATAGTGGCGCTGTGTATTGTGGCCACCATGCTCATTACCCGTCTCTCCCACCGCTTCCGCGTCCTCACCTACGCCTATTAGCCCCCACAAAAAAATCACTCGCTGCTTGGGTGAAAAGTCACTGAAGCAGCGAGTGTTATTGTTGCCGAGGAGGGAGGGGAATATTATGATGCGCCCCCTACCCTCTCTTGTAGGTGCAAAAAACGGGGCGAGCAGATTATGCTTCCTGCTCTACAATCTTGCAGATTTCCACAATGGTCTGCATGGCCTTCTCCATAGCCTGCACCGACACATATTCGTAGCGTCCGTGCATATTCATGCCGCCGGCAAAAATGTTGGGGCAAGGCAGTCCTTTGAATGAGAGTTGAGCACCATCGGTTCCGCCACGGATAGGTTGCACGATTGGGGTGACGTCGGCGTTCTTCATAGCCTTTTCAGCCACTTCCACAATGTGCATCACCGGCTCAATCTTTTCGCGCATATTGTAGTACTGGTCCTTGATTTCGATGGAAGCGCAGTTGGGGAATTCACTGTTCACCTTATTGCACAGATGCTCCAGTTCGCGCTTGCGGCTCTCGAAGCGGGCGCGGTCGTGGTCGCGCACAATGTAGGTGAGCACGGTTTTTTCCACAGTGCCCTCGAAGCTCACCAGGTGGTAGAAGCCCTCATAGCCTTCGGTGTGCTCAGGAGTCTCCCAGCGTGGAATCATCATGGCAAACTGGTTGGCCACGCGAATAGAATTGAGCATCTTATGCTTAGCCATGCCTGGGTGCACATTCAAGCCAGCGAATGTGATTTTAGCCGAGGCAGCGTTGAAGTTCTCAAATTCAAGTTCGCCAGGATAGCCACCGTCCATAGTGTAGGCCCAGTCGGCGCCAAACTTCTTCACATCGAAGTGGTGCGCGCCCATGCCTATTTCCTCATCGGGGTTGAAGGCAATGCGAATGTCGCCATGCTTGATTTCGGGGTGAGCCTTGAAATACTCCACCGCGCTGATGATTTCGGCGATGCCGGCCTTGTCGTCGGCGCCGAGAAGCGTAGTGCCGTCGGTCACCACGAGCTCCTGGCCCACAAAGTCGTTCATTTCGGGGAATTGCTCAGGGTCGAGCACAATGCCCTGCTCCTGGTTAAGCGTGATCTTTCCGCCCTCATATTTCACGATGCGGGGCTTCACGCCGTGTCCGCTCATGTCGGGAGAGGTGTCGAGGTGGGCAATAAAGCCGATGGTGGGCACCTTCTTGTCGGTGTTGGAAGGGAGCGTGGCCATCAAGTAGCCATTGTCGTCGAGCGAGATGTCGCTGAGTCCCATGTCTTTGAGCTCTTTTTTGAGCTGCTGCGCAAACACCATCTGGCCTGGGGTGGATGGAGTAAGGTTGGTGAGTTCGTCACTCTGAGTGTCGTACTTCACATACTGGAGAAATCTATCTACTAATTTCATGTTGTGGTTATATGTTTAAGCCATCACCTCCGTAAAAAAGGCTTGGGCAGTTTATTGCTAATATGAGACAAAGATAATATTAGTTTTCGATATTGCAAATAAAACGGCCGTTATTTAACCATGAATAAGAGAATTTTCACGCTGGAAAAAAGATTCTTCAAGGCTGAGTAGAGGCTGGGCTACATACGTTTTAGCCACAGGTTCATCAGCCTGTCATACACCACGTATCCCTTCTGCTTTCTGTACACGAGCTCCTTCTCTTCCATTACACTTTTTGCGTTACATCTTTTCTGTAACGGAAAAGTTGCAACTATTTCGGCACCCCATAATAGAAATTCCCGCACTCCACAAAAGAAAAGGGAAAATTGTTGGCTGATAAGCTCCGCTCCATTCTTTTAATAGCCATGGCATTATTTGCTGGCATATTTAGAAAAGAGTTAACAGCGATAACAGGAAAAAGGTAATAATAATTTTTGTAATTTTGCAGTATAAAGTAGGCATTTGCTATGATGGCTATTCACAAACAACGCAAAACGGGCCTCGTGCATCGCTGGAAGCTGCATTTGCTCACCACGCTATGGTGCGCACTCGCTTTGGGTGCGTTCGCTGCTGGCATCTGGCTGCCACACAGCGCTTCCAATGCCGATGATAACGCCGCTGCCAGCCACTCAGCGCTGGAGCAGATGTGCACAGTGGCGCTGCCTCACCACGTTCCCGACAAGGCTGTGCAGTGCACTGGCTTCACGGTGCATTTCAATCGCCTGCGCCATGTGCCCAACTATGTGGCCTATCGCCTCACGCGCGCCCACATCGAGAGCAAGCCTGCCGCCTACAGCGGTAAGTTTTTCGCTTCTGATGCCGCTGAAGGGTGTCCGCAGCCTCACGACTACGCCAAGAGCGGCTATCAGCGCGGACACATGGCGCCAGCTGCCGACATGAAATGGAGCGGCCAAGCGCTAAGGCAATCATACGCTATGATCAACATCTGCCCGCAGCGCAGAGAGCTGAACGCCGGCGCATGGCTGCAACTTGAAGAAAAGGTGAGGGAATGGGCGGAGCGCGACGATGAGCTGGTGGTCATCACTGGGCCTATGTGGAAAAACCGCACCGCGCCCGTCGCCACCATAGGAGAATCGAAGGTGGCGGTGCCTACACATTTTTTCAAGGTGGTGGCCGCTCCTCACGCACGCCCAATGCGCGCAATAGCGTTTGTGCTGCCCAATGGCGAGGCGGAGTCCGATCTCACGAAGTATGCCGTGAGCGTCGATGAGGTGGAGCGCCTCACCGGATTCAACTTTTTCAGCTCACTCCCCAGCGAGGAGCAGCACCGAATGGAAAGCAATGTGGATACCGACAGCTGGTTTCAGTTTTAAATGATACAAAACTATGGCCTCTGATTTTTTAAAAAAAGATTTTAACGGATTACTCATAAAACTCATCAAGATATGAAAAAGGTACTATACTTATGTGTGGCGGCGGCGCTGGCCATAGGCGTGGGCCACTTTGCCAAGCACCTTAGCGTAGAGTCGTCGGCCCTGACACCGCGAGTGACGGAAAGCAGCCCGGTGGGCAGTGGCGTGGCCACCGACAAGAATCCGCTCTTGGCTGTAAAAGTGCCTGCCGGTGTGGCGAGCCAGCGCATCTGCCACATGGCGTATGTGTGTTATTTCAACGCCAAGGAGCGTATCCCCAACTGTGTGATCTACGAGCTCACGGCCACAGAGGTGGCCCAATGCGATGCGCCTGGTGCCGAACGCCGGAAATTCTACAAATTCCTGGCCGACCCACTGTGCGCCGAAAGTCCTGCCCCCGATGAGTACAGGGGCTCAGGGTTCGACCGTGGCCACATGGCACCGGCTGCCGACATGAAGTGGAGCAAGACGGCCATGAAGGAATGCTTCTACATGACCAATATGTGCCCACAGCTCCATGCACTGAACGATGGCAGCTGGAAACAGCTGGAAATGGCGGTTCACCGCTGGGCAAAGCGCGACAAGCGGCTGATTGTGGCTGCCGGCCCGGTGATGAAGACCAATATGGCAAAAATAGGCCGCAATTCAAGCATTGCCGTGCCTGGTGCGTTCTATAAAGTGATCTATGCGCCAAACCAGGGACGCGCCATCGGCTTCATTTTCAATAATGAGAAAGTACGTGGCTCCTACAAGCGGCATGTGGTGAGCGTGGACTATGTGGAGCGCATGACGGGACTCGACTTTTTTGCGGCTGTGGACGACAAACTTGAAAACCAAATGGAAGCGAGCGCCGATATCCAGATGTGGGCCGACGACGCCAGCAATTATTAACAGTATTTTTTTCAAACCCCTATCCTTTAGATATGACGATAATCAACGACGATACTATTGTGGCCATCAGCACGCCTCACGGAATGGGCGGCATAGCGGTGGTGAGAGTGAGTGGCGAGCAGGCCTTCAGCCTGGTGGACAAGCGATGGCGAGGCAAGCCCATAGCGGAAATGAAGAGCCACACGGCGCATTTAGGCCAACTGCTCGACTCCAAGGGCGACCTGCTCGATGAAGTGGTGCTCACCATCTTCCGAGGCCCACACTCGTTCACCGGCGAAGATGTGGTGGAGATTTCCTGCCATGGCTCCATGTGGATTCAGCAGCAGGTGGTGGCCACGCTCATCGATGCCGGCTGCCGTGCCGCCACAGGGGGCGAGTTCACCCAGCGAGCCTTTGCCAACGGTCGCCTCGACCTTTCACAGGCCGAAGCCATAGCCGACGTGATAGCCTCATCGTCGCGCGCCTCACACCGCGTGGCCATGAACCAGATGCGCGGTGCTTTCAGCCGCAAACTCTCCAGTCTGCGTGCGCAACTGCTCCAGTTTGTGTCGATGATTGAGCTCGAGCTCGACTTCAGCGAGGAAGACGTGAGCTTCGCCGACCGTGACGGCCTCATCGACCTTGCCACAGGCATACAGAAGGTGATCAGCAGTCTTGCCGACTCCTACAGCGCTGGCAACGCCATCAAAAACGGTGTGCCAGTGGCCATTATCGGACAGACCAACGCCGGCAAATCAACGCTGCTCAACGCGCTGCTCGGCGACGACCGGGCACTGGTGAGCGACATCAAAGGCACCACGCGCGATGTGATAGAAGACACCATCACGCTCGGTGGCACCCTGTTTCGATTCATCGACACCGCCGGCATTCGCCAATCCACCGATGTGATAGAGAACATGGGCATTGAGCGATCGTTCAAGAAGCTCGACGAGGCCCAACTCGTGCTCTGGGTGGTTGACCCCGCAGAAAGCGCCAGCGAGATAGCCACATTCAGCCAGCAGATTCTGCCACGCTGCAAAGGCAAAAAGGTGCTGGTGGTGGTCAATAAAATCGACACCGCCTCAGCAGCCACACAAGCCACAGTGGGCAAAGCCATACAAGCCCTCTTCACACCCGAAACCGAGGCCGAGATTGCCTACGTGTCGGCCCGCGACGGGCAAAACCTCGACACCCTGCAGCGCACCATCATCAAGATGGCGGCCCTGCCGTCGGTGGCCGATGACGAGGCCGTGGTCGTGACCAACGCCCGCCATTACGAAGCCCTCGTCCGCGCAGGTGAAGCCATCACCCGCAGCATAGCCGACCTACGCGAAGGCATCAGCGGCGACTTCATCAGCCAAGACATACGCGAGTGCATGCACTACCTCGGCGAAATCACCGGCGAAATCACCACCGACGACATCCTCGGCGAAATCTTCTCCCACTTCTGCGTTGGAAAGTAGGACGTGAAAACAAGAGAAAACAAATAGGAACACTACAGCATATTACGTTGAGAATCAGCGATTTGCAGAAGCAAAAGCACCGTTTCCAACAACGGCTCAAACTCTGTTCCTGTATTGTGTTCACATCTGA
>JBNMJK010000053.1:0-16755 GCA_050873765.1 Sodaliphilus sp.
ATATAGATTTTACATATAATATAATAATGAGCGAAACAGAAATATCTACGCTTGGCGAGTTTGGACTGATTGACCAGCTCACTAAGGATTTTAAAATAAAGAACAGCAGCACGGAAAAGGGTGTGGGCGATGACTGCGCTGTGCTGAACTATAGCACTGACGCTAATCTGCGCACGCTGGTCACTACCGATGTGCTGCTTGAGGGCATTCACTTCGACCTCACTTACACACCACTTCGCCACCTTGGCTACAAGGCTGCGGTGGTGAATTTCAGTGATGTGTATGCCATGAACGGAACACCTAAGCAAATCACGGTGTCGCTGGGCATATCTAAGCGGTTCACGATTGAGCATATCAGCGAACTGTATGCTGGCATTCGTCTGGCGTGTGAGCAATATGGCGTTGACCTTGTGGGGGGCGACACTTCGGCGTCGGTCACAGGCTTGATTATTTCCGTCACTTGCATAGGTGAGGGCGAAGATGGCAAGATTGTGTACAGAAATGGAGCTAACGACACCGACCTTGTGTGTGTGAGTGGCGATCTTGGTGCCGCCTATATGGGGCTGCAGCTGCTGGAGCGCGAGCGTGAGGCTGGAGCGGACCAGAAGGATTTTCAGCCCGACTTCTCTGGACGTGAATACATTCTTGAACGCCAGCTTAAGCCTGAGGCGCGCCGTGATGTGATTGCTGAACTTGCAGAACTTGGGGTGCGACCTACCGCCATGATGGACGTGAGTGATGGCCTTTCAAGCGAACTGCTCCATATCTGCGCCGACAGTAATGTGGGCTGCCGCATCTACGAAGACCGCATTCCTATCGACTATCAGACTGCTGTTATGGCTGAGGAACTGAATATGAATCTTGTGACTGCCGCTATGAATGGCGGTGAGGACTATGAACTGCTTTTCACAGTGCCGCTCACCGACCACGAGAAGGTGCAGAAGATGAAAACCGCCAAACTGATAGGCCGCATCACCAAGCCAGAACTTGGCGCATATATGGTTACACGCGACGATGCCGAAATCGCCATTCGTGCCCAGGGTTGGAATGCCTTCACCGATGATTCGGCAGAATAAAACCACACATTAATTATTATAAGTAATTTCATGCTTATGATGAATTGTGAACTATCATTCCGTAACCTGCCTTTTGTGCCTGAAGCAAAGCAGGTTATTTTTTTGCCCCATCACACCTCTCAAAATACGACCGCTTTATCCGCAGCCGTTATGATTGGCTGAGAGAAGTGTTTGGTCAAGAAGGTTTTGAATTTTGCTATCTTCCTATTCAAGCGGCTAATGTGGTAAAAACCGCATATTCTTGCCAGATTTCGCAAATCAGGAAATTGTGATGCCATACGAAATCTATGATGATAAAACAGGAAAGACCGAGAAAATCAATGTGTCAAAGGACGTGTACGAATCATTAGAGGCGGCTGGTTACAGCTATCCTCTTAACAAGCGAGAATTTTTAGCTGACGAAAATCAACCGAGAGCGGTATCGCAACAGGGGTGATCATTTTTCACCAGTGGCAAAACACGTACTGTCAAGGCCCAAGGAATCATTATCTCTATAACAGAATCGAATAATTGAGCCTACTCTTTTCCAGATGATTTTTTTGGTGTAGAATTTAGATGTGGGTGTTATTGTTGGCGGTTTAGCGGAAAACTCGTAACTTTGCATATTATAAACTGATAGTTTTCTGTGGCAAATAGTTTGAAGTGACTGCCTGAGCGGTGCCGTTTGCCATATATTTGTAACTGTTATGAGTATTGCGATTGTGAAATATAATGCCGGCAATGTGTTCTCGGTGCAGTGTGCCTTGAGGCGCATTGGCGTGGAGGCAGAAATCACCGATGATGTGGCAGCACTGCGCCACGCCGAAAAGGTGGTTTTTCCCGGAGTGGGGGAGGCCTCCTCGGCTATGGCTTATCTGCGTGAGCGTGGACTTGACGAGGTGATCAAGGGGCTTACTCAGCCGGTGCTGGGCATCTGCATAGGCATGCAGCTGCTGTGCCGCAGCAGTGAGGAGGGCAATGTGGAGTGTATGGGTGTTTTCGACACAGATGTGAAGCGCTTCACCAATGACGCATGCCCAGATTTGAAGATACCGCACATGGGCTGGAACACGCTGAATGTGGAGCAGCCTAATCCGCTGATTGCTGATGTGCTCAACGGGGCGTATGTGTACTATGTGCACAGCTATTATGCTCCAGTGTGCCGCCACACAATTGCCACCACCACCTACATCAATCCGCTGAGCGCGGCGCTTCACCGCGACAATTTCTATGCCACCCAGTTTCACCCTGAAAAGAGCGGTGATGTGGGCGAAACCATTTTAAAGCAATTTATGGCGCTATGATCGATATTATTCCTGCCATCGACATTATAGGGGGCAAGTGTGTGCGCCTCTCCAAGGGCGACTACGGCACGCAGAAGGTGTATAACGAAAGTGCGCTTGATGTGGCGCGCGCCTTTGAGGACGCCGGCTGCACACAGCTTCACCTTGTGGATCTTGATGGCGCAAAAAGTGAGCATATAGTGAATTACCGCACACTGGAGGCGGTGGCTGGCCACACACGGCTGCATATCGACTTTGGTGGCGGCTTGAAGAGCGATGAAGATGTGCGCATAGCTTTTGAGAGCGGCGCGGAGAAAGTGACGGGCGGCAGTGTGGCTGTGAAGCATCATGATATGTTTGTGGGCTGGCTGAAGAAATATGGCAGCGATGCAGTGATTCTTGGCGCCGATGCCCGTGACGGCAAAATTTCCACCAACGGCTGGCTCGCTGACAGCGATGAGCAGATTGTGCCTTTCATACGGCAATATATGCAGAAGGGCGTGACGCAGGTGATCAGCACCGACATCGACTGCGATGGCATGCTGCAAGGGCCTTCGCTCGCACTGTATAGGCAAATTTTAGCAGAGTTGCCTAAGTTGAGGCTTATAGCCAGTGGTGGCGTGAGCGGAATGAGTGATATCGAACATTTAAATGAACTGGGAGTGCCTGCAGTGATAGTGGGTAAAGCCCTTTACGAGGGGCGCATCACGATGCGGACCCTTGAAAAATATAATATTCGCAAGCCATGTTAGCAAAGCGTATAATTCCATGTCTCGACGTGAAAGACGGCACCACCGTGAAAGGGGTGAACTTTGTGAACTTCCGCAATGCGGGCGATCCTGTGGAGTTGGGCAAGCGCTACAGCGATGAGGGCGCCGATGAACTGGTGTATCTCGACATCACGGCATCGTATGAGGGAAGGGAAACGTTTATCGACCTTGTGCGTCGTGTGGCGGCCCGTGTCAATATTCCCTTCACAGTGGGCGGTGGCATCGGCTCGGTAGATGATGTGGCTCGCCTGCTCGGTGCGGGTGCCGACAAAATTTCGGTCAATTCGTCGGCTTTGCGCCGTCCGGAGCTGATTTCGGAAATCACCTCGGCCTATGGCAGCCAGGTGTGTGTGGTGGCTATCGATGCGCGCCAGGAGGCCAATGGCGAATGGGTGTGCTATGTGAAGGGTGGCCATGAGCCCACCCAGCGCAGACTGGTGGAATGGGCACACGAGGCGCAGGAGCGTGGCGCTGGTGAAATTCTGTTCACGAGCATGAACCACGATGGCGTGAAGCAGGGCTTTGCCAACGAGGCGCTGCTTCAGCTGCATGAGGCGCTTAGCATTCCTGTGATAGCCTCTGGGGGCTGTGGTGCCATGCGCCATTTTAAAGATGCCTTTGAAATAGGGCTGTGTGATGCTGCATTGGCAGCGAGTGTTTTCCATTTTGGAGAAATAAACATTCGCGAGCTCAAGCAGTATTTGAAAAAAGAGAATATCAACGTACGTACAAAATAATTCTACACTCAATGAATATCGACTTTAACAAGCTGGGAGGTTTGATTCCGGCTGTGGTGCAAGACGCACACACTAAGAATGTGCTGATGGTGGGCTTTATGAATCAGGAGGCCCTCGACAAGACGCTTGAAACGAAAAAGGTGACTTTTTGGAGCCGAACCCGTGGCAAACTCTGGACCAAGGGGGAGGAGAGCGGCCATTTTCTTGATTTGGTGAGCCTGGAAGTGGACTGCGACAACGACACCGTTCTGGTGCATGCTGTGCCCAATGGCCCTGTGTGCCACACCGGTTCTGCCACTTGCTTCAACGACGACAACAGCTATGGGATAGGCTTCTTGAGCTATCTGCAGGATTTCATCGACCGCCGTCGGGAGGAGATGCCTGAAGGAAGCTACACCACATCGCTCTTTAAGGCTGGTGTGAACCGTATGGCTCAAAAAGTGGGTGAAGAAGCGCTTGAAACTGCCCTTGAGGCAGCCAATGGCACCCCCGGACGCTTGATCTACGAGGCAAGCGATATGCTCTACCACCTTGTTGTGCTCCTGTCATCGCAAGGTTTGCGGATAGAAGATGTGGTGGCCGACCTCGAAAGCCGTCATGGCAAGACGAAGGCGCAATATAATAAGCATTTGTGAGAAGAAATTAGAGATTAGAAATTAGAAGTTAGAAATTAGAGGGGGCACTGTAGGGACGCGGCATGCCGCGTCCGCCCCACAAAAGGAAATCAAAAAAGAAGTTAGAGATTAGAGGGGGGCATCCGCCCCACAAATTGGCATCGTTTGCCCCGAAATCCGAGATTAGAAAAAATAGAAATTGGTTGAATAAAATAAATGTAAGATAGCAAGAGTTATGTATCGTTTTCCATTACAGAAATTTCAGGACACGCCCACACCGTTTTATTACTACGATTTGAAGCTGCTCAACAAGACGCTCGATGAGATTAACCGCCAAATTAAGGGTTTTCCTTTTAAGGTGCACTATGCCGTGAAGGCTAATGGCAACAAGACCATCTTGGAGGAGATTGCCAAAAAAGGATTTGGCGTTGACCTTGTGAGCGGTGGCGAGATAAAGGCCGCCCTTGCTGCGGGGTTTAGCGCTGGCTCAATGGTGTATTCGGGCGTGGGAAAAACCGACCCTGAAATCAACCTTGGTCTGGACAACGACATATACAGCTTTAATGTGGAGTCGGTGCCAGAGCTTGAGGTGATCAACGAGTTGGCTGGCAAAAAAGGCAAAGTGGCCAACATATCCATTCGTGTGAACCCTGATATTGATGCCCACACCCACCGCTACATCACCACTGGCACCGCGGAAGATAAGTTTGGCATCAACATAGAGATGCTTTCCACAGCGGTGAGCAAGGCGCAGTCGCTGCCCAACATACATTTGCGCGGACTTCACTTCCATGTGGGGTCGCAGATCACCGACATGAAGCCCTACTGTATGCTTTGCGACAGCGTGAATGGCTTGCTCGATTACTTTGACCGGCACGACATACATTTTGAAATGATTAACATGGGCGGCGGATTAGGCATCGACTATCAAAAACCTGATGTGAACGCCATACCTGATTTTGAGCATTTTTTCGACACATTCAAGCGCCGGCTGAAGCTCCGCAAAGGCCAAGAGCTGCACTTTGAGCTGGGCCGCTCAATAGTGGCGCAATGCGGTTCTCTGATAGCCCGTGTGGTGTTTGTGAAGGAAAACCGCAATAAAAAGTTCGTGATACTCGACGCCGGTATGACCGACTTGATTCGCCCGGCGCTTTATCAGGCGCACCATGTGATCCAGAACATATCGTCGAGCGACACCGCCAGTGATGTTTACGATGTGGTGGGGCCTATCTGTGAATCGAGCGACGTGTTTGCCTGCAATGAGAAGCTGCCTGTGTCGAAGCGGGGTGATATCTTTGCTATCCGCTCGGCTGGAGCCTACGGCGAGACCATGGCCTCGCGCTATAATATGCGCCCACTTCCCAAATCGTACTACCGCCACTAATTCCTCGCCTTCCTCTTTTCTTCATCAACACCCACCAGAGGCATTTTTTACACGCTTTTTGGGGTGAAATGGGGAAATTTTTTGGTGGGGAATGAAAAAGTTATTAAATTTGCACTCGCAAAAGTATCGGGGATAACCCGTAACCGCGCAATAGATAGTTCTTGTGCATCAAGCCAAGAAGAATCTGGTTCGGTAGCTCAGCTGAATAGAGCAACAGCCTTCTAAGCTGTGGGTCCTGGGTTTGAGTCCCAGCCGAATCACTATTAATAAGTTTAAAATCAATAAATTAGGCTATTTTTCGAAAGAAAAATGACCTAATTTTTTTTACTTTTGGATCACCCAAATAAAGGCTCAGTAGAAAATTAGTGGGATAAGATAGGCTTCAGGGGCGCACGGCTCGTGCGTCCGCCCCCCCCCAGAGTGCATCGTAAAAATGAAAGCACATTGGATTCTGACGCACAGTTGGGATTCGAACGCACGGGCCGTTCGTCCCTACGGTCTATCTAATCCTCAGGCTTTATCGGGTGTGGTCTTTTTTTCTTTTTCTTCTTGCACGTCTGATTATTTTTAACAAGTGCTTTTTTCTTGGCGCAAGCCTTTTTTCCTCTCTTAAATCTTCAATTTCTTTTTCAACTTCCTTTTTCCACTGTTCGTAATAGACAGTATCAGGAGATGGTGCGTATGGTAAATTGTTCCATCGGATGCCAATCTCTGTTTTTGTGGCAAACCAGTAAGCAAATTGCGAAAAAAGATATAATGGTATTGAGACTATGGCCAAGATTTTCAGCAGGTTGAATGGGCCTCCTGCACACATGACCACCACGAATATTAACCAAATGTACTTTTTCATATTAGTGTGTGTTTTTTAATGATTGTATGTTATTTTATTTATAGCAAAAAGTGTGCCAAATCATGCGTGGCAGCGTGGGCTATTTGGTGAGGAGCCGGTTTGTGCCATTCACGCGCACGCCTGTGATGCGGGTGCGGCGTTTGTCAGCCGACGTGGAGAACAGCCGGCTTACGCTTGCATCTACGGTGGTGTTGGCGATAGCCTGGGTGTAGTCGCCAGCGCTACGCACACCCACAAGTGCGCTGTTTTTCCCCAGTTTGCCACTGAACACGCAGCCATTGATGCTGAGCTGCATAGGGGCGTTGATGTAGTAGCCGTGGGTGTCGCAGCCACTGATTGAAATCTGTGAGCTGCTGATAGACACCGACTCCATTTGCTCAAACATACTCCAATCGACCCGTGCCGATCCATGAATGTTGCAGCCTGTGATATTCACCGCGTAGGATTTTGCTCCCACTTTGCTGAAAAGGTAGGCAAAGGGGTGGGTTGTCTTACCCTTGCTCAGCGTTGATGTTCCGTTGATTTCGATGTCGGTGTTCACCAGGTCCACTTTGGGGCTTGTGGCTTTTGTGGCGAGTGCTGCGAAAATGCTCAGAATGCAGTAAGGGCTGCTGGAGTCGGTCTGCTTGGTGAGGCTGATTTTCAGCGCACAGTTCTCGAAGCGCACACGGTCGGCACAGGTGCGCACCACAAAAGTGCCGTAGGTGTCGGTAGAGAAGTTGAATGTGGTGTTCTTTACCGTGAATGTGTCGGCCACCCGGCCTTCTGCGGCATTGAGGGCATAGCTGTCCATGCCTATGAGGAGGTATTTCCTGTTGATGGTGAATGTGCTGTTCTCTATGCTATTGCCGTAAGAGGATTGGGCGTAGGCTGGCTCGGCTTCTTGCTTAGGCCCATAGAAAAGGTCGGTGAACGAGGCGCCACGCACCGTCACATTGTGCGGCATTGTGGATATGTCGATAGGCTGGAGGGCGTAGTCGCCGCTCACGTTGTTGATGGTTACATTGTGGGCGTGCATGCCAATAGGCTGGAAGTAGATGTGCGAGAAAGTGCAGTTTTTGATGCTGGCATTGGCTATCTGGCCCATCTGACTGTAGTTGGTTCTCTTCATACCCATCACCACGCCATTGAGGCGCATTTCAAAATGGCAGTCGTGCACATTGATGCCCGTGCAGTTTTTTTGTGGGGAACTGGTGTCGAACACAATACCCTCTGCCGCCAGCCCAATATTCTTGGTGCCGTCGGAGCCATAGTAGTAGCAATTGTCGGCCCACTCCAGTTTGCCGTCGGCACGGGTCCGGGTGTAGGTGGTTCCGTTTACTGTGACCGCCTTTGTCGGATTACCGGCAGTGTGTATGGCAGGAAAGGCGTGGCATCCGTGATAGCCCACAAAGGAAGTGCCATACACTTCCGTGTTTCGGCAGTCGATGAAGCGAATGCCGCTGGTGAGCGTGCCACCGTGCATCACCAAGTTGCTGCTTCCCTCAATTCTGATGTATGGAGGGGCATAGATGGCGGCAGATGCTTGATGCGCGCTGAAGAAATTGCCATTCCATTCAAAATCCACGCCCGAACTCCCGTTGAGGAAGGAGGCGATGCCCTGCATGGCCTTGAAATTGTCGGTGCCGGTGCGGAAAGTGAGCGTCTGGCGTGGAAGCCCTTTATACGACCAGCCATTTTTGCTTGAAGTGCGCATATCGGGTTTGCAGCCAAAGTTTGTGGCCTTCAGCTTAGAGTTGATGATGTTGCCTGCCAGGCGGCAACCGTTGAAGTAGGTTTTCCCGTCGGGCACCACCACTTTCAGGTTGCGTGCCTTGATGGTGGCACCGGTGATGCGTCCGCTGCCAGCAAATATGATGGTGGATCCGTCGCCAATCTTGACATTGGCGGCTTTCAGCTCTTTCGTGATGCGGTATGTGCCCGTGAGGGTCATCGACGAAGCGTTTCTCACCACAGTGGCAGAGGCGGCGTATATATGGGTGCAGCACATCAGCAGCGCCAGCAAAAAGAGAATATTCTTGGTCATATAAATCAGTGTCTGTAAGTTTCTTGTAGGCAAAGATACAAATAATAACCACATTCAGGAAAAAATCAATCAGCAATTTAGAGCGACGGCCGTGAAATTGTTACAATTCAAAATCAATGTATTTAGCAAACAATATACGCGTTTTCAAAATGAAAAAAAATAATAGAATTATATTGGGTATCAAAAATAATACCTATTTTTGTAAAAAAAAACGAAATTCCTGAAATATTTAGATTCTTTGGATTTTCTTTTTTCTTTTACAGTAGGGAGCATGAGCCACCTCATGTGCATGTGGAAGGAGCTTCAGGCATTGCAATATTTGATTGGAATGGAGAACGGTTCGTTTTAAGGGAAGGGCATGGCATAAAAAGTAATGACATGAAACGTATAGCCCTTGTGATTGATGAAAATTCAGATATTATATTGGAAAGGTGGCAATCTTATTTTGGAAAGGAGGTGCAAGATGAAAATTGTTAAAATCTGGTTCAAAGGTGATTATATTTATGGCGAGGATGAATGTGGCAAAATTTATCGTCAGTCATTGTTGTGGTATAAGAATCTTCGCAAAGCCACCGATGAAGAGAGGCTGAAATATACTTTTGGATATGATGGCATTCATTGGAGAGGCCTTGATGAGGACGTGAGTTTTGAGAGTTTTGCCTACGATGATGCAGAACCCACAAAGTTACAGCGCTTTTTTCTGTCGCACCCCGAAATTAATGTCGCAGAATTGGCGAGGATTATGGGCATCAACCCCTCTCTGCTGCGTAATTACATCAATGGCTTTAAAAAACCGTCGAAAGAACGCGAACAAATGATTTTTAGCCATTTGCGTCGTATTGGGAAAGAGTATATGGCTTTGACTTGACGTCATCAGTTTTTATGTGCGATATTGTTTCTTTTTTTAACGATGGTTATGACATTGCATACAAGATAAAGGGGCGGATATGGTATGTCGTATCCGCCCTTTTTATTCTGGTTATTCTGGTGTATAATTTTTTGAGGATTGTCAGTTGAGGCTTAATGCAAAAGTTGAAAGAGACTTCTTACTTGCAGTAATGGCAAGGATAGTGGTAATGCTTTGTGGTTTTTCCACAATACCTGCATTTATTGCCAGCGCTATTTAGATAACTCTTCATGTCGGCACTATACTCGTACGGTGTGAGGTCGTAGCCAGAGCCATGGCAGTATTGGCAATTGGCTTTTTCCGATGCACTCTTTTTTGATGAAGAACTGCCACTGCTGATGTCGCCCCACATATTGTTCGACAATTCAGACGCCATATTGTAGGTTGCGGCTTCTATGTTGAGATAGTAATTCACGATATTATTTATCTGCTCATCTGTGGCAGGGCCCTCTGTTTGTAACCTTGACAGAAACGCCTGGCAAGATTTGTCGCCCATGTCAGCCCCAAGTTTATAATATTTTTCAGCATCAGAAGGATTGTTTTGAAGTTCGTTTGTAAGCCCTTTGTAGAAAAGCGCAATGCCTTCTTTGCCACCAATATTTTGAAGATAGTCGGCCCATTGTTCAGCAGATGCGAATTCGCGGTGTGCTATATATTTACAGATGCGTGCAGTGCAGTTTGTGGGGTTATTCTGGTCGATTAAGTCTTGTTTTTGCTCTTGTTGCTGGAGTAACTGCTGACCATATTCATACCCTTGCTGATAGACTGATTGTGCTGTATTTTGTTGCGATCCATAATTGTAACTTCCTTGAGAATTGCTTGCAAAGGCACTTGCCACTTGTGATGCACCTTGGAGCGCAGAACCTGCCATACTCAGTCCGTCAATGATTTTGTCCCAGTTTGGCTTGCGTCCTCTGATGTTGATGCCAATGGTGACCATGATCGAATTTTTGTAGTAGTCGTTCAGCCCGTTTTTGAAAATGGGGTTCTGCCACGATAGGCCGAAGCTCATACACCTGTGCCTGAAGGCAACGGAAGCGTTGAGCCCTGCCGAAAATGCCGAGGTGTTGAAATTGCCAGGCTTGCTCAGAGCCACAGACAGATAAGGACCGAAACCGAAGTCGAAGGCATTCTTCTCGTTGAGCCGCAGCTTGTAGCCAGCCTTGATGGGCAGTTCTATGAAATCGGCAAAATCGCTGTCGAAGTTTATGGAATTGAAATTGTCGTGATTGAATTTAAAGCCATCGGCCTGCGTCAGCACGAGCTTGTGCCGCCAGCCTAATCCCGTTTCGATAAAAAACCTTTGTTTCACAGGAATTTGGACCAGAATGGCACCGGTGAGTTCTCCACTGCCGCTTTTTTCGCCAAGGTCGCCATACATGCCATACTTTTTGCTGTACATTCCACCGATTTGAAACTGCCAGTTCACTTGTGCCACTGCGTCGAACGTGATGAGCGCAAATGTGCCAATAATCAATAGCTGGATTAGTTTTTTGTAAGTTTTCCTCATTTTATGAAAAGTGTGCCAATCAAGCTCCTCCATCAACGGCCTCTACGTTAAAAAATGGTTTTTTGGAATACAAAAAGCGTGAGGAGCTGTACTTGTTGCCCATTTCACAATTGGAGGCTCTGGAATTGCCCTTAGGAGAAGAAATGAGCAAACCCGCAGAAGCCTCACGCAAATATATGTAACCAGCATTTAACCAGTATGGCCAAACGCTGGCATGATACTACATATCCAACAAGGCATCCACCGTCTGCCACATTCTCAGACTCCTAATGAAATTTTCCAGATTTCCAATTGCCGAGAATGAGCGTCGAGTAAACGCTTTCAATTTAATTAATTAGTATGTGCAGCAGCCCTCCCGCTTTGCCCTATTATGGGCTTCTGCCATGTGGTCTGCATCGTCGCAAAGATAGAAATTATATTTTGTGTGGGCAAGGATAGAGGAGGAGATTTGCTGTTTTTTAGGCTCAAATTTTGAGGATAGGAGGTGATGTAGTAATTTTGAGGTGAAAAAAATAGCTTAAAGAATGAAGAAAATTGGAATTCTCACGCTGCTGGCCACTGTGCTTTTGGCAGTGGGTTGCCACCGAGGGAAAAATGGAGCAGAAGGTGCACCGAGCGCGGAAAGCGGCTCCTATACGGTGTCGTGGAATCTGCAAGGAGTGATGGTGTCGGAAAATGTGATCGACTCGGTCACTTATTCTGTCAATGGCAAGCATGTGCAGACTTTGACCGGTGTGAAGAATGGCATCTATGAATTTAAAGGCGAGGCTGAGATGGGCGATGTGGCATGCCTTACGGCCTATATCAATCATTCTGAAATTGTGACCAGCGTGCTGGTGGCCCTTGAAAAAGGTGATATCGGCATCGACAACGATAGCCAGAGCGCAATGGGCACGCCCACTAACGATGAGGTGACCGACTTTGTGTCGAAGCAGGTGAACGGGCAGGGAAGCTCTGCTGAGTGTGCCGCCTACATCACTCAGCACGCTGCCGACTTGCGCTCCCTTTTGGTGGTGGGCAACGAGGCGTTTCGCAGCATGGTGCCTCCTGCCGAGATGCGCCACCTCTTTGGCTCGCTCAAGCCGGAACTGCGGAATTCCGCCTATGGCAAAAACATTAAGGCGGCTATCGACAAGTCGTGCGCCACGCTTGAGGGGGCTAAGTTTGTTGATTTCGCCGCCACCCACAATGGCAAAACCCAGCACTTGAGCGATTATGTGGGCAAAGGCAAGCTGGTGGTGGCCGACTTCTGGGCAAGCTGGTGCGGCCCATGCCGGAAAGAAATTCCTAATCTGATTAACATATACAATAAATACGGCCAACGCGTGACGGTGCTTGGCGTGGCCACTTGGGACGAGCCTGAAGAAACGGAGAAAGCCATTGCCGAGCTTAAAATTCCATATCCTCAGATGATTAACGCGCAGAACGCCGGCAGCGACGCTTACTCTATCACCGGTATTCCCGAAATTATTGTTTTTGCCCCCGATGGCACTATCCTGCACCGTGGCTTGCGAGGCAAGGCACTGGAGAAAGCGGTGGCGGATTTTTTGAAAAACAGCACAAAATAGACAGTAATGACGTATTTCAGAAGAAATTCTCATCAGGCCTCTCGTGGAGTGGCTCATTTGGGTGGCAACTTTGCCGCCATCGATTTTGAAACGGCCAATCATCTGCCATCGAGCGTGTGTAGTGTGGGGGTGGTAGTGGTGCGTGATGGAGTGGTGGCGGATAAATTCTACAGCCTGATTCACCCCACGCCCAACTATTATCTGGCCACCAATGTGGCGGTGCACGGCATTCATAAAGCCGACACCGACAGCGCACCGCTATTTCCCGAAGTGTGGGCGCAGGTGGAGCCGCTTATCGAAGGGCTGCCACTGGTGGCTCATTTCAGCCAGTTCGACGAGGGCTGCCTGAAGGCCGCATTCCGCACCTACGACATGGACTACCCCGACTATGAGTTTCACTGCACATGCCGAGCCTCGCGCGCTATCCTTGGCTCCATGCTTCCCAACCATAAATTGCCCACTGTGGCGGCCTACTGTGGCTTCGACCTCACACGCCACCACAATGCCATAGCCGATGCGGAGGCCTGCGCCGCCATAGCCATCAAGCTCATGCAGTGACAGGGTAGGGATTCGCTACTGACGGGAAGAAGATGAAGAGATTATAACTATAGATATATAAATATTTATAGCCGTATTTGCTTTTAATTATAGAAATATCTATATTTGCAGTATGATTACGGATTATGGCATAGAAGGCAAGTCGAATAATGAGATTATCTCTGAGCTTGGAGGCCGTTTCAAGGAATACCGGCTTTTCAGCAATCTCACCCAGCGAGAGGTGGCAGTGAAGTCGGGTGTGAGCGTTTTCACGATCAGCCAGTTTGAAAAAGGTGAGGCCGGCAACATTGGCTTTGGCACGATACTTTCGTTGCTGAGGAGCATCGGGTTTATAGCCGAGGCAGAGAAGCTGCTGCCGCCATTGCCCCTATTGCCAAGCCAGATGGTGAAATCACGAAACAAGAAAGAGAGGGTGCGGCATGAGAGATAACGTGGTGAAAGTAAGTATTTGGGGAAAATGCGTAGGTTTACTGGTATGGGACGAAAAGCGTGCTTGCTCCTCATTTCAATTTGATAAGGATTTTGCAAAAGCAGGCTTGGATATAGCTCCACTTGTGGCACCTTTGAGTTCTCCATTGGTGCAAAAAGGTTTCCCCTTGACAGGCAACAAGGAAAAGCTGTATTGCGGCCTTCCAGAATTTATTGCAGACTCCCTTCCCGACCATTGGGGGAACGTAGTGTTTCAGAAATGGCTTGAAATTAATCATATTCGTTCACGCCAAGTGAATCCAGTTGACAGGCTCTCTTTCATTGGCAAGAGAGCGATGGGGGCACTGGAGTATCAGCCTGCCCAAATACAAGAAGATGCCTCTGTGGGTATTGAACTGGGATCGCTTTATGAACTTGCCGACACTATATTCACTAAAAGGCAAGATATAGCCATCGATCCAAGCCAGGGACTCATTGTAGAGGATTTGTATAAAGTGGGCACTTCGGCTGGCGGGCAACGTCCGAAGGCAATTATTGCCATTGATGAATCTACTGGGGTGATACGCTCAGGCCAGGCAGAGCTTCCGCCTAATTTCACATATTATATATTGAAGTTTAACACGGGGAAGCCTGGTGATTTTCCATTTACGGAAGTGGAGATGGCTTACTATTTGATGGCAAAAGAATGTGGTGTGAATATGATGCCATCACGGCTGATGGAGATTGAGGGTAGGCGGCATTTCCTTACACAGCGTTTTGACAGAGTGGGAGGTAAAAAGATTCACACCCAGACTTTGGCCGCCATGAGCTCGATTGCCGATACTTATGAAGACTTATTTGTTGTGGGAAGAAAGATTGGACTTTCAGAAGAAGAGCAGGGGCAGCAGTATCGCAGAATGGTGTTTAATGTGCTTGCTGGAAATGTTGACGACCACACAAAGAATTTTTCGTTTCTTATGTATCCGAATGGAGAGTGGCATATATCACCTGCTTATGACTTGTTGTTCTCAATCGATCCCGATTCCTTGTTTTTCCGTAGGCATGAGCTATCCATTCGCGGGAAGCGTAACAATATCACAGTGAAAGACCTTGTGGAATTTGCAAAAGCACAGAATATCAAGAATGCTACTCATATTATCGAACAAATTTCTGTGGTTGTGAATAATTTTAAGGATTATGCAGCTATGGTGGGTATAACAGAATATTGGGCCGACAGGATTTACAGCCTTTTGAGGGAGAACGACGCTTTGATATGAATTATTTTTGCGAAGCCTTGATGCGGAGAATGCACACAAAGTAAGCGAGCAATTTTTGACTCACCATTTTGGCTGTGATGAGCTGTGTAGGTGTGAAAAAAGAAGCCTTGGAGCGTAGGGATTTGATGCTCCAAGGCTTCTTTTATTTTATATGGTGGCTGCTATGCCATTTGCGGCAGGTGAGCTACTTTTTGCTTTGCTTAGCCCAACTGTCTTTCAAGCCGATAGTGCGGTTGAACACCAGTTTCGACTCGGTGGAGTCGGGGTCCACACAGAAGTAGCCAATGCGCTGGAACTGGAACTTGTCGCCCTCTTTGGCGTTCTCTGCCTGGAAAGGCTCAATCTTGGCGTTCTCAATTACCTTGAGCGAGTCGGGGTTGAGCAGTTCGCGGAAGTCGTGCTCGGTGTCGGCACTTGGGTTCTCTACTGCGAACAGACGGTCGTAGATACGCACTTCTGCGTCCTTGCAGTGGCGCGCCGACACCCAGTGGAGTGTGCCTTTCACCTTTCGGTTGGCGCCTTCCATGCCGCTGAGGGTGTTGGGGTCGTAGGTGCATTGAATTTCGGTGACGTTGCCGTCGGCGTCTTTGGTGCAACCGGTGCACATAATGATGTAGGCACCTTTCAAGCGCACCTCCTTGCCTGGGGTCATGCGGAAGAACTTCTTGGGAGCGTCTTCCATAAAGTCGTCGCGCTCAATGTAGATTTCGCGGCTGAATGGCATCTGGTGAGTGCCAGCATTTTCTTGCTCAGGATTGTTGTCCATAGCCATCATCTCCACCTTGTCGTCGGGGTAGTTGGTGATCACCACTTTCACAGGGTTGAGCACGGCGCACACACGTCCGGCCTTCTTGTTGAGGTCTTCGCGAATGGCGTGCTCCAGAAGGCTGATATCGTTGAGCGCCTCAAACTTAGTATAGCCGATGGTGCTGATGAAATTCTTGATAGATTCTGGGGTGAATCCACGGCGGCGCAGGCCACACAGTGTAGGCATTCGAGGGTCGTCCCAGCCGTTCACCAGTCCCTCTTTCACCAGCTGGAGCAGTTTGCGCTTGCTCATCACGGTGTAGGTGAGGTTGAGGCGGTTAAATTCAATTTGTCGAGGGCAGTATTCATTCACCTTGTCGCCGGCCAGTTCTCTCACGAACTTGTCGTAAAGCGGGCGGTGAGGCACAAATTCAAGGGTGCAGATAGAGTGTGTCACGCCCTCAAAGTAGTCGCTCTGCCCGTGGGCGAAGTCATACATAGGATACACTTTCCACTTGTCGCCGGTGCGCCAGTGCGGGCGCAGGATAATGCGGTACATGATAGGGTCGCGGAAGTGCATATTGTCGCTTGCCATATCGATTTTTGCACGGAGCACACGGCTGCCTTCGGCAAACTCGCCAGCGTTCATGCGGTTGAAAAGGTCGAGATTCTCTTCCACCGATCGGTTGCGGTAGGGGCTTTCTTGTCCAGGTGTGGTGGGCGTGCCCTTTTGTGCGGCTATTTGCTCGCTCGTCTGGTCGTCGACGTAGGCCTTTCCCTCCTTGATAAGGCGGATGGCAAAGTCGTAGAGGCGCTGAAAATAATCGCTGGCGTAATAGAGGCGGTCGCCCCAGTCGTAGCCCAGCCACTTAATGTCGCGCATGATGGCTTGCTCATATTCAGTGTCCTCCTTAGCGGGGTTAGTGTCGTCGAAGCGCAGATTGCATGTGCCGCCAAACATTTCAGCCACACCGAAATCCATGCAGATGGCCTTAGCGTGCCCAATGTGCAGGTAGCCGTTAGGCTCAGGTGGAAAGCGCGTGTTGAGTCGTCCACCATTC
>JBNMJK010000054.1:0-16334 GCA_050873765.1 Sodaliphilus sp.
GCAAGAATCTAAGTCCTGTGGCCAACGACAGTTGTGTGGAATTCTTTCTCAAAACGCCTTTAAGCGAGGAGTATTGGAATTTTGAGTTTAACTGCATCGGTGCTGTAAACGCCAGCCATCGCGTCACGCGCCCAAATGCCATACGCCTTACCGATGAAGAAATAGCATCAATTAAGCGCTACACATCATGCGGAACCGAGCCTTTTGGTGAAAAAGAAGGCATTCACACCTGGACTTTAACCATTGCTATCCCATTGGCCCTAATAGGATTAGAAAGCAAGTGCAAGCCTTCACACATCATGGGCAACTTCTACAAATGTGCTGGTAAGTCGTCACATCCTCATTATTTATCTTGGGCGCCCATCAAGTCAGAGAAACCTAATTTCCACCTACCCGAATTTTTCGGCAAAATCTTTTTAGACTAAGCACACATTCTATCTATCAAACCAGCGCCCCCAAAAAGGCACAACATTAGTTACAATAAAGAGACCTTAAAAAAGGCGAATTGTTAATAAATTCGGTGCGCATTTTTTGAATAGGTGGCATGAAATGTGTAATTTTGAATTTCAATCAATTCTGAATATTCTGCATTTTTCAATGGAACCATTTGTTCATTTACACGTCCACAGCGACTTCTCCGTGCTTGACGGGAAATCTAAAATACCCACACTCGTAGATATGGCCATAGCCGATGGTATGAAAGGCATGGCACTCACCGACCACGGCGTGATGTACGGAATAAAGGAGTTTTCCGACTACTGCGCTAAAGTGAATAAATCACGCAAAAAGGAGGGACTTGAACCATTCAAGCCTATCCTTGGCTGCGAAATGTATGTAGCACACGGGAAGAAAGAAGAGAAAACTAAAGGCAACTACCACTTGATAGTGCTGGCAAAGAACTATAATGGCTACAAAAACCTCATCAAACTTGTGAGTAGGGCATGGGTAGATGGCTTTTACTATCGCGCACGCACCGATCGTGAAGACCTTGAAAGGTATCACGAAGATCTCATTGTGTGCTCGGCGTGTATTGGCGGAGAAATCCCCAAAAAAATCTTAGCCGGCGATATTGCAGGAGCAGAAGAGGCCTGCCGGTGGTACCACAATGTGTTTGGCGACGACTTTTACCTTGAGCTTCAGCGCCATGAGGTAAAAGACCCCAATGTGCTGGCGAATAGGGAAACGTTTACGCTTCAAGAGCAGGTGAACAAGGAGCTCATTCCTATGGCCAAGCGCGAGGGGATAAAACTGATATGCACCAACGATGTTCACTTTGAGAAGAAGGAATATGCCGAGGCACACGACATACTGCTGTGTATAGGCACGGCCTCCGACTACGACGACCCCAACCGCATGAGGTATTCAAAAGAAGAATATCTCAAATCGCAGGCTGAAATGAACGAGGTGTTTCACGATGTGCCCGAAGCGCTGTCAAACACGCTTGAGATTTTAGACAAAGTGGAGGTTTACAGCATTGAGCATGGTCCTATCATGCCTAACTTCCCCATTCCTGAAGATTTTGGCACCGAAGACGACATCAGAAAGAAGTATTCGGAAGACGACTTGCTTAAGGAATTCTCTTCCGATGAAAAAGGCAACAATACGCTGCCTCGCGAAGATGGCCTAAAAAAAATTGAATCGCTCGGTGGTTTCGACAAGGTTTACCGCATCAAGTTTGAAGCTGAATACCTAAAAAAATTAGCCTACGACGGAGCTAAAAAGCTTTACGGCGATCCCATACCTGCCCATGTTCTGGAGCAAGTGGACTTTGAACTCCATGTGATGAAGACCATGGGTTTCCCTGGCTACTTCCTGATTGTGTCGGACTTCATTAAAGCGGCTCGAAATGAACTTGGCGTGATTGTGGGCCCGGGGCGTGGATCTGCGGCAGGTTCCACTGTGGCATATTGCTTAGGCATCACAAAGATTGACCCCTTGAAATACGACTTGCTGTTTGAGCGTTTTCTCAACCCCGACCGTGTGAACCTGCCTGATATCGATACCGACTTTGATGATGACGGCAGAAAGCTGGTGCTTAAGTGGGTGATGGACAAGTATGGACATGAGAACTGCGCACATATCATCACCTATGGCGCTATGGCCACCAAAAACTCCATCAAGGATGTGGCACGGGTGATGAAGCTGCCATTAGACAAGGCTAATGCACTCTGCAAAGCTATTCCTGACCGACTTCCAGACGGTGCCAAGATGAATTTAGGCAACGCCATCAAATACACGCCCGAACTGTCGGCAGCCGAGCAGTCGGCCGACCCGATTGAGCGAAACACGATCAAATACGCCCGGCAATTGGAAGGCACAACACGAAACACGGGCATACACGCCTGTGGATTCATCATCTGTGCAAACCCAATCAGCGACTGGGTGCCAGCTTCCACTGCTCCCGACCCTGATTTCGAAGATGAGCGCACTATGCTCACCCAATACGACGGACACGTCATTGAGTCAACCGGCCTGATCAAGATGGACTTTTTAGGACTTAAAACGCTTTCGGAGCTCAAGGAAGCGGTCAAGAATGTGAAGCTGTCAAGGGGCATTGATGTGGATATCGACAACATACCTATCGACGACGAACTTACTTATCAGCTCTATCAAAAAGGGCAGACGGTGGGCACTTTCCAGTTTGAGTCGGCTGGTATGCAGAAATATTTGCGTGAGCTTCACCCCACCGTGTTTGAAGACCTCATCGCAATGAACGCCCTCTACCGTCCAGGGCCTATGGACTACATTCCCGACTTCATTAAGCGTAAGCACGATCCATCTCTTATATCCTACGATATTCCTATCATGGAAAAATATCTGAAGGACACCTATGGCATCACCGTTTACCAAGAGCAAGTGATGCTTTTGTCGCGCTTGCTGGCCAACTTCACACGTGGCGAGAGTGATGCGCTGCGTAAGGCTATGGGTAAGAAGAAAAAGGACATCGTGGATCAAATGAAGCCTAAGTTTATTGAACAAGGAAAGGCCAACGGCCACGATCCCGCTATTCTTGAAAAAATCTGGTCGGACTGGGAAAAGTTTGCATCTTATGCGTTCAACAAATCCCACGCCACCTGCTATTCGTGGGTAGCCTACCAAACAGGCTATATGAAAGCCCACTACCCAGCCGAGTTTATGGCGGCGATCATGACGCGCCGTAAAAACGACATTAAGGAAATCACTAAGCTGATGGACGAATGTAAGTCGATGGGCATTGCTACACTCGGTCCCGACATCAACGAGAGTTTTGCCAACTTTGGTGCGAACAAAAAAGGTGAAATACGCTTTGGCTTGGCGGCTATCAAGGGTGTGCCTACGGCAGCCGTAGAAGCCTTGATCAAGGAAAGAACAGAGAATGGCCCATTCCAGTCGATTTTCGACTTACTTGAGCGGATTGACTTGTCGTCATTCAATAAGAAAGCCCTTGAGTGCTTTGCTCTTGCCGGAGCGCTCGACAGCTTCTCCGACGTAAGCAGAGAGGCCTATTTCTACGAAAACGAAAACGGAAGACGCTTCTCAGATATCCTGATAAACTATGCTAAGAATTTCCACGACGAGAAATCTAATTCAACTGGGACGCTGTTTGGCGACGCTGAGGAGGTAGCGATAGCTAAACCTGCTATTCCAACCCCAGAGAAATGGAGCGATCTATACAGGCTCAACCAAGAGAAAGACCTGGTGGGCATCTACCTGTCGGCGCACCCGTTAGACCAGTACTATCTGGAACTCACCTACGGCTGCAATACAAAGCTGGCCGATATGGACCAAGCCATGACGGATCAGGGCAAGGAAATCACCTTTGGCGGTCTGGTCACCTCTTACGAGGAAAAGGAAGCCCGCTCAGGCAACAAATACGGCAAAATCGTCATTGAAGACTACTCCGGGAAATATGAGTTGATGCTATTTGGCAACAACTATATCGACTACAACAAATTTGGCATCAAAGGGCTCGCCATCATGGTGAAGGGATCTTTCAAGAAAGGGCGCTTTAACGACAGAGTGAACCTGAACATCGCCAGCATCACTCCTTTGGAGGAGGTGAAAGGAAAATTGATATCTGGCATCACCATTCAAGTGCCAGAACAACGGCTGAAAGAGCTGTATGTACTGAAAGAATTATTGACCGACTCCACAGAAAATCGCTGTCAACTCAATTTCAGAATCTTTACTGAAAACCATGGGCAGCATGTGGATATGCGCTCGCTGTATAAGATTCCAGTCAATAAAAACATTATCAGGACACTTGACGATATGGAATTAAAGTTCAGCATCAACTAATTAAATAAAGAATATTTATTCAACTTTATAACATCAAAAAAAATTAGATATGGCTTTTGTATTTAACGACGAGAATGCTAAGCAAGCAATAGAATCAGGCAAACCTGTAGTGATTGATTTCTGGGCAGAATGGTGTGGACCATGCAAGCACATCGCACCTTTTGTTGAGGAACTGGCGCAAGAATTCGACGGTAAGGTACTGATCGGCAAGTATGACGTGGACGAGGGTAATGACCTGGCTGTGGATTTCGGCATCCGCAGCATTCCCACATTGCTGTTTTTCAAGAATGGTGAGTTGGTGAACCGCCACGTGGGCTCCACTACCAAAGACGACCTCAAAAGCAAAATTGAGGCTCTTCTTTAGTTGAAAGTGTCAGAAAATTCACAAGATTACCCTGAACCAAGTTTTTTTGCCCAATAAATTAGCTCAAAAGCAAAAAAAATTGTAAATTCGAATGTTGAATTTTCTAATTACTTTCAAATACTAAATTGATAATGACAAAAGACGAACTTAAGGCAATATTTACCGAACGGTTTTCCACAACTCCCATATTATATGCTTCAGCTGGGCGCATCAATTTAATTGGTGAGCACACCGACTATAATGGCGGCTTTGTGTTCCCTGGCGCTATCGACAAATACATCATGGCCGCAATCAATGTTAATGGCACCGACAAGGTGAGGCTATTTTCTGTGGACATGAACGGATACACCGAATTTGGCTTGCGCGAAGAAGACAAGCCCTCCGAGCAATGGGCTTGCTATGTGTTTGGTGTGTGCCGCGAGATTTTAAAGCGAGGATTTGAAGTGAAGGGATTTGATGCCGTGTTTGCTGGCAATGTGCCATTAGGTGCGGGCCTTTCGTCATCGGCTGCGCTTGAGTCATGCTTTGCTTTTGCGCTCAACGATATGTTTAACGAAAACAAAATCGACAAGTTTGAGCTTGCAAAGATTGGGCAATCCACCGAGCACAACTATTGTGGCGTGAACTGTGGCATTATGGATCAATTTGCCTCTGTTTTCGGCAAGAAAGATTGCCTCATGAGGCTTGATTGCCGGTCGCTTGAATATGAGTACTTCCCATTTAAGCCCGTAGGCTATAAATTAGTGCTCGTCAACTCGCAAGTGAAGCACGAGCTTGTGGATTCGCCCTACAACAAACGACGCGAATCGTGCGAGCGTGTGGCTAAAACTCTGGGCGTGGACACCCTGCGTGATGCCGATATGGATATGCTTGAGGCTGCCAAAGCTAAAATCAGCGAAGAAGACTACAAGAGGGCCGTGTATGTGATAGGTGAGAAGCAACGCGTGCTCGATGTGTGCGACGCTCTTGAAAAGGGCGACTACGAAACAGTGGGTGAGCGCATGTATGAAACACACCACGGACTTTCCAGGGACTACGAGGTGAGTTGCGAAGAACTCGACTTCCTCAACGACTTGGCCAAGGAGTGTGGCGTGACAGGATCACGCATCATGGGCGGTGGATTCGGTGGCTGCACCATCAATCTTGTGAAAGAAGACCTGTACCAAACTTTTGTGGATACGGCAAAAAGTAAATTCAAAGCCAAATATGGTATCGACCCCATCATTATTGATGTGGTGATCAGCGATGGCGCACACAAAGTAGAATAGTATAAAATACACAATCAACTTTTTAAATACATCTAACAAAATTATGTCAAAACCAACTTTATTTGTTCTCGCCGCCGGCATGGGAAGCCGATATGGCGGTTTGAAACAGCTCGACGGTCTGGGACCTCACGGCGAAACTATTATGGACTATTCCATCTACGATGCCATAAAAAGTGGCTTCGGTAAGGTGGTGTTCGTTATCCGCAAAGATTTTGAAGAAGATTTCCGCTCCAAAATTCTGTCGAAATATGAAAATCATATTCTCACAGAGGTAGTTTTCCAGTCGATTAACGACCTTCCAGAAGGCTTCACTTGTCCTGCCGACCGCACAAAGCCCTGGGGCACAAACCATGCCTTAATGATGGGAAAATGTGTAATCAATGAGCCTTTTGCCATCATCAACAGCGACGACTATTACGGACGTAACAGTTTTGAGGTGATGGCCAAGGAATTGATGAACCTGGAAGAAGGCTCTACCAATAAGTACTCTATGGTAGGCTTCAAAGTGGGCAACACTTTGAGCGAAAGCGGCACGGTGTCGCGCGGAGTTTGTGAGAAGAATGGCGACTACCTCACTGGCGTAGTGGAGCGCACAAGCATCGGCTACAATGCCGACCACAAAATTTCGTTTGTCGATGAGAATGGAAAAGAACAAATTCTCGACCCCGACACACCAGTGTCGATGAACTTCTGGGGTTTCACACCGGATTACTTCAAATATAGTGAAGAATACTTCGTGAAATTCCTCAAAGAGAACATCAACACTCCTAAAAGCGAATTCTTCATTCCTACGCTTATCAACGAACTGGTAAAAAAGGGCATCGCTTCTGTGAAAGTGCTCAATACAGAGTCGAAATGGTTTGGTGTAACTTACAGCCAAGACCGCCAAGGCGTAGTCGATAAATTTGCCGAACTCCATGCAGAAGGCGTTTACCCCGAAAAAATGTTCTAATTTAGCATATACATTAACACAAACAGAGGAGGGTGCATCATTTTGGCACACCCTCCTTTTTTTGTGTAGGTTAACAAATTGTGATGTTACTTATTTCAGGTTGTTTCTTACCTCATTGAGGTAGGTGGCCATGGCTTCGCTGTCTTTATTGTCGATAATAGACTGAAGCCGGTCGAGCTGACTTTTTATCAAATCAAGCTGATGTGAGGTGTGTGGGTTGAAGAGGATTTCCTGCAACAGGTAGTCGTCTTCCGACATCAGCCCGCGCGCAATGGCCATGTGGCGCTTGAAAGTGGTGCCTGGCGCATCTTGGTGCTTCATCACGCTCGCAAACACAAGTGTGCTTGCGAAAGGAATCGACAAAGAATAGGAGATGGTTTCGTCGTGCTCCTCAAAGCTATATTCACACACATGGAGATGCAGCTGATTGTATAAATCACGGAAAAACACCTTTCCCAGATGGTCGCTTTCCGTGATGATGATGGCATTTTCATTGCTCAAATTGCTCAGAGAGGCGAAAGTTGGGCCAAACATTGGGTGGCTGCTCACAAACGGATGGCCGCTTGAGGCGTAAAACTCCGGCAATCCCGTCTTCACCGATGCTATATCAGAAATGATGCAAGAGGGGGGAAGATAGGGGAGCACTTGATGAAACGCCTCTATCGTGTATTTCACCGTCACGGCGTTGATCATCATCTCTGGCTCAAATGCTTTAATTTCGTCCATTGTGGTAAAGCGCAACGCATTAAATGTGAATCGCAGTCGCTCCTTG
Organism: Sodaliphilus sp.; assembly: GCA_050873765.1. Classification (GTDB taxonomy): domain Bacteria; phylum Bacteroidota; class Bacteroidia; order Bacteroidales; family Muribaculaceae; genus Sodaliphilus. The sequence goes on from JBNMJK010000054.1 coordinate 7,635, forward strand.
TCGGTGTCGTAAATGGCCACTTCGTGGTTGACGCTCAGTACATCGCAGAAAAACGACCCCATTTTACCAGCGCCTAATATCAATATCTTCATGTCTTTAGAGTATTTGCTTGTTAATTACATCAATTTGCTGACGTACAGACTCTTCGTGTACAGCCTGCATCACTATTTGCACAAAGTCGCCACTGAGCCCCATTTCTTGGGCTTGTGCCACCCGGTTGTTCATAATATCGCTGTAACGGTTATTTTGAACCACCTGCATATTGTGCTCCTTTTTATATTGCCCAATTTCGCGGCACACTGCCATACGCTTACTGAGCACCTCAAGCAGTTCATTGTCGCATTGGTCGATATGCTGGCGCAGAAGTGTCAAGTTTTCTGTCGATTGCTTCGTGTCGCGCAGCACCAGCGTGTTGATAATCAAATTAAGTGATTCTGGGGTCACTTGCTGATTGGCATCGCTCAAAGCACTGTCGGGATCGCAATGGGCTTCTATTATCAGCCCATCAAAACCCATGTCTAAAGCCTGCTGCGACACGGGACCTATCAACTCACGCTTACCGCCCATGTGCGAGGGGTCGCAAATAATGGGCAAGTTGGGGATTCTGCGGTGTAGCTCTATGGGAATATGCCACTGAGGCTCGTTACGGAACAAATGTTTGCCATAGGTGCTAAACCCTCTATGAATAGCGCCCAGACGGTGGACGCCAGCGTTATACAGGCGGAGTAGGGCACCAATCCAAAGCTCAATATCGGGGTTCACAGGGTTTTTCACCAGCACAGTGGCTTCATCGTGGCCTTTCAGCGCATCGGCTATTTCTTGCATGGCAAATGGGTTGGCGCTGGTTCGGGCGCCAATCCAAAGAATGTCGATGCCAGCGTCTAATGCCGCCATCACATGCTCACGGTTGGCCACCTCTATGGCAGTGTACATGCCCGTCTCCTTTTTCACCTGGTGCATCCAAAGAAGTCCACGCATGCCTATTCCTTCAAAGCCGCCTGGTTTTGTGCGAGGCTTCCAAATGCCCGCCCTAAAAATTTTGATGCCATTTTTCGCCAAGCCTTTTGCTGTGGTCATCACTTGCTCCTCGCTCTCTGCGCTGCATGGGCCCGCAATCACAAGGGGCTTATTGGGGTCAATACCATCGAATCTGATAGGTTTCAGCTCTGAAAATATCTTTTGTTCCGACATAATTTTATGTATCATTTAGTTCTTTTCAATTCATTTATTCGTTGTAAGGCTTCATTCAGTTTGTCTTGAGTGGCGCACAGCGACAGCCGAACGTATCGATTACCATTACTGCCAAAGATAAACCCAGGCACAATAAACACACGTGCCTCATAAAGCACCTTGTCGGCAAGCTCTGCCGCATCTTTATAGCTGTCGGGGATTCTACCCCACAAAAAGAGGCCTCGCTGCGAGGGGTCGAACTCACACCCAAGTGCCATCATCACACGCTCTGCCATCTTTCTGCGTTGGCGATATTCTCGGTTCACCTCTTCATACCACTCATCACCTGCATTGAGCGCATGAATGGCAGCCTTCATCATGGGCTTAAACTGGCCTGAGTCGATATTTGATTTCACCTTTAGTATCCAGTTGATAAACTGTGCGTTACCAGCAATCATACCCATACGCCAGCCAGGCATATTGTGCGACTTGCTCAGCGAGTTCATTTCTATAGCAATGTCCTTAGCCCCTTCAACCGACAGAATGCTCAACTGCTGCTCATGAAGGATAAAGCTATAAGGATTGTCGTTGACAATCACTATGCCATGCTTACGCCCAAAAGCCACAATCTTCTCAAAAAGCGCCATCGACGCAGTCTTGCCTGTGGGCATATGAGGGTAATTGACCCACATCAGCTTTATTTTCGACAAAGGTAGCCGCTCCAGCGCTTCAAAGTCGGGTTCCCAGCCGCCCTCTTCTGTAAGGTCGTAGTTGAATATCTCAGCTTCCGCCAGTTTGCTGACGGAGGTGTAAGTAGGGTAGCCAGGGTTGGGAACCAACACGCCATCACCAGGATTGACAAAGGCTAAAGTGGTGTGTAAAATACCCTCCTTAGATCCGATAAGGGGCTGGATTTCAGAAGTAGGGTCTAACGACACATTAAAGTATTTTTTATACCACGATGCATAGGCCTCACGAAGCGCCGGCAATCCCACATAAGGCTGATAGCCATGCGCATCGGCCAACTTCGCTTCCTCACAGAGTGTATTCACCACATCAGGGTGGGGTGGACGGTCGGGGCCTCCCACACCAAGGGAGATGATGTCGGCTCCCTCTGCATTAAGTTTTGCTATTTCTTTCAGTTTGGTGGAAAAGTAATATTCCTTTACTTCCTTAACCCTGTTGGCGGGCTGTATGTTATTGAAATTCTGCATATTCACCAAGTATTTTAAAATCACTGATTAAAGGGCGCACTGCATCTATCGATTGGCGGTAACGTGTGTAGTCAGGGAAAGTGAGGTTCACGTAAAACCGATATTCCCATTCGCGGCCAATAATAGGCAATGACTGAATTTTCGTTAAGTTCATGCCATAAAACGAGAAAATGGCGAGAATGGCCGACAAACTGCCTTGTGAGTGGGGGAGCGTGAAAGCAATGGAGGCTTTGTTGATTTCACTTTTTTTCTTGAAATCAACGGCATTGCACGGGTCAGTAACCACTAAAAAACGTGTAAAATTACGCTTATTGGTCTGAATATCGTCCTCCAGCACATGAAGCCCATAAAGTTCGGCTGCATATCTGCCACATATAGCCGCATGGCCTACGAGATGGTTTTCAGCTATCATCTTTGCACTGCCAGCTGTATCATAGGCTTCCACCATTTTCATTTTGGGGTGGAGAAGCAGATATTGCTCACATTGGCGCAGCGCCATTGGGTGAGAATTCACTTCCACAATGTCGTCAAGCTCCTGCCCTGGAAGGGCAGCTATTGAATGGGATATATATTTTTTATATTCTCCCACCACAGTCATATTGCTCTGTCTGAGCAATTCGTGGTTCTGAAGAAGACTGCCCGCAATGGTGTTCTCAATAGCCACAATGCCAAGCATCGAAGCGTCGGTCTTCAATAGTTCAAACATTTCATGAAATGTTTCGCAAGGAACGGTTTCAATATTCTGCCCCTTAAAATATTCACGTGCTGCTGCGTCGTGAAAACACCCGGCCACACCCTGTATCGCTACTCTTAAATCCATCTAAAATGCATTAAAAAAATCCCGTCGGAAGGCGGGATTAAATATTGTTGTAAAAAAACATTCAAAATTAATTAATAACCAATATTCATACCGCCTTTATCTTTAGAATAAAAGTAAAAATAATAGAAATATGAATAAAATCGTGTCATACATTAATTGTTTTTGCAAATATAACAACAATTTCCGACATTGCCATACAATTTTCAATTTTTCTGAAATATTGTCATTAATCCAAGAGCTAATAAATATACAAAATAGCGCGTGCCTGCCGATGGCGCGGAGCCGCTGACAGAGCAGGAGAAGGTCATCCGCGACGAGGTGGTGAGACTTGTGCGAGGAAGCGGCATCGAGGTGGTGACCGACAGCGAGCAGGCGCAGGCCGTGATAGACCGCGCCAACGAAGGCGTGCGTGCAGCCCGACGCAGGAGCGAGGAGGCCGAGAAGCGAAACAGTCTTCTGCATGCCATTGACTGGGCCACAGCCTTTATGACTGGCAAGACAGAGAAAAAGGCGCGTGAGGAGCGTAAAAGGAATGAGGAGAAATTCAGGGCAGAGACGAAAGAATTATATGAAAGGGTTTTGTCAGGGAACTTCGATGACGTAACTTTGCGCCTGATAGATGATTTTATTAACAAAGTAACACCACTTAATCAATATGGACGACCTCTTTCTAAACGACTTCCAGCGGGAGCACTATTTAAAGTGTCAAAAGGAGAACGAGCGGGTAGCGTCGATGCACTATTCTCACGAATTTCTGAAAGCGCAGTCCCAGCGAATGAACGAACTCGTCCGGAAGCAAAGAGAAGAATTGAGGAGAAAAAGAAAGAACTCCTCAAAGCATAGGCAATAGCCACAGGAAACTGGCACACGAGCGTCAAGGATTTTACTAATGCCACGGAGCCATTAGGCAGTGGCAAGGACTCTGACGTGTACAAGTCGAAAGACGGGAAGTATGTCATCAAGGTGTCTAAAGGCAAAGACGGCTTGAAGCGTTTCCGCCCCGATATGGACAAGGTGGCTCTCTTTAATTACGTATTTCCAGACAGCAGATACGAGATACTTGGCTATGGAGAGATTGACGGAAAGTTTGTCCGTTTTCTCCGTCAGCCTATCGTGGACTTCTCCGAAAGCACTCCGCTGTCGGCAGAGGAGCGTGTTGCATACATGGAAAGCCTTGACTTCAAGCCTATGAACGAAGAAAAGACCGCGTTCACTAACGGGCAGATTGTGGCATCGGACATCCAGGGAAACAATATCGTGAGGGACAGGGATGGCAACATCTGCGTCATAGACGCTGACATGCGCCTACACACCAAAGACGTCGGCGGTGAATACAGCTATCCTCCTGTGGAGCGTGACACCGAAGCCACACAGGGAATCCGTGAACATCGTGCATACCACGGCAGCGGAGCGGACTTCTCGGAGTTCGACCACAGCCACGTGCGGTTTTTCCGCACGCCCGATGGCGAGGCCTACGGCTTCTCCGTGGACGGCAAGATATACATTGACCCGCGCATCGCCAGGGCCGACACGCCTATCCACGAGTACGCCCACCTCTGGGCCACCGCGCTACGCGGTGGCAACGCCAGGGAGTGGCGCAACGTGGTGAAGCTGATGAGGGGCACGCCCGTGTGGGACGAGGTGCGCAAGCTCTATCAAGAGCTTTCCGATGACGATGCCATTGCCGACGAGGTGATCGCCCAGTATTCGGGCCGCCGTGGCGCGGAGCGGCTGCGTGGGCAGATGCGCGCCGCCACTGAAAAGGAGCGCGGACTGACCGCCAAGGCAGCGGTGGTGAAGGCGTTCGACGATGTACGCGCCGCCCTCGATAAGTTCTGGCACGGCGTGGCCGACTTCCTGCATATCCACTACACCACCGCCGAGGAGGTGGCCGACCGAGTGTTGCGCGACCTGCTCCACGAAGTGAACCCCACGGAAGTGATGGACGGAGGAAAAAGTCTTCGCCCCGACACTCAAATAATTGTAGTAGAAGGTAAGGCTGAACACGGATTTAAAAACTATGGCGAAGCAAGAACGTGGGCGAAAGCGCACATTGCAAGAACATACGACAAGGAAGAGACAGGCGGTAAGGGAAGTGTCAGAATCAGTAACACGGCCATTGACAAATTTTTGTCGCAAAGTGCCGTAGATAAGAGCGACAGCAGAGAAGCGCATCTATCTGTCCTGAAAGTATTGCCAGATGTGATTCGTGAGAGTGTGGACGCAGAACAGCACGCAGACTATAAGAAAGGCAAAGATGGTGTACGCTCAGAAAAGAATGGCATCAATCCAAATGTCGCCATACATCGGCTATATGGCGCTGTAAGAATTGGCGGAAAGCTGTACAGGGTAAAAATCACGTTAAAAGAAGATAGGTCACATGGCACAACAACGAATGCGTACAGCTATGAAGCAACAAAAATAGAGTTGTTAGCTGGACAACATGGGAACGCCGTAGCCTTCCCCCGCAATTCTAACAACTCTATAACTGCTGCAAATTTACTGAATGGAGTTGAGAAATCCTATGGTGCTGGCAAGTTTTTTGAGAATCAAGGCGACAACTCTCGCTATTCATTGAGCGAGAAAGACAAAAAGACGCTTGCCGGTGTTCATAACATCAGTGAGGAAAAACTGCGTAAAGCAATGAAACTTGGCGGATTGGCAAACCCGAGTGTAGCGGTGATTGATACGGAAAAACAGAATCACACAGGCTACGGAGAAGTGTCGTTGATATTGCCATCCGAAATGGTGGCAAAGCGAACAGGACGCAATGCTGGCACTTTCTTCGGCGATGCCTGGACGCCAACTTACCCACAAGTTGAGAGAATATTCGGCAAGGGAGGATCGGACATGGCCATTGCAGACATCGCGTCTGTTCCTGAACCTATGCAGCGAATGACACGTAATGCCATAGACAGCTGGATGGATGGCCGGGAGGCGGACGACCTGGCTTACCTGTTCTTGCAAGAGAAGGGTATGGCGCCGGGGTTAGTAAAAGTAAAAGGAAAATATGATTCCACGATACGCGGCGAAGTAAGCTCGCTGTCCAGAGGAAAGTCATTCTATCAAATGAGTGACTCAGAAAAGCGAAAGGTCGTAGATCTCTATGTGAGATATAGGTTTGATGGGAACAATGCTGCCTTTGAGAAAAGCACAAGTGAAGAGGCTGCACGTTTAAAGGAACTCCAGAAGAAATACACAAATCCAAATAGCCTATTGGCAAGGAGTGTTAAAGAAAAACTCGGAACAATAGAAGAATTTGGCTACAATACAGACAGAATATCAGACTTTCTTTACGATGTAAGGCGTGATGCAAAAGCGGCCGGGGAAGTTTCCGACATAGGAACGATGCAAGAGGCCAGAGAAATAATAAAAAAAGAAAACTTGCAAAAAGACTTTGAGAGGTGGAAAGACGGACTGGCCGAAAGGTACGCCACAAAGGAAGTAATCTTTGACGGTTTCACTCCCTCTGGAAACCGAAGATACGTGCCAAATGACTTGGCGCATGTGTCAAAATTGATGAAGAAGCAAGGATTGAATGGCGCATCTGGACAGGCCTTCACCTTCAACAATTTCGTGGCCACAGTCATGGAAAAGACAGGAAAGCTGTCTGAACTGAACCAGAGGAAAGGATTACTGACAGACAAGAAGGAGGACTTAGACGCATTTACTGATAAATGGGGAAAAGTGTTTAATGAACTTGCAGAGGCACTCAATCCCAATTCTAAGGAATTGCTTAACGATGTAGGGTATTACAGACTTGCGGATGTCGCCTTGAATCCAAATCCGAAAGAATATGCGAAAAAAGAGTATGGCGTGGATTTAACGGATGAAGATGTGGAGAGAATACATTCACTTGTAAACGCCATACGCAACGAACGTCCAGCAATGTATTTCGAGACAAAATTCGAGCGGCCTGTAACACTAAACGAGTTCACAGCAGCAGTTGTCCCGAAAAACTTAGGTGAGGATGTGCGTGAAAGTTTAGAAAACGCAGGACTGAAACTCTACGAATATGACCCCCAAAAAGAGGGCGACAGAAAACGGTCCATGAACGAAGCCGTGAACAGCAACCCAGACATCCGCTTCCAGAAGAAGCCTGCGGTGGGCGGCAACAGCGGCTATGTGGGCTACTCGATGAGCAGGCGCGCGGCAGAGGCCCGTGAGGACGGACGATACCCGAAGACGGACTTCCGAAAGGAATACGGCGTGCCGGACAAGTCGCTTTCCGCGCTCGTGAAGGCTGGCATCGTTGACGACGGCGAATGGCATCACACGAGCCGGTTCGGCAACAAGACCACGTTCTACGGCTGGCGGGAGAGCGGCTACGCCGACATCTACTCCGAGCACAAGGCGGAGATAGATAGAATGGTCAAGGACTCCACAAAAGCAAAGATGGAGAACCCTTACCCGATAGAGAGGCGCAGCGCGGAGTACCTGGAAGCCATGCGCGCAGAAGACCGCACCTTTGGCGATGAGCTGCGAGCCATAGAGAGAAAGTACGGCTATAGCCGCCGTTACGGCTACCCCGAAGACGCAAGAGAGAAGGCACTCGCAGAGGAAAAGACTGACGAGGAAGCCCACCACGCGAGGGAGGCGGAAATCAGAAGACGCTATCCGGAAGACGCGCGCAAGGACGACGACGAGCGTATGCACTACGAATGGGAGGCCAACAGCAGGAGACAGCAGGAGGCTCGCGACGAGCAGCTCGCAGAACGCCTCCAGAAGTTCTTCGAGGAAAAGTCGAAAGAAAATGAGCTGGAAGCGGTGAACGCAAAGTTCAACGAGCGACTTGCCGAACTGACAGCGAATCCGAAACAAAAGGATAAGGTCCTGCACCTTGGCCGTGCAAGCCAGTTCTTGAAAGATGGCGGAATGGCTGACGCCGAAGTTGTATTAGAGTATGATAGGCTTATTCGCAAATCGGGCGAAGACTACAGAAATAGGCATCCATTTACAGCCGAAGACCTACACGACCTTCCAAAGGCACTTGCAAGTCCTATCGCGGTTTTCAATGGCTCGCAACCAAATGACCATGTGATACTAACAGAATTGCAAAAGGGCGGGAAGAACTTTATCGTTGCTGTTAGAGCTGTTGAACAGACCAGAAAAGGCGGGGTGCTACTGACTGTAAACGAAATCACATCTCTTTATCCAAAAGAGGTAAGGGGTATTGTGAACTGGATAAACTCAGGTAGAATAAGCAATGTGGACAAAGAGAAAGCCCTCCGCTTTATCGAGGCACTCCAGCCCCATGCTGGAACCACAATAAAAGCAGAAGAACTTTCATCTTCCGCAAAGGTAGTTGAAAGTTTCGAGAATCCAAAGACTGAGGCACAAAATAATTCCTCCATCCCACGGCTCTTTCATTTAAGATTCCTTCGCTCACTTAAAAATGTTGTTATTTTATAGCGAGTGTTTCCTTGGATGGCGATAGCGCTTTTTTCTCGCACGGTTCATAATTTATGGGGGCGATTCGATGATTGGAAGATATGC
>JBNMJK010000055.1:0-15900 GCA_050873765.1 Sodaliphilus sp.
GTCTTCAGGTAGCGGACATTTTCCTTTGACCATGCTATGGCAAATGGTGTTTCTAAGTACCATCGGTTTCCATCTTTGTCACCCTTGTCATATGGAACATAGAAATTCTTAGTTGTGCTTATACCATTTTCTTTCTCTTCGTTAGTGAGTTTGTTTACATCTGCAAGTTCAGAGTCGTCAATAATTTTGTAAAGATATCCTTTGCCGAAAATATCTCTACCGTATTTCTCTTTAAGCGAATCAAATAAGTCAGCTATTTTATGTTCCGTGAGAGATTTTAAAAACTCTTGTTCGTTAGAGAAACCTTGCATCTCTGGAATCACAATATTTCTTTGTCTAATAGCTTCTGCCAACTTTTTTGGTCTTGATTCTATTATACTCTTTGCCCATTTCGTTGTGCGTCGAACTGCTATATATTTCCCGTTATTGGCAGTAGCAAGGCCTTGGCCTCCTTCAGTCAAGCATCCTAACAATGCGATATCGCCAGGCTTTAAATTAGCTCTATATGCTTCAAGTTCCGCTTTGTTGTTAGCTATTTTCTGTGAAGTTTCAATTTTGCTCCACCATTTTTCATAGAGATCTTTTACTTTTTTACCATATAACTCATAAATTCTAAGGTTCAGTTTTGTTGGCTTGAATATTACAGAATTCAGGGTATTCAAAAAGATATTTTGAGCAATTGAGTCTAAAATTCTTGGATTATTAAGGTTTTTTGTTCCATCAATGAATTTAATATGATGATCCTTTTGCAAAGTCTGTTTGATTACTTGTATAATACAAGTGTCTACCATAACAGCTTCAAAAGGATTAGCTGTATCAAATATATAATTGATCTGATATCTTAAAATCAGATCACGCATACTACGTTTAGTCTGTGTAGTCCAAAATGTTTTTGGTATGATGTATGATAGCGACCCTCCTTGTTTTAGCAAAGATATGCCTTTAAATGTAAAAAGGTTGTATGTGTCATCGGAAAAGCCAAATTCAGATTCGTATGTTCTTTTGGCTTCATTTGAAATACCTTTTGTTGAAATGTAGGGTGGGTTGCTGATGACGATGTCGAAGCCGTCGGTTACACCAAACATCCACTCTGGGTCGAAGAAGCTGGCCACTGCGTTTTGTTCGTAGGGATTCCACTCCGCTAATTGATTGGCATCCGCTGGGGCGAAGCAGCCATCGTTGGCCAATTCTTTTGCCAATTGCTCGCGAAGCGACTTGTCTCGATTTCGCAGTTTGTGTTTCTGATATGCCGTTTTTGCCGAGAAATGCTCTTTACGCACTTCGTGCAGCTCATCTTTTAGCTGTTCAATTGTTTGGTTTACGAAAAATTCAAGCTGCTGACCTTGTTTTTTCTTTGCAATTAATGAGTTTGCCGCCACGAATTTCGTTTCGAGGTTAGGCAGTGTGGGTATGCCGAAGTTTGGCTTTGTGGCATCTTTCTCGCAGTCGCAGATAAGTGATATGAAGAAGCGGAGTTTAGTGATTTGCGCAGCAATGCTCTGAATGTCGCTGCCGTAGATGCAATTTTCTATGATTGAGAGTTTTAAATCATAAGTGCTCTCATTAGGAGTGATGTGATTAAGAATGTCAATCATTCTGTTGAGCAAGCCCATTGGGAACGCGCCAGACCCACAGGCGGGGTCAAGAATCTTGACAGCTTTTAGCTTGGTGGCTACTGCCTCGTATTCTTTGTCTTTGGTGGTGTCGTAGGTGAACTCTGGTGAGAATAGCGTGCGAATAAACTCTGTATCGCCTAAATAAGCAATAAGGCTCTCATCAACCATATAGTTCACAATTTCTCGTGGCGTGTAGAATGACCCACTTTGGTTGCGTGCCGTTTCACGTGTTTCGGGGTTGTAGGTCCCAAGTAGGTTCTCGAACACCTTGCCAAGCAGCTCTGGGTCAAGCGCCACCTGTTGCTCTTCTGGAGAGTTCTCCTCTATGGTGAAATTATAGCGGTTGAGGATTGACAGCAGCCCCTTTTCTTCGTCGAAGAAAAGAATGTTGGGAACGGTGGCCCGGTAGCGGTAGTGCCCACTGGAGGAAAATCGCCTGTCGTTGCGGCTGAAGCCATCGTAGTTGTATGCCTTTTCTACACCATCTATGGTCTTGGTCTTGTCAAGGCACTCAAACAGCCCGCCATTGAGGAATGGCACTTCTGAAAACATTGCTATCACTTCTTCCTCGCTGATTGTGAACATATCTTCATAGCGATATAAAGTCTTGATGTCTTTTTTTACGTTTGTGGCAAAGCGCCGTTTGTTGCCTTGTTCGTCCACAATGGCGCGGTTGAGCGTGGCAAAGAACAAGTTCTGAAGGATAGCGTTGTAGTAATTGCCGACTGTCTTGCTTTTCGGGTCGAAGTCCTTTAGTATGGTGTGAAGAAAATCCACATCGAAGATTTTGTTTGGCACGAGACTTTTCTGTTTGATAAACCACACGAACATGATGCGTGTGATCAAGCGGATAAGGTGGGTTTCGTTATCCTTTTGGTCGTCGTCGGGAGTGTCGGTATCTTTGGGAAATACGACACCAGAGGCTGGTTTTATTGCCCATTGGTACCAGTCGAACAAGTCCTTGTAGAATTGTTTGCTGAGAGCCTCAACTGAGAATGCTTCACGGAGTGCAGTGAAGGTGTGGTCGCTATTTTGAATTTGCAGAAAGCGGTCGATGGCTGTGCGGTAAAGATTGTCGGTGTCTCCGAACACAAATGAATACCGCTTAGGTGTGGTGGCAACGCCCTTAATGTCGGAGATGAGCGACAGACGCCATTCCGCACCGTCGTCAAACACTGCGATGGCCGCATCAAATTCTCCCCAGTTAGGATTGACGAACTGCTTTACAAGGCTGCGAAGCCCTACTTTTTTATGAGCTACCGAACCTGAATTGATTTTGAAGTAGAAGCAGCCTATGCTGTAGGCATCGGCTGTGTTGACTTTGCCGATGAAATAGCCGTCCTCAGCAGCGTTGTCATCAGTGAACCGCTCTAGCTCAGTGCGGAGCATGTCGGCAAGGAAAATGTGCTGGAGAATATCTTTATAGCTGGAGTGGCTGTATTGCGACTGGAAGATATGCCTTAATTGCTGTTTGTCGAGTGTTTGCTGTGCCATATTTAAATAAATGTTTCGGAAATGATGATGGAAGGAGTTTGGTTTGCTGCTGCTTCGGTAGTAGAGCTTGCTGTGTTGTGATATTCTTCCACGAGCTCGCCAATGCGTTGCTGCAGAATGTAAGTGTCGGCTTTGATTTTCTGCACATCGTTTTTATACTCGGCAGAAATTGTCTTGAGCCGTTTTGGCAGTTTGGCATAGGTGCCTTGGTTAATATAGTTGCCGAGAATATCGCACTGGTTTTTCAAGGAGCTGTCATCGCACACCTGTTTTATCCGACGCAAGAATGCATTGGCGCTTTGCGCTGTCTTGTCAAGGTTGACGGTATGTATTGTGTTTGTATCGGTTTGGCGCACTTGATCACGCTCAAAGGCTGATACTGCAGCATTTACATGCTGGAAGTGTAAGTCTGTCTGCTCGAATGAGGCAGGCTGCTCCTCAGGTTTCGCTTTCAGTATGGAAACTGCGGTAAGAAAATCGACAGGCGCTGGTGCGGCATCACCATTTACTGTATAGAATTCTGATTTGATATTTGTAGAAACGTATATAACCGAAGTGCCAATTCGCTTGCTTCTATCACGGAGCACTCGACTCTTGAGTGGCAGTTTCTTGATTTTATGGTACCACTCGCGGTTGGTGTTATAGAGGTGGCGAAGCTCACGGAGTAGGGCAATTTTTTGGTCTACGATATCTCTCACATTTGAGTCGAAGAGTTTGAATTCTTTCACGATTTCCTCGCGTGAGTAGATTTGCGCATCCTCGCCAAAGGCGGAATGAAAACCTTGTAGCTTGATGAGTGCATTTTTGTAGAGTTGGATTTGCTCGTTGCCTTGTGGCGAGGGATAGAACATGAAATTGTGAATTTCGTTGGCCACAGAGCCGATACGGTTCACGCGACCGATTCGCTGCATGAGCCGTGAGGCGTTCCAAGGTGAGTCGTAGTTCACTATCACATTTGAGCGGTGTAGGTTCACGCCTTCAGCGAGCACATCTGATGTGATGATAATAGAGAACTTATTTTCTTGTTTGCTTTTGGGCAGGTTGGCATCGAAGTTGGCCTTGATGGTGTCAAAAAGTAGACTGCGGTTAGAGGCTGCCACTTTAAGCACGTCGGAGCGATGTAGCTTCTTGGTTATAAAGTCGTAGAGGTAGCAAACCGTGTCCACGCTCTCGGAGAATATGACGAGTTTCTGCTCGGGATTGATGTCTGAGGAAAGGAATTTGTTGATGTTCTCGGCAAATTTGTCGAGCTTAGGGTCTTCATCAATATTGTCCCATTCGTTGCAGAGCGCTTGAAGCACGGAGTGGTCGTTTTGCAGCATTTTATAAAACGCAGGGTCGAAATCATCGGCCTTGTAAAGAAAGTCGTCGGTAGAGTAGCCTTTGTTAATAATGTAGTCCATTATCTCGTCGAGGCTTTTCCCTTTGGCAAGCAGGTCTTTGATGTTGAGCTCGGGGGCGATAATTACTTTGTCTTGGTCAAACATTGCAATCATGTCGTCTGTGATTCTCTGAAGGGTGTGAAGCGATTTTTTGAAAGCGTAGAAGCTACTTTCAAGACGCTTTACCATGTGGGTGCGATAGATGCCTGCAAGGCTTTGGCTGATTTGTACGGCATTCTTATATTTTGCTCTGTACTGTGGCTTTATGAACTCAATGGCACGATAGCGTGCGTAGGTTACGTGGCGTTCGCATTGTTCATCGGTGAGAGCGTTGAGGGTGTTGATGAAGCTGTTTGTGAGAGCGTCATCAAGCTCGTATTGTAGAGCATGAGGAGGCAGAATCTTTGGAAAGACGATTCCTTGGCTTTCCAAATCGTGACGGTAGTCGGGGTCGTTGAGAATGTTGTTGCGCGTGCGGCGAATGGTCACCTTGTCAATCACTTTGTCGCGTATCTGTGCATAGATTGCATCCACATCGTCTGTTACGTTTCGCTTGTCACGCTCGCTCATCAGCCGTTTATATGCCACGATTAATGGAGTGAAGAACTGCTTCAGGTTTGTAATGCCGTCGATGGTGCACCGTTGGGTATCTTGAAAGAGCATGAGCTGGTTGAGTAAGTCTTCTGGGCGGTTGTTGAGTGGGGTTGCAGAGAGAAGCATCACTTTCTTGCGGAATGATTTTAACAGACCAGGATTCGTACAAGGAGATTTACATATTTTCTGTAGTTCATCGTAGCGGTTTGAACTGTCGGAGCGGAACTGGTGTGCTTCGTCTACAATAATGAGGTCGAATTCCTCTTTGTCGAAATACTGGTCACGCCCCTCAAGCACTTTTGACAGGGATCCATTGGTGATGAACTGAGCCTTGTTTTTGATACCGAACAGTTTGAAGGTATCTTTCCAGTTGCTTTCCAGTGCTGGAGGAAATACTACAAGGATTTTGGTGTTTTTGCCGTTAGCTTCAATGAATCTTTTGGCAATCATAGTTGCCACCATTGTTTTTCCAAGACCTACCACATCCGAGAGAAATAGACCATTGTGCTGCATGAGCATCTGGTAGCCTTGTATTACTGCATCTTTTTGGTATTTTAGCTCCTTCACACCTTCCGGAAGTTGAATAGAGAAGTCGTCTTCGATTTGATCGCCAAAGGTTTCTATTAGTACTTTAATGTAAATTTCGTACGGTGTGGGCTGATAGCCGAGGTAGGTGTCGTGTTTGTATTTTTCCACATCATCAAAACTTAAAGGCTCGGCTTCGTTCCATAGTTGCTCAAATTCTTCATGGCAAAAATGCACATCGTCGAAATCACGCATAGCCACATTCAGCTCGTAGCGCTGAGCCTTTGAGGTTCCCAGTCCGGAGTCTGAAATGTTTGACGATCCCATTATAACCCAACCATCGGAATTTGGTGTGTGGTTGATGGGCAGGAACAGGTAGAATTTTGCATGCAGGTTTTTTGTGGGGTGAATCTTGAGCTGAAGTCTCCCTTCTGCTAAGTCTTGACACATTTGCAGTATGCCTTCTTCAATATCTTTTGTATAGCCGGCTTCAGCCACATCCTTTTTAAATTGTTCGCTATACAGCTCTTTTGCAATTTCTGGGGCTTTAAGCATTTCCCAAGCAAGATTGCTTTTGCGGAATATGTCGTCGGCGTTGATACCGATGAGGATGCGGATTTCGGAAATGTCACCAAGTTCTTTCCTGAGTTTGAAATAACCAGTGGAGCGAAAATAGCCTACAACTGCGAGAAAACGTTCGAATAATGCCATTTCATGGGCTATGCCCCTCATCTTCTCAAATAGAGTGTTGCCATTGGCGTTGTTGAAAAATTTAGTGCTCATATTTTTTATTTTGTCTATGTTAATTCGTGAAGTTTTTATATGGGGATATGGTGGGGTGGGGGGATTAGTAGGTGACTTTGGTTTTGGTGTAGCCGTGCTCGCGGCGGTATTTGCGCACGTCGCGGAAGAGGTCGGTGGCAAACACGAAGTTGTTGAGGTCGTCGTTGTCCTGGTCGTAGATCTCGTCTTTGGTGCCCACCCAGCCGAGGTGTCCCTTGTTCACGAAGGTGATGTTCTCACCGATGCCCATCACGGAGTTCATGTCGTGGGTGTTGATCCCGGTGGTGATGCCGAACTCGTGTGTGATGTCCCACAGGAGCTGGTCGATCACGATGGAGGTTTTGGGGTCGAGTCCGGAGTTTGGCTCGTCGCAGAAGAGGTATTTGGGGTTGAGTGCTATGGCGCGCGCTATGGCGGCTCGCTTCTGCATACCGCCTGATAGCTCTGCCGGATACTTGTCCTCGCTGCCGGTGAGGTTCACGCGGTCGATGCAGAACTGGGCGCGCTCGCGCTGCTCTTCGGGACTTTTGTCGGAGAACATCATGAGGGGGAATATCACGTTGCCCATCACGGTTTCGCTGTCGAAGAGGGCTGAGCCTTGAAAGAGCATGCCTATCTCTTTGCGTATGGCCTTCAGCTCTTTGCGGTTCATTTGGGTGATGTCGCGTCCGTCGTATAGAATCTCGCCGCGCTCCGGCTTGAACAGGCCCACGAGGTTTTTCACGAGCACGGTTTTTCCTGATCCGCTCTGGCCGATGATCAGGTTCACTTTGCCGTCGTAGAATTTTGCGTTGATGCCATACAGCACTTGGCGTGTGCCGCCATCGAAGAATTTGTCAAGATTTTTTACCTCAATCATATATGTGTAATGTGCTTTGTGAAAAATGTGGGTGTGTTACATCAATAATAGTTTTGTGAGAATCACGTCGCTCACGAGGATAATGATATTGCTCATCACCACGGCGTCGGTGCTGGCCTTGCCCACCTCCACCGATCCGCCCTGCACGGTGTAGCCGTAGTACGACGATATGCTGGAGATGACGAATCCGAACACCAGCGACTTGATGAGCGCAAACCATACGTTGAACTGCACGAAGTCGGTCTGTATGCCGAAGATGTAGGTGTCGGGGTCGAGAATGCCGGTGAAGCACACGGCCCAGCCGCCAAACAGCGCGGTGACCATGGTGATGACCACGAGGAAAGGCAGAATGGTGACGAGGCCGAGAATCTTGGGCATAATCAGATAGTTGGCTGAGTTCACGCCCATGATGTCGAGCGCATCGATTTGCTCGGTCACTCGCATGGTGCCTATCTCGGAGGCGATGTTCGACCCTATCTTGCCCGACAGAATCAAGCACAGAATGGAAGACGAGAACTCCAGCAGGATGATCTCGCGGGTGGAGAAGCCCACGGTGTAGCGCGGCAGGAGCGGGCTCTGCATGTTGAGCTTGATGAGAATGGTGCACAGGCAGCCTATGAAGAGCGACACGATGAGAATAAGCGGGATAGAGTCGATACCCAGCTTTGATATTTCGTTGAGGTAGCGGCGGAAGAATTCCTTCCACTTCTCGGGCACGCCAAAACTGCGCCACATGAGGGTGCAGTAGCTGCCAAACGCTTCTAATCCTTTAATGATAAACATATTCTACAAATATAGCAATCAATGCGTGAATGTTAAAAATAAAGTGCGCCAATACCGACTTTTTGACCAGTAATGCTTCTTGCTGCACCAGTAATGCCCCCGCTATCTTCGCGCGGGAGGATCAAATTTGCCATGCACCACGCCGCCCTTGTTCACTCCGGGCTTTGGGGCGTAGAGCTTTTGAGGCGCGGGCTTCACTTCGCGGGGTCCGCCTTTTGGGGCGGGGGCAGGGCCTGCGCCCTTTCTTGCCTGCGCAGTGCTGTGGCGTGGGTCGATCAGCTTTTGTGCGCCTATATTGGAGTAAATTTTACGGTCGAGGTGGGTGCGCAGCAGCGAAATGCTGTCGAGGAAGGTGATGGCGGAGGTGCTGGTGATGTTGATGTTCACGTAGCCCATAATGCGGCGCACGTTGCGTGTGGAGTCGGACTGGAGGGCAATCTGGGTCCACCCGTCAACCGACGCGCCACGGCTGGTGACCGATACGCTGCCATCAGCATATTCCACCGCCAGCATCATTCCGAAGGTGTTGCCGAAGGTGAGCATCTTCATGCTCAGCAAATACCGGTCGCCCTTTCGGTGCTCGCCGTCGGGGTCGATGTCGAAGGTGAAATATCCACGTTTGTATCCAGTGGTGAGCATGAGGGTGCGCACATCGTTCCAGATGTCGGCTGTGTCGCCTTTAGCGGCATACATCTTATGCTGCTGGTCGGCATCGCCGCCGGGCTGCGCGTGCTCTTTGGGCGCGGTGGCGGCTTCAGCCTCCAGGGCCTTGCTGTCGGCCTGCAAGCGCATAATCACCTTTTTGTGCACCGTGCTGTAGGCTTCAAAATTGGTGGCGTACCACACCATGGAGGTGTCGTAGTCGGCCTGGGTGATGCCGTGCTTTTTAAAGAGCGACTGCTTGGCCACGCGCTTGATGGAGTCGGTGGGGAAGGCGTCGGGGTCCTGGTCGATGATGGCGTCGAGCCTGTACATATCATAGAGCAAATCGGCCATGTCACTCTCCTTGATAATGCCTCGTGGCGCCTTGTCGCACGCTGCAAGCAGTGCGGCAAGGCCGACGATTAATATAAAGAGCTTCGATTTCATCTGTTTGGCGATATTGATTGTGGTGTGAATGATATGTGTTGCTGTTGTTCTGTTTATATGCGTTATTGCTGCGTCTTATCTTGGTGGCTGCCGGTGGTGGCATCACTGGTGGAGCCGGCTTTGCTGTCGGCGCCGTCGTCGGCCACTAAGTGCTTGCTGTAGAAGCACACCAGCACAAACACGCTTACCGAGAGGCAGGCGTCGGCAAAGTTGAACACGGGCTGGAAAAATTCCGATCCTCCCACAAACGGCACCCAGTCGGGCCATGTGAAAAGCGGGAAGTAGAACATGTCAACCACGCGGCCGTTGAATATGCTGGCGTAGCCGCCGTCGGGCGGAAACATCTGCGCCACGCTCAGTGGGGTGGATTCGCTGAACACCATACCGTAGGCTATGCAGTCGATCACATTGCCGAGCGCACCAGCGGTGATGAGTGAAATGCACGCGATGTATCCCACGGGCACCGATTGCTTTTTGCACAGCTTCACGATGTAGTAGGCCAGCAGCCCCACGGCTATGATGCGAAACCACGTGAGGAACAGCTTAGGGCCCCATTCCATGCCAAAGGCCATGCCGTTGTTTTCAACGAAGCGGAGGATAAACCAGTCGGTGATGCGCAAGTCTTCGTAGAGCGTGAAGTGGCACTTCACCCAAATTTTGATGGTCTGGTCGATGAGCACCACAGCCGCAATAATGGCGGTGGCGATCCATCCTTTAGAAATATGTAGGTTGTTCACTATTGCTTACCTTCTCTTTTTGGGTTTTTGTTTGGCCTCAATTTCCTTTCCTTCCACCGACAGGGTGGTGTGTGGCACAGCCATCAGTCTGCCTTTGGGTATGAGCTTGCCGGTGACACGGCAGATGCCGTAGGTTTTTTGCTCAATGCGCACAAGGGCGCCCTGCAGCTTTTTGATAAACATCATCTGGCGCTCAGCGTTCAGGCTGGCCTGCTCCTTGCTCATGGTAGCCGCCCCATCTTCGAGCGACTTGATGCCAGGCGCGCTCTCGTCTTTCTGGATCGTGTCCATCAAGTGCTCGTAGTTCTGCTTGGCCACCTCTATCTTCTCAAGAATCAACTGCTTGAATTCTTGCAACTCCTCATCGGAGTATCTTACTTTTTCGGGAGATTCATTCATGATGATATGCCCTTTCTTTGTTTAGAAAAAATATGTGTGTGAGAAAAGCCGGTAAGGAAAGATGAAGCTGTTTGAATTTAGCACCGTGGCGCGTGAAAAACCGTGCGCTTGATGAATAAAATTCAAGCAGCTTCTTTTTTAGCCTTGAGTAATTATGCCTTATCGACGGTGATTTGCAATTCGTATTCGTCCATGTCGATGGCAATGGCGTCTTTGCTCTCGACCGGAGCCAGCTCAATGGCCACGGCAAGCACTTGCTTGGCAATGTAGTCCTTAAACTGTGCTACGGCATCATTCACGTGCTCGTCGGGAGCAATCTTCACCACAATGCGGTCGGTGATATTGAAGTCTTTGCTCTTGCGCACGTTTTGAATTCTGTTCACCAGCTCGCGTGCGATGCCCTCTTTGCGGAGGTCGTCGGTGATGGTGATGTCGAGCGCCACGGTGATGTTGCCCTCGTTAGCCACGAGCCAGCCAGGAATGTCTTCGCTGATGACTTCCACGTCGGCCAAATCCACCACGGCCTCATCGCCGCCGAGCGCGAGCGTGATTTTACCCTCTTTCTCGAACTGGGCAATCTGCTCCTGCTCAAGGCTGGCGAGAGCCTGTGCGGCGGCCTTCATGTTCTTGCCGAATTTAGGGCCGAGCTTCTTGAAGTCGGGCTTGATGCGCTTCACCAAAATGCCGGCGTCGCCGCCCACATAGGTGATGCCTTTCACGTTCACCTCGCTCATGATCAGATTAGCCACAGCCTCGATGTCTTGCTTCTGGCTTTCGTCGGTCACAGGAATCATAATGGCGGTGAGCGGCTGCTTCACCTTCAAGTTCTTCTTGCGGCGGAGCGAAAGCACCATAGAGGTGATTTGCTGGGCGATGGCCATACGCTTCTCCAGCTTGCTGTCGATGGCAGCCTGGTCGGCTTTTGGATATAGAGCCAGGTGCACAGATGTGGTGCTGCCCGTGAGGTCGCGATAGAGCATATCGGCATAGAAAGGAGCGATAGGCGCCATCAGCAGAGCCACCGTCTTGAGGCACTGGTAGAGCGTTTGGTTGGCAGCCAAGTCGCCGTCCCAGAAACGGGAGCGGTTAAGGCGCACATACCAGTTGCTGAGGTTATCTACCACAAAGTCGCTGATAGCGCGTGCTGCCTTGGTGAGTTCATAGTCCTCAATGTCGGCAGTCACCTCTTTCACAAGTGAATTGAGCACAGAAATAATCCATCGGTCAATTTCAGGGCGCTCTGCCAGTGGCACTTGAGGCGCGTTGAAGTCGAAGTTGCAGAGGTTGGCGTAGAGTGCGAAGAAAGAGTAGGTGTTGTGGAGTTTGCCAAAGAATTTGCTTCCACTCACCTCTTCCACGCCAGCTTGGTCAAACTTCAAGTTGTCCCAAGGTGAAGAGTTGCTGATCATATACCAGCGAATAGGGTCGATGCCGTATTTTTCGATGGCCTTGAATGGGTCCACGGCGTTGCCCAGTCGCTTGCTCATCTTGTTGCCGTTTTTATCGAGCACAAGGCCGTTTGAGATTACGCTCTTGTAGGCCACGCTGTCGAACACCATGGTGGCGATGGCGTGGAGTGTGAAGAACCAGCCGCGGGTTTGGTCCTGGCCTTCAGCTATGAAGTCGGCAGGATAGAACGTGCGCTTGTCGATGAGATCCTTATTTTCAAATGGATAGTGAAGCTGAGCGTATGGCATGGCGCCGCTGTCGAACCACACATCAATCAGGTCGAGCTCACGCTTCATAGGCTTTCCGCTGTCGCTCACCAGAACGATGTCGTCCACATAAGGGCGGTGGAGGTCAATCTTACCATAGTTCTCCTCGCTGTAGTCGCCCACCACGAAGCCAGCCTTCTTCCAAGGGTTCTCGGTCATCACTCCGGCGGCCACGGCCTTCTCCATCTCATTATAGAGTTCTTCCACGCTGCCGATGCACTTCTCCTCATGAGTGTCGGCGTTGCGCCAGATAGGAAGAGGCGTGCCCCAGTAGCGGCTGCGGCTCAGGTTCCAGTCGTTGAGGTTCTCCAGCCATTTGCCGAAGCGTCCGGTGCCGGTGTGCTCAGGTTTCCATTTGATAGTTTTGTTGAGCTCCACCATACGGTCGCGGCATGCGGTAGAGCGGATAAACCAGCTGTCGAGCGGATAATAGAGAATAGGCTTGTCGGTGCGCCAGCAGTGTGGATAGTTGTGAGTGTGCTTCTCCATCTTAAACGCTGTGCCATTTTGCTTCATGCGAATGCAGATGTAGATGTTGAGGTCCTCGTCCTTGTTGGCAGCCTTTTCATCGTAGCGTCCGTCCACGGTGTATTTTGGGTCGTAGGCGTTCTTGACGTAGGCGCCGGCATATTCCTTGTAGGCTTCCACGTTCACGAAATTTTTCACAAAATCGTCGTCGAGGTCTTCAAATCTGAAATAGCGTCCCTCAAAGTCCACCATTGGGCGGGTTTCCATCTTCTTGTTAATCATGAAGAGCGAAGGAATGCCAGCCGCGCGTGCCACATTGGCGTCGTCGGCACCAAATGTGGGCGCAATGTGCACGATGCCCGTACCGTCGTCGGTGGTCACATAGTCGCCTGGAATCACACGGAAGCCGCCATCGTTGCCCACAATCTTGCCGTCAATTTTATCAACAGGCTTAACCCATGGGAAAAGTTGCTCATAGTTGATGCCCACCAGGTCGGAGCCCTTGAATTCGGCAATCACCTTGTATGGAATCACCTTGTCGCCATGCTTGTAGGCCTCGAGCGGAAGTTCTGCGCCCTCGGCTGCGAAATATGCGCCAAGGCGAGCCTTGGCTATGAGATAGGTGGCAGGCTTTCCGGTGTAGGGGTTGTAGCTTTCTACTGCCACATAGTCGATTTTCGGGCCCACGCACAGAGCGGTGTTGGAAGGCAGAGTCCAAGGCGTGGTGGTCCAGGCGATGATGCACAGGTTCTCAAACCCAGCATCAACTTTACCTAAAATGTCGGCCACCACCTTGTTGCCGTCGTTCTTGACGGTGAACTGAGCCGTCACGGTCTGGTCCTTCACGTCGCGATAGCAGCCTGGCTGATTCAGCTCGTGGCTGCTCAGACCAGTGCCGGCGGCAGGTGAATAGGGCTGAATGGTGTAGCCCTTATAGAGAAGCCCCTTTCCGTAGAGCTGCTTGAGCAGCCACCAGAGGGTTTCGATGTAGCTGTTTTTGTAGGTGATGTAAGGGTGCTCAAGATCCACCCAGTAGCCCATCTTGTTGGTGAGGTCGGTCCACTCTTTGGTGTATTTCATCACCTCCTTACGGCAGGCCGCATTATATTCATCAACCGAAATCTTCTTGCCGATGTCCTCTTTCTTGATGCCGAGCGCTTTCTCCACGCCCAATTCCACAGGCAGTCCGTGAGTGTCCCAGCCGGCTTTGCGCAGCACCTTGTAGCCGTTCATGGTTTTGTAGCGGCACACGATGTCTTTAATGGTGCGGGCAAGCACATGGTGGATACCCGGCATACCGTTGGCCGATGGTGGACCCTCATAGAACACGAAAGATGGAGCGCCTTCACGCTCTTCAATACTCTTGGCGAACACATTTTCCTGTTCCCAGAGCTTTAGCACGTCTTTATTGACGTTTGAAAGATTCAGTTTGCTATATTCTCTAAACTTCATAGAAAAAGTTGTTATTAGTTTCGTGATATATTAATGTGCAAAGATATGAAAAAAATCCCACATTTTGCTTCCAAATTCTCGCTCTGTGGCCGCTTATAGCAAAAAAACCTCAAAATCGCCGAATGAATGTCGGCCTACACTATAGTGTAATGCCAATATTTCACTCGCCATTCAATCTTTCATTCGCCATTGAGCAATAGGTGTCCCCACGAATAGCTACCTCCACACCCCAGTAGCGACTTTAATTGTAAAGCGACAGCAACCATTCGTAGCAAGGACGGATTTCAATATCAAATCCGTTATGATTCACATCTTGGCGAACATGATCAGTAATAAGTAGTAAATTTTTGCAGTGGGTGGCCTGTGCCGCAGCTAATAGGCCTTTGATTTCTCGTCGATATGTCTTATGGTTGGATATATCATAGCTCACTTGAATGGCTTGAATCACGGTATTCCCATTGCATATCAGAAAGTCGGTTTCATTTGAGTTGTTCCGAAAATAATATATATCGTGCTGTAAAGGACGATGTTTGCGTAATAGAGCGATATATACAATGCATTCAAGTCTCCAGCCAAGGTTTTCACCAGCAAAAGCATCATTGCGATGGTTGAGAATGGCTACATCAATAGGGTAAACTTTTTCATCGCGAATACGAAGTTTGCTTTTGCAGGAATATTTGTGTAGCCCAATGATGAGATATGCTTGTTTTAGATAACTGATGTACTTTTCAACAGTGTGAACAGATTTGATTCCGAATAAGTTTTTTAGCTCACTAACATTGATGGTGCAAGGAGCATTGTTGAGCAAGTGAGTTGTCAAGTTCTCAAAGGATATTGGATAGCGAATTTTAAACCGCTGCTCAATGTCGCGAGTGATAATGGCATTAACCAGGCTGTTGACGTATGAAGTAGCATTCTTTTCAACTAATAGCGCAGGAAATCCGCCTTGATGAAGGTATTGATCAAAGGCAGCCCTTCTAAATCCTTCGTTTTTAGAGGTGAGCGTCACAGTGTCCACACCTTTATAAATGCAGTATTCTTCAAAGCTGAAAGGAAATAACTCTATTTGATGGTATCTTCCAGTAAGGTGTGTGGCGAGTTCTCCGCTAAGGAGTTTTGCGTTAGAGCCGCTCACCACAATATGCATTCCTTGTCGCAACAAGCGGTTGACAAAGAGATACCAAGATCTGACGTTCTGTATTTCATCAATAAACAAGTATTGGAAATTGCCATATATTTTATATAGAACTTCCAACATATTGTTTAAGTCTGTGCCCTCAATATTTTCAAGCCGCTCGTCATCAAAGTTTATATATGCAAAATGTATATTCCTTTTGTTTAGAGCATTGTGGCAAAGCGTTGATTTTCCACTTCTCCTCACTCCAATCACTACTTGTGCAAGTTCGCTGTCCAAGTCGATTTCTTTTTCTTCACGGCGAGGAACAAATTTTTTGCTTGATAAGTAAAGCAATTCTTGTTTTTGCTCAGTGATAACGGTTTCTATAATTCGTATGTCAATCATAATGAGGTGCTTTTTATGTTAGCAAAAGTAGCAATTTTTTTCGTATTTTCATATGAGTATTGATGAAATAGTGCACTATTTTGATGATTTCGGTGCTACAAAGTGCACTATTTCGATGGTTTTAGGGTTGCGAAGTGCACTATTTCAAGGTTTTTGGGGTTGTAAAGTGCACTATTTCGATGATTTTAGGGTTGCGAAGTGCACTATTTCAAGGTTTTTGGGGTTGTAAAGTGCACTATTTTGATGATTTTAGGGTTGCGAAGTGCACTATTTTGATGATTTTAGCGTTGTAAAGTGCACTATTTTGATGATTTTGGGGTACACTCGATAAAACCTGGGGATTAGACGCACGGTCGTGCGTCTGAATCCCAATAAGCGGCTTGTCATAATAAAACACAGAGCAATAATACAGTAGGGACGCGATATTTCGCGTCCGCCTATAGTGCAGAAAACCAAGTTGTTGCTGATGGGCGGACGCGAAA
>JBNMJK010000056.1:0-15777 GCA_050873765.1 Sodaliphilus sp.
CGGCGGCGAGCATATCAACCTTCACGTCGGGCGCTACGCCAAACTCGGTGATATGGCTTTCTGCATCGCGGATTACGGCGGCAGAAAAGCGCACGCTCCAGCCGTTGGGCAGATCGCTGGTGAAGGGCAACCCACAGCCTCCGCCCGTAGTGTCGCCCACCACGGTGACATTGGATAGCTGCTTCATGATCGACACGAAATTATTGGTGGCGCTGAAACTTCCCCGATTGCACAGCACCACGATAGGCTTGGTGTAGTGCTGCCGACCTTTCGCCGGGCTGAAGTAATAGTCGTAGGGTTTGGAAAAGGCATCGTGCGCAGGGCCGGTCTTGTGGCTGATGCTTCCCACCTTCATCTTCTCGTTGATGAAGCGGCTCACGAGCGTTTCCACATTGGTGAGATAGCCGCCGCCATTGCTGCGCACATCAATAATCAGTCCGTCGCTGCTTGCCAAGTAGGCCAAGATGGCATCGAGATTGCCCTCGCCAATGCCCTTTGAGAAGTCGCCGTAATACATATAGCCGATGTTGTTGCTCAGAATTTGATACTTGATGCCACTGGTGCGGCGGTACTGGAAATTGAGATAGTGCTCGTCGATGAGGCGCTCATCGTAGTTCACCGGGTATTGCTCCCAAATCCAGTAGCGCGACACGTCGCTGGCACTGACCAGATTGGTGTGGCCGTCTTTCAGTTCTTTCAGCATATCGCTGCAGAGGCTGAAAAGCTCACCGCTGCTGATACCCTTCGTGATTTTCGACCGATAGCGACGTCCCACCTCGTCCCAGTCCACATTCTTGTATTCAAAAAAGGTGTAATGCTCGTCGAGAATGGTCCACAGCGCGTCGAAATTGCCTTCGGCATCATTGCTGAAGGTCTGTTCGCTGCACGAAGCCGCTGAAAGCGAGAGCAGCGCAAGGAGCAATATGTGAAGATAATGATGTGGCATAATACAGTAGTGCTAACGATTTGATGACGATAAGTTGCAGCCGAAGCCAATCACAAAAGCGTGACTGATGCTCCGCGTGGTGATGTGGCACACGCGGGA
Organism: Sodaliphilus sp.; assembly: GCA_050873765.1. Taxonomy (GTDB): domain Bacteria; phylum Bacteroidota; class Bacteroidia; order Bacteroidales; family Muribaculaceae; genus Sodaliphilus. The sequence continues at coordinate 1,046 of JBNMJK010000056.1, forward strand.
ACACTCCACGCGGTTGCGGTAGCCAATGCGCATCACCGTGTGGCTGCCAATCTGATAGTCGGCAAAGAGATAGTTGGTGATGTCGAACCGGTTACCCCACCAGCCAAAGTGGGCAAGGTTTTTGTGGTTGCCCACATATATTTCGTAGTAAGGCTCGTCGTATTCAGGCGAGAAGAAAGCCCCCATCACAGGAAGCGTCATCTCGTAGGTGATGGACAATTTCTTGTGGCTCAGCAAGGTGTGGTAAGCAGCCATGGCATTCACGCCCACAGCCATATGCACCCGCGCCGACACCACATTGTTGCTGTTGTTGGTGTTATAGAGCACACCGCCGCGGAATTGTGCCATCGGGCCCACCTTGAAGGCACATTGCCGCCAAGGCCGCCATTTTAAGAGACGCATATTTGCCCACTTAAAGTCGGCAATCAGGGCGTGCATGGTGTGATTGCCGGCAGGGTTGTGCGTAAGTTCGTAGTCGATGCCGCCCTCCAGTGTTCTCGTCCATCGTGAAAGACTGTTGCAGTGCGTGTTGGCGTAGGCAATGCGCTGGTGGTAGCCATCGTAGGTGATGGGCGAGATGTAGGTGTCGCGCAGCGAACCCATGCCAGCGTCGATGGTGAAGATGCTGGTGGTGACTTTTGAAGAGTCGGCATAGGCGGCATCTTGCGCCAGTCCCTTGCCATGGCACACCGCCAGCACCCCAATAAGCACTATGAGCGCACGCTTATTCATTGTCGTTGCCGTCGTCGAAAAGGCGTGTTTGCCCAGTGAGCTGATCGCGTACTTCCTGCTGGTTGATGGCATCGCTTGCCGTGGCCTCTTTGGTGTCGGCGCCCTCCATCTCAGCGATGGTGCTGGCGGCAGATTCCGCATTTTCCTCAGGCACTTCGCGAGGCTCAATTTCGGTGACCGACTCAATGGTGAAATTGCTGATGCGCTTACCCTTGGCCTTGAAACTCTTCACACCTATGTATTCGTCGGCATCGATCACAAGGTGGTCGCGGAAAGCATCGTTGCCTCCAAACTTCACATCGTAGCGTGGATATTTCTCATCGGTGAGCTTCAGCAGCTTGGAGGCTGGGTTGCCGCCAATCATGCTCTGCTTGCTGTTCTTGTCTTCGAGGGTGCACCGCTTGATGTAGAGGAAGCCCTGGTCGGCATCGTCCACGATAGCGGTCCACACCTTTCCTTCCTGGTATTTCTCGATGCGCAGAATACCCTCCTCGTAGTGATTGCTGGCATCACTTGTGGTGGTGTAGAAGTCGCCGTTCTTCATAATCACGAGAATACGGTCGTCGCCGCTGAATTTGCCGAGCGAGAACCCGTGGTTCTCATAGTTGATGCGGAGCACATCGGGGTCGAACCACACCTCACGGTCGCCCAGCGTGGACACACCGTGCTCTTTGAGCGAGATGCGGTGCACCTCGTTTTTGGTCACCAGATTGCCCCGGGTGAGCTTGCCCTTGATAGAGAGTTCGGCCAGGTCGATGTCGAACTGAAGCACTTTCAGGCGGGGCTTAGGCTTGAGCGTGATGCGCAGCACCTCCGCCTCGCCATTGGGGTTGGCGGTAAACCACATCACCTTGCTTCCGGGCTTGCCCTGCGTGAGGTCGTATTCGCGGTCGCGGGTCACCCCCGTAACGGCGAATCGCTTCATATACACAATGCCGCCTCGCCCGTCTTGGTAAAGCACATTGTAGATGGTGCGCGTGTCGTTGCGCTTAAACACGTTGAGGTAGATGATATTCTTGCCCACATATATTTTCTCACCCACTCTGATCACCTTGAACTTGCCGTCTTTATAGAAGATGATAATGTCGTCGATGTCGGAGCAGTTGCACACAAACTCATCTTTCTTCAGCGCTGTGCCGATGAACCCGTCGGCACGGTTGATGTACAGCTTCTCGTTGGCCTCCGCCACCTTTGATGCCACAATGGTGTCGAAGTCGCGAATGATGGTGCGGCGCGGATACAGGTGGCCATACTTTTTCTTCAGTCCCTCATACCACTCGATGGTGTATTCCACCAGGTGCGAGAGCTTGTGGTCGATGTCGGCGATGCGGTCGTTGAGCGAGGCAATGTAATTGTTGGCCTTGTCGATATTAAACTTCAAGATACGCCCCATCTTAATTTCGAGCAGCCGCAGAATGTCGTCGCGGGTGATGTCGCGCACGAATTTCGCCTTGAACGGATCGAGCCGCTTGTCGATGTGGCTCACCGCCGCGTCGAGGTCTTTCGCCTGCTCGTAGGCGCGATCCTTGTAGATGCGCTCTTCGATGAAAATTTTCTCCAGAGAGGCGTAGAGGAGCGATTCAAGCGCATCGCGCCGCTGATATTCAAGTTCGGCCTTGAGAATGTGCTTCGTGCGGTCCACGCTGAAGCGCAGCAGTTCGCTCACGCAGAGAAACTGCGGCTTGTCGTCCTTAATCACGCAGCAGCAGGGCGATATGCTGGTTTCGCAGTCGCTGAAAGCGTAGAGCGCGTCGATGGCCTTATCGCTCGAGGTGCCCGGCTGGAGGGTGACAATAATCTCGGCAGTGGAGGCCGTGTTGTCTTCCACCTTCTTGATTTTGAATTTACCCTTCTCGGCGGCCTTTAGAATCGACTCGATGACCGAAGCGGTGGTTTTTCCGTAGGGCACATCTTTCACGAGCAGCGTCTTGTTGTCGATTTTCTCAATTTTGGTGCGCACGCGCACATTGCCGCCGCGCTCACCGTCTTTATAGTTGCTCACATCAATGTAGCCCCCGGTGGGGAAGTCGGGATAGAGGTGGAATTCCTCGCCCCGCAGATAGCTCACTGCCGCATCGATGATTTCATTGAAGTTGTGTGGCAGAATTTTGCACGACAGACCCACAGCAATGCCCTCAGCTCCTTGTGCCAGCAGCAGCGGGAACTTGGCAGGCAGTGTGATAGGCTCCTGATTGGTGCCGTCGTAGCTCCAAGTCCAGTCGGTGACCTTGCTGTCGAACACCACCTCGAGCGCAAACTCCGACAGGCGTGCCTCGATGTAACGGCCAGCTGCCGCGCCGTCGCCGGTGAGGATATTACCCCAGTTACCCTGCGTGTCGATTAGCAGCCCTTTTTGGCCGAGTGCCACCAATGCCGAGTAGATTGATGCGTCGCCGTGAGGGTGATAGTGCATAGTGTCGCCCACAATGCCCGCCACCTTAGCGTAGTGGCCATTGTCGCTTTTCTTCATCACGTGCATGATTCGGCGCTGCACGGGCTTGAAGCCGTCTTCGATGTGGGGCACGGCACGCTCCAGAATCACATAGCTGGCATAGTCGAGAAACCAGTTCTCATACATGCCGGAGAGCTGGAGCTTCTTGTCCTTGGGCAGCTGATAGGAGGTGTGCTGCGCTTCTTCGCTCGCTTCAGGTGCGGCATCCTCCCCCGCGGGCTCTGCGCCTGGGGTGAGGGGTGACAGCTCTTTGGCATCGTCGTTAGAGCCGGCTTTTTGCTGCTCGTTTAATTCTTCTGGGGTCTTCTCGTTGTCGTTCATATATTACTTCTCAATGAAATCTGTGTAATTTGGCATTTAACCTACAAATTTAACAAAAAAAATTGACTTCGCCACCTTCACCCCTCATTTCCATCAATTTTGACGCATGGGCGCTTCCGGCATAGGCGGTGCCCTCTGCGTGAAAAATGATTAATGCCGAATTAATAATTCGTTGGTTTTTGTGCTAAAATAGGAAAAAATGCTTATATTTGCACACAAAATCATTAAATGTTATTAGATACCGATTCTAAGAAAAATCAAGGTTTAGAACAAACTATACTAAAGTAACTTATGGCTAACGCTAAATTAGACACATTAGACTACAAGATTCTGAAGATGCTCTCGATAGATGCGAGAAAGCCTTATCTTGAAGTGGCTCGCGCCTGCGGCGTGAGTGGCGCGGCAATTCATCAGCGCATTCAAAAATTATATAGCATGGGAGTGGTGAATGGCTCTATCACGCTGATCAATCCATCGGCAGTGGGCTACGACACCTGTGCCTACGTGGGTATTTTCCTGAACGACTCGTCGAAATATGATGAAGTGATCGCCCATCTGGAGGAGATGCCAGAGGTGGTGGAGTGCTACATCACCACCGGCAAATATGATATGTTTGTGAAGCTCTATGCGAAGAACAACGACCATTTGCTTCACCTCATTCACGACAAGTTCCTCACCATGGGGCTTGGCCGCACCGAGACTCTTATCACCTTCAAAGAGGTGTTTAAGCGTCAGATTCCTGTGGAAGACTAACCGTTTGGGGGTCATAGAATTTGAATTTTAGAAAGTAGCTTCTAAAAAAAAGCAACAACTGCATGCGGTGGCTTTATGGACAGAAGCTACGCGTGAAAAGAAATATTTACGAACTGCTCCTCACTTGGGTTTCGCTTGCGGTTCGCACGTTTCGTGACATTGGACACGGAAAGAGGCAAGCGCAACGTGTGTGAGGAGCATATTTTTTTGCTGAAAGATGAGTGAAATTTCAAACATTCTTATCGATGCCATAGGCATAGCCCGCGAGGCTGGCAGAATACAATTAGCTAATTTCCGTTCACCCACACTGAATGTGGAGACGAAGGGCAACGACTACGACCTGGTGACCGCCACCGACAAGGCCTGCGAGGCTTTTGTTGCGAGCAGGGTGCACGAACTTTATCCTGCCCACTCGGTGCTGAGCGAGGAGTCGGGCGCCGACCAGGTGGAGAGCGACTGGCAGTGGGTGGTGGATCCTGTGGACGGAACCACCAACTATAAGTCGGGACTGCCGTATTTCACCATATCGATAGGTATTCGCTATCGTGGCGACACCGTGATAGGTGTGGTGTATGCGCCCCGGCTCGACGAGCTTTTCACAGCCGTGAAGGGCGAGGGCGCGAAACTGAACGGTGAGCCAATATCCTGCTCCACCTGCTCGAAGTTGAGCCGGGCAGTGGTGTGCACGGGGTTCCCCTACGACAAGGCTGTGAATGCCGACAACAATATTGCGGAGGCTGTGCGCGTGATACCCAAAGTGAGAGGCTTCCGCCGCCTTGGATCGGCATCGCTCGACATCTGCTACACCGCCATGGGTGTTATTGACGCTTTCTGGGAATTGAATTTGCATATTTGGGACGTGTGTGCCGCTTATCTGATAGCCACGGAGGCTGGTTGTGAAATCAGCAGTTTGCGCAGCGATCGTGGCGAATCCATTCTCATTGCGCCTTCACCACTCGTGAAGCCTATGCTCGATTTGCTGATAGAATAACCCCGAAGTGTTGATGAGAATTTGGCTCACTGCGCCATGATATGCTTTTCTCACTGGCAGTGGCTCTCGGCCTCCATTTGGCGGAGCTGCCTGAAGTAGCGGAGCATGATGGGCAGTGTGATGATGGCAGAGATTACATCGGCCACGGCCTGACACGTCTCCACACCGGTCACGCCCAAATAGATGGGCATGATGATGATGAGCGGAATGAAGCAGATGCCATTACGCAACGCTGCCACAATATTGGCCGACAGCGACCATCCGCTGGTCTGGAGCGCCATGTTGCTGATAATGATAAACACGATGAGGGGCCAGGTGATGATTTGCCAGCGTAGGGCGGCAGCGCCAATTTCTACCACGGCTGTGTCGTGGCGCATGAGATCGACCACCTGCTCCGCATAGCAGAATCCTGCCACACAGCAGACTGATAAGAATATCAGGCTGATTTTGACGGCGTAGAAGAAGCCTTCACGCACACGCTTGAAGAGGCGTGCGCCGAAATTGAAGCCACAGAACGGCTGGAATCCCTGCCCGATGCCTATCACTACGGAGAACACCACAAAACTCACACGCCCCACAATGCTCATTCTGGCAATAGCCGCGTCGCCAAATCCTCCCGCTGCCACATTCAGCAGCATGGTGGCCACGCTTGCCAAGCCCTGGCGCGACAGCGACGGTGTGCCGCCTTTTGTCATCTCTACCAGATAATGCTTAGTGAGGGCTACGTTTTTCAACTTCAGGCGAATACCGTTGCCACGCACCGACATGGCATAAAGCACGGCAAAGCCAAACACTTCACTGACAACCGTGCCGATGGCTGTGCCCGCAATGCCCAGACCGAATGTGAAGGTGAACAAGGGCACCAGCGCCACATTGAGCACTGCGCCTGTCATCATGCCCACCATGGCAAAGAAAGCGTTGCCTTGAAATCGCATCTGGTTGTTGAGCGTCATGGTGGCGGTGATGAAGGGCGCGCCAAGCATCATGATGCCCATATAGGTCATGGTGTAGGGGAGTATGGTGGGCGTGGAGCCAAAAGCGATGGAGAGCGGCTTGATGAAAAACTGCGCGGCAATGGCGAGCACCAGCCCTGCGACAATCGATAGGAAAAAAGCCGTACTTGCCATTTTCTCGGCATCGTCGCGGCGTTTGGCTCCCAGGCACCGTGAGATATAAGTGCCGGAGCCTTGTCCAAAGAAAAAGCCCACGGCTTGCACGATGGCCATGGCAGGGAATGCCACGCCCACAGCGGCAGTGGCCTGCGTGTTGATTTGTCCCACATAGTAGCCGTCCACCAGATTGTAGATGCTCGTAACGAGCATACCCACAACCGTGGGCACAGCCATGTGGAAAATCACCTTTCCCACAGGTCCTTTTGTCAGGAATGTATAGTTGTCGGGCCGTTCCATTATCTACATAAAATCATCACGCCGCTGATGGCGAGGTAAATATACACTAATGTGCGGAGTAAGTTGATGGATATACGCTTAAACACCGCCGCACCAATCACGTTGCCAATGACCACACCGCCAATGCCAAACAGGAAACCACTGCCCACGGCGGGAGTGACGAAACCATTGCATGCCCGCACTATTGCCATACCCACATTGCCGATGAGGAAGTAGGTCTGCACGGTGGCCATATATTGGTTCTTGTCGGTTTCGGAAGCGAGAAAATAGAGCACGGCCGGTGGTCCCTGCATGGCAAAGAAGCCACCCATCATGCCACTGAGCCCACCGGCCATCACTTGCGTGGAGCGGGAGGGCTTGAGATGAATATGGCCGTTGATGAACAGGAAATAGATGCTTGCGGCAATGAGCACGCAGCCTAATATGATGTTGAGTACCGAGTCGTGGATCTGTGTGAGCGCAAAAATGCACACTGCCGAAAATATCATGAATGTGATGAGAATGAGCCACAGATGCCGCCACTGAATGTGCCGCCACATTCGTATCGCCACCATCAGTGATGTGCAGAGCGCCAATATGCCAGACAGTGCGGTGGCTTCGCCATAGCTGGGCATCAGCGCAGTGAGCCACGTCATAATGAATATGCCGAAGCCGAAGCCCGTGACGCGCTGAATGAAGCTCGCTCCAATGCATAGCAGTAATAAGTAGATGTGCGCGTCCATATTGATTGTGCTGTTTGCTAAAAGTTGTTATGTGAGAAAAAAGTACTTGCCCGCTTCGGTGGTTTAGGCCCTATTGCTCCTTTTCCTCGTCCTCAATGATGTGAAGAGCCGACGCTGCCGATTTGTGGTGCTGGCGAGCCGCCTGCTCATACCAGTATTTTGCGCGTTTGCGGCTTTTCTTCACGCAAAACCCGAAGTGATAGCAGATGCCCATTTTGTACTGTGCTTCGGCATATCCCTTTTCTGCGGCCTTAGTCCACCATTCGATGGCTTTATCGAGGTCTTTTTCCACGGCGTCACCCTTCATGTATTCCACGCCAAGCTGAGTTTGCGCCACAGAGTCGCCCCTCTCGGCTTTCAGTTTTAGCTCGTTGATGTCGGACTTCTTTACGTTGGCGCTTTGTGGCTTTTGCCTGTGGGCGGGTCTTCTTGTAGGCCTCCTGCCACGCTTCGCCTTTTTTTCAGCCGGGTTAGAACTTTTAGGTGCGGCCGCACTGTCGGGGGTCGTCTTTTCCACGCTTGTGGCATTGGCGGAAAGTGCTGTGGCTTGCTTGGCGCTGTGGCAGCTGCCCAGCGTCAGTAATATAGCCAATATTCCAATCAAAGCCATTCGCATAACTTATGCAAATTTACTAAAAAATGCCGTATGTGCCATATCATGGAAGCGTGATATATGCTTTGCGCCTATAAAAAAGTAGGGCCGCTCTCGGTTGGTGAGAACGGCCTTACTTGATGGTTAATGGAAATTGATTACTTTGCGTGACCACACACGCAAATATTAATCTTCCTTCTTGGCTTTGAGGCAAGAAATGGTGAGATAAGCGATGAGGGAAAGATAGATGACCACAGCAAGTGCGCTTGTCACGCCATCGCTCCATTTGCACTCATAGGAGAAGCCGGCCAAGGTCATACCTGCGCTCACCACACCCATCAGTGCGCCACCGGCGATGAAGCCGCTTGCCAGCAGGGTGCCTTTTTCCTGACGGGCTTTGTTGAGTTTCTCATCTTTGCTGCGTGAGCCCATGAACCAACTGATGGCACCGCCCACGAGCAGAGGCGTATTGAGGTGGAATGGAATGAACATACCCAAGGAGAATGCCAGTGCAGGCACACCCAGCCAGTTGAGCAAGCATGCAAACACGGCACCCACTCCGTAAAGAATCCAAGGCGTGTCGCCGCCCATCATCAGAGGGTCGATAACAGCCGCCATGGCGTTGGCCTGTGGTGCCGCCATCACATCGGGGTTGGTGAAACCGTATGCCTTGTTGAGCAGCAGAATCACACCACCCACGGTGGCTGCCGAAACCAAAGTGCCCACCGCTTTCCAAGTCTGCTGTTTTGCAGGTGTTGAGCCGAGCCAGTAGCCAATTTTCATGTCGGTGACCATGCCGCCAGCCATAGAGAGCGCGGTGCACACCACGCCGCCAATCACCATCGAAGCGATGATGCCTTTAGTGCCGCTCAGGCCGATAGCCACAAAAATGGTACTTGCCACGATAAGGGTCATCAGTGTCATGCCCGACACCGGGTTGCTGCCCACGATGGCAATGGCGTTGGCTGCCACGGTGGTGAAGAGGAAGGCGATGACCACCACCACGAAGAATGCCACAATGGCTTGGCCAAGGTTGCCGATCACGCCAATCCAGAAGAATACAAATGTCACTGCCAGGGCTGCGATGAGGGCAAACACGAGCAGCTGCATAGAAATGTCTTTCTGGGTGCGGATTGGTTTCTCCTCCTTGCCTTTGCTGCTAAACGATTTACCGGCAAGACCAACGGCGCTTTTGATCACGCCCCACGATTTGATGATGCCAATCACACCACTCATGGCAATACCGCCGATACCGATAGAACGGGCGTAGCCTTTGAATATGGCGTCGGGAGCCATGTCGGCCATAGCGGGCACCATGGTGCCGAGCAGTGGCACGATGCACCACCAGATGAATGCGCTACCGGCAAAAATGATGAATGCATAGCGCAATCCCACAATGTAGCCAAGGCCAAGCACGGCAGAGCCAGTGTTGATGCTGAACATCATCTTGGTGTTGTTGGTGAAGGATTGCAGCGCAGGAATGGCTTGCGTGGTGAGCACCTCTTTCCACCAGCCGAATGTGCTGAGGAAGAAGTCGTACAGTCCGCCCACCACACCTGCTAAGAGCAGGGGCTTGGCCTGGCTGCCGCCTTTCTGTCCGCTGATAAGCACTTGGGTGGTGGCAGTGGCCTCAGGGAATGGAAATTTGCCGTGCATATCCTTTACGAAATATTTGCGGAAAGGAATAAAGAACAGTATGCCGAGCAAGCCGCCAAGGAGTGAGCTGAGGAACACTTCAAGGAAGTTGACGGTGATTTCGGGATACTTGGCTTGCAGAATGTAGAGCGCAGGCAAGGTGAAGATGGCACCAGCCACCACAATGCCCGAAGCTGCGCCTATCGACTGGATAATCACGTTCTCGCCAAGCGAATTTTTGCGTTTGGTGACACCGGCAATACCTGCTGCAATAATAGCGATAGGAATAGCGGCTTCAAACACTTGTCCCACCTTCAGACCGAGGTAAGCTGCGGCGGCACTGAATATCACCGCCATGACAAGGCCCATCGACACGGAGTAGCCCGTGGCCTCGGGGTACGACTTGTCGGGGCGCATGGGAGGAATATACTCTTCCCCCGGCTTGAGTTCGGTGAATGCGTTTTCAGGCAAGCTCATGCTGTCCTGCTCTTGCGCATCCAAAACTTTAGTCGAATCGTCTTTCATTAATCTGTGATGTTTTTATTTGTGAGTAAATTGAATGTTCTATCTTGCGAAGTTACGGAAAATATGCCAAAAATCCGCTGAAATGTTGGCGAAAACTGCTGCTCAGCTTTTATTTTTGCCTTAAAATGGATTCAGTGGAAAATTTTGGGGATTATAACTGATGCTGTGCCGTAGAGCATGCACTACAGCCTATCTTATCCCCACTAAATTTCTACTGAGGGGGTTATGATGTAGATATGAATAAGCAGGAGTGTGATGCTGAGCGTATTTTTATACAGTAATATGCGAAATATTCAATACGTATTGACCCTGGTGATGGTGATATAAAAGAGAGAGGGGTGAACTTGCTTTTCAAGTCACTCCCTCTCTGTTCTTATTGTTTATCCTGGCATCGAAGTCTGGGTTAATGTTCTTCTTGGCATCAGATCGTGTTTTAGGTATTTCATTGTTTTGCTTAACTACTATAAAATATTTGTGGGGTTCAATATCCGTTTCAAGTGCCACGCCTATATATGAGAGTCTTGTGTGATTACTGTGTGATAGGGTGGCTTATGTCACTGCTGAATTTTCTGTTTTCCTGTGCGGGGCGGTCAGCATTTTGTTGTCAGCGATCACCTGCCGCTCTTCTTTCTCAATATGTGTAATATCTCATATCCTAAAAACACGCTGCAAAATTAGTGTATTTTATTTATGCATAGTGTTGCATTTCTATACAAAAGTGTAGCTTTCCTTTGAATTAGGTGTAGCTTTTCCCCGAATGTTACATTTTTGTTACAATTTCATGGGTATACATCGGGATTATTTCACCAGCAGTTTGTAGGCGTTTGTGCCTTGCCTCACGATCACCACACCTTGCTGTGGGGCGGATAACCTGTGGCCCTGCACATCGAAGTATTCAATCGGGGCAATGTCGGCATCTGTGGTGATGTGGGAGAGTGATGTGCTGATGCCGCTGTCCTCCTCAATGGTGAGCGTGCTTGGCTGTGCCGAACCAAGGTCTGAGGCCTGAATGTAGCAGCTCATGGCGTTAGCTTGTGGACTTGATGCCGCATGTGCCTGGTGGAACATGTCGGAGGCAAGCAGGTAGCTGTCTTGGTTGAAAATGGTGTCGGCTTTTTCTGTGTCGATTTTGGTGAATGTGCCCACTAAGTGTGCATTGGAGTGGAGGGTGTCGGCCAGAGGGGCGGGTGTGATTTGAGCATCGTTTGCCATGATGCTGAGGGTGGAGTAGCCGTCGTTCATCTTCAGCAAAACCGGAGTGCCGGCAGGAATCACCGACCCTTCAGGGTAACTCTCCACCACCACTGAGGCTTTGCTGGCATTGATACTTGCCAGTTGATAAAACTTACATTCTTCCTCAGTTTGGCTGATGGCGAAAGGCAGGCAGAGCACGCTCCATTTGTCAGTCACGGGACGATTGTATGAAGCTGTGGTGGCATGGAAAGGCTCGTAGGCCACGAAATCTTGCCCTGGTTTTATTGCCAATGTGTCGGTGGTGAGGTGCACGCCAGTGGCACCAATGTTATCCTCTGCGAGTTTGCCCACCAGTTTGGTGAAATAGCCGTCGGTGTAGTTGGCGTAGTCCTTGGTTACTTTGCCACCGTCGAAGGCGATAGCGCCTTTGAGTGCAGGGCAGTTGGCGAACATGTTGTCGCTTTTGGTGACCGCCGTGGTGGTGAACTTGTCGCTTACATAAATGGTGGAGAGCGAGCTGCAGCGCTCAAACATGCTATTCGTGTATTGCACTTTTTCCGTATTAAAATTGGAGAGGTTGAGTGAGGCTAACTGCTCGCAGCTGCGAAACATGCTGGTCATGCTTTTCACATTCTGCGTGTTGAAGCCGCTCACATCAATTGATTTGAGCGCTGAACATTGATAGAACATACTGCTCATGTCGGTCACTTTTGGCGTGCGGAACCCTGCCACATTGAGACTGCTGAGCCTTGTGCAAGCGGCAAACATACTCGCCATGTCGGTTACGCACTGTGTGTCGAACTCCGATAGGTCGAGCGTGGTGAGTGATCGGCACTTGTTGAACATATATCTCATGTTGGTCACTTTTTGAGTGACGAAGTGCTGTAGGTTGAGCTCCTCAATTGAATAGCATCCGTCAAACATGGAGTTCATATCGGTCACGTTCTGCGTGTTGAAACTCGAAAGACTTATTGCCGACAACTTGTTGCATTTGCTGAACATGTATCTCATGTTGGTCACTTTTTGCGTGTTGAAACTTGTTAAGTCTAAGTTCTCTATCTTTTCACATCCGTAAAACATGTGGCTCATATCTGTCACACTCTGTGTGCTGAAATTTGACAAATCCACATCTGTCAAGTTTCTGCATTTATAGAGTAGGTGGCTCATGTTTGTCACAAGTTGTGTTTTAAGGAAGGCGAGTTGGAGGCTGGTGAGATTTTCACATTCGGCGAACATATATGCCATATTTGTGACAGATTGTGTGTTGAAGTGGCTGATGTCGATAGTTTTGAGCCGTCGGCATAAGCGAAACATCGACTCCATGTTGGTCACCTGCTCGGTGTTCAGGTTTTGAATATTGGTGATGGTCTGAAGGCTGGTGGCATTGCAAAACCAGTTGCTGCAGTCGGTGGGGCGCGCTTGTGCGAAGCTGTCGGCGAACACCACTTTTTTTATTTCGCTGGCTCTGCTGTACCATTCTGGCACAAGTAGGTTGTCGGCCAGAATGTGGCGTAGGCTGAAAGCGCTGTCGGGCATCGTGCCGAAGCTGAATGTGAGTGTGCCATCGCTGTCGAGCGTGGCATAGGGGGCAGCTTCTTGCGCAAGCGCTTTCGTGCTAAAGGTGGATAAGCATACCGCGGCCATCAATAATAGCGCAGATGCCAAGCGTTGAATTGAGAATAAATGTAGCTTTGTAGTCATTAGTTTTAGTGTTTTGATAAAGATGAATTAGCTTTTATTTTTTCGCAAAAATAGAGTTTTTCAGTTGTAATCATGTGTTTTTCATTTGTAAAAGTGTGGCTTTACAGCACAATAGGTGTAGCTTTGGTGGGAAAGCTACACCTATTGTGAATGTATATCTTATATAGAGGCTCTACTTTGAAAGGTTTTTGCGCCACACTGTGGGCGTGCACCCCTCTTTGGTTTTGAAGATGCGGTAGAGCTGTGTGCGCGCAGAAAATCCACATTCTGCCGAAATCACGTCGTTGCTGTAATCGGGGTATTCCAACATCATGGCTTTAGCGGCTTGAAAGCGAATGTTGCTGAGCCATATTCTGAAAGTGGAGTGCAGGCATTGGTCGAAGTAGAGGGTGAGATCGCCTTTTGGAATGTGCAGGTACTGGGCGAGGGTGAGCATGTTCACCGAACTGTCCTTGTAGCCCTTCTCTTCGCACCACCCGTCAAGCTTGCCACGAATCTGCTCTACACGGGTGCTTGAGAGTATGCGTTGTGGTGGAGTGGCATCGGCACAGGTGGCGTGTTCAGCCTGTGCCTCGGTGTCGTTTCCATTGGCTGATTCCGTAGATTTTGCGGCTTTCACCTGTTCCAAGTTTTCCGCCTCTTTCACTAAAAGTTCATCGGTGGGGATATAATTGTTGCCCAGCGATATAAAAGTGATAATGAAGAATAGCAGTGCCAATAGCAGAATGGGTCCTATCACATAAAGCAGGGCGGAGGAAAGTATGGCTGCCGGCACGGCTAAAGCCGTGGTGAAGAGAATCGTGAGGCTGGCGCGTGAATGTCGCGTGTGGGGCAGAAGGTCGGTGCCTCCCATCTTTTCCATCACTTTTCGGCGTTTGAGCATCTCTTGCGTTACGGTGCCGATGCCGCAAACAATTGCCAATATAAAGAGTGCGAGCATCACATAGAGCCAAATTCCTATGTGGTGGCTGCCGTGCAGAAGGTAGCCTATACCAAAGGCGGCAATGATGGCCACGTAAGCGCTGCCGTAGATGAAAAGGATTTTATTGTGTCGTGAATTGGTGGCTTCAATGGTGTAGATGGCGTTAGTAATCAGCATGAAGCAGGGGGTGTAGATGAGCATATTCACTACGGCGCCTAAGTCGTCGCTCGAGGCTCGGAAGCCAGCCTGCATTTGCAGAGCGTATTGGCAGGCAAGGCCTAATAAGGCAATGAAAATCATCCATCGTGCTTTTTCGTAGCGGGGGTTCACCCATCGTGTGTTCAGACGGCTCAGCCCAACGTAAGCGGCATTCACGGCCATATATATGAAGCATGCAAATTGCAGTAGAAATAACGAATCTTTCATGATTTTTTTGAGTATTCTGTAATAAAACTCACAAAATTATGAATTTATTTTCATATTGTGCGTAATTTATTTCGATTTATTTTTCTGCAACGTTTCATAATGAAAGAAAAATTGACCTTGAAAGGTAGTGTATGTGGTAAAGATTTTGGTAGTACAAAAATTCGTAGTAAATTTGTGCCGGTATAATTTCAAACATAGATGATGGAAGAGAATATAGCTCAGTAGAAAATTAGTGGGGATGAATTTGTGTCAATTAACAAAAAATAGTTCCTTTGTAGCATGGAACAAGGATATTTGAATACTCTGGCTCAAATAGTTTTGCCGAGCCAGATATTGGACTACTTCACGATAGTAGGA
>JBNMJK010000057.1:0-15361 GCA_050873765.1 Sodaliphilus sp.
CTATCGCTCCAAGCCCGTCATAGCGCCCCTAAAACCCTGCTATCTGAAATTTACTGTAAATTTACAGTAAATTTCAGATAGCAGGGTTTTAGGGGCGCTATGACGGGCTTGGAGCGATAGCCATAGGGCGGGATTAGTCGCTAAAAAACGGGACTGGCTTTTATAAGTTGAAAATTCTTTGTAAATTTGCACGATTATAGGCACTTACAATGTGCCGTAACAAACTACGACAAAATAAAACAACAACATATACACACATAGCTATGAACGTTTCATATAAATGGTTGAAGGAATACATCGACTTCGATTTAACGCCACAGCAGGTGAGCGAGGCGCTCACCTCTCTCGGCCTTGAAGTGGGTGCTCTTGAAGAAGTAGAAACTATCAAAGGCGGCCTGAAGGGGCTTGTGGTGGGCGAAGTGCTCACTTGCGAAATGCACCCCAACAGCGACCACCTGCATGTCACCACGGTGGACCTTGGCAATGGCGAGGCTCCTGCGCAAATCGTGTGCGGCGCCGCCAACGTGGCCAAGGGACAGAAAGTGATTGTGGCAACACTCGGCACCAAGCTCTACGATGGCGACAACGAGTTCACCATCAAGCGCTCAAAGCTGCGCGGCGTGGAGTCGTGCGGCATGATTTGCGCTGAAGACGAAATAGGCGTGGGCACCAGCCACGATGGCATCATCGTGCTCCCTGCCGACACCAAGGTGGGCACTCCCGCCGCTGAATATTATGGCGTGGAGAGCGACTGGCTCATTGAGGTGGATCTCACCCCTAACCGCGTGGACGGAGCGTCGCACTATGGCGTGGCGCGCGACCTCTATGCGTGGATGAAGCGCCATGGGCTCAACACCCGCCTGCACCGCCCAAGCGTAGATGCTTTCAAGAGCGACCGTGCCGACGGCGCAATTCCTGTGGAGGTACAGAACACGGAGGCTTGTCCTCGCTACTGTGGTCTCACGATCCGCGGCGTGAAGGTGAAGGAAAGTCCGAAATGGCTGAAAGACTACCTCTCTGCCATCGGTCAGCGGCCCATCAACAACATTGTGGACATTACCAACTATATTCTTCTCGGCACCGGACAGCCCATGCACTGCTTCGACCTTGCCAAGGTGAAAGGCGACAAGGTGGTGGTGAAGACTGTGGCACCGGGCACGAAGTTCACTACGCTCGATGGCGTGGAGCGAACGCTCACCGACCGCGACCTCATGATTTGCAACGCTGAGGAGCCTATGTGCATTGGCGGCGTGTTTGGCGGCCTCGACTCTGGCGTGACCGAATCCACCACCGACGTGTTTCTGGAAAGCGCCTACTTCCACCCCACCTGGGTGCGCAAGAGCGCTCGACGCTTCGGCCTGAACACCGACGCCTCGTTCCGCTTCGAGCGTGGCATCGACCCTAACGACACCATCTACAACCTGAAGCTCGCCGCCATTCTCGTGAAGGAACTTGCCGGCGGTGAGATTTGTGGCGATATCATAGATGTGAAGAGCCGTGAGTTCCCCGGATTCCCCGTGGAGCTGAAGTTCAGCTATGTGACTGGCCTCATCGGCAAGCATATCGACAACCAGACCATCAAGAGCATCGTGGAAAGCCTCGAGATGAAAATCGTGAGCGAGGACGAGGAGAAAATCAACATCGTAGTCCCCACCTATCGTGTGGACGTGCAGCGCCCATGCGATGTGGTGGAAGACATTCTGCGCGTGTATGGATATAATAATGTGGAATTCTCCAACGAGGTGAAGAGCACCATTAGCAACAAGACCGACGTTGACTTCCGCGACGATATGCAGGACCTTATCGCTGAGCAACTCACTGCCGTGGGCTACCACGAGATTATGAACAACTCGCTCACCAGCTCAAGCTACTACGAGGGTCTGGAAAGCTACCCCGAGAAGAACTGCGTGCATCTGATCAACGCCCTCAGCGGCGACCTCAACGTGATGCGCCAAACCATGCTTTTCGGCGGTCTTGAAAGCCTGGCTCGCAACATCAACCGCAAAAACGCCAACATCAAGATGTATGAGTTCGGCGATGTGTATCACTACGACCCAGATGCCGACAACTCCGAAGTGGCGCTCGCTCCCTACACCGAGCACCAGGCGCTGGGCATCTGGATTTCGGGCAACAACCACGACGACAACTGGGCCGACGCTGTTCGCCCACTCTCGGTGTTCGACCTGAAGGCCACCGTTGAAAACATTTTCCGCCGCCTGGGCATTGGCGAGAAGGAAATGGTGGTGGAGCAGATGGAAAACGACCTGCTCTCGCCCGCCCTCACCTACAAGAACCGCGGCGGCAAACTCATTGGCGTGCTCGGTGTGGTAGATGCCGACGTGGCTGCAAAATTCGATGTGGAGCAGGAAGTGTATTTCGCACAGTTCAACTGGAATCTGCTCTGCAAAATGGCTGCGAAAAAGGATGTGAAGTTCCACGACCTGCCCAAGACGTTGCCCGTGCGCCGCGACTTGGCTCTGCTGGTAGATACCTCCGTCACCTACGACCAGATTAAGCGCGTGGTGGAGCAGAGCGAACGGAAGTTGCTCAAGAAGGTCACCCTGTTCGACGTTTACGAAGGCAAGCACCTCGAGGCCGGCAAGAAGAGCTACGCCATTGCCATGTTCCTCCAAGACGACCAGAAGACGCTGCAAGACAAGCAAATAGAAGCGGCCATGAAGAAGATTGTGGCCAACCTGCAAAAGGAAGTGGGCGCACAGCTCCGCTAATCGCCTCCACGCCCTCCCCTCCTCTGCAGGAGGCGCGGGTGAGTTTATTTTTCACGTTTATCACGTTATCAGTCATAAAAAACATTTATTGAAATATGATTATTGATTTCAGCAAAATAGAGCCTGTGACCAACGCCCACTTCAAGGGCGGCGAGAAGGAATACGTGTCGAGAACCTATCTCGACGACCAGAACCGCATCATGCAGGGGCTGCTGCACCCCGGTGCCTCTATCGGTATGCACCGCCACGAGCGCAACAGCGAAACCTACTACATCATCAGTGGCACCGGCCATGTGGTGATGGACGACGGCACTGAAGAAGACTTCACCGCAGGCCAGATGCACTACTGCCCCATGGGGCACGGCCACACGCTCATCAACCGTGGCACCGACGACCTCGTGTTTATCGGCATCGTGAGCGAGCATCACGACTAATCAGAATTTAAAAAACAAACAATCACATAAATAATAACACATTATCACATGGGAAGAGCTTTTGAATATCGCAAAGCAAGAAAACTGAAAAGATGGGGCAGTATGTCGCGCACATTCACCCGCATTGGTAAGGAAATCACTATGGCTGTGAAGGCTGGCGGTCCTGACCCATCGGCAAACTCTCGCCTGCGCGCCCTCATGAGCAACGCTAAGGCTGCCAACATGCCTAAGGACACGGTGGAACGCGCCATCAAAAAGGCCACCGACAAGGACGCAAGCGACTACAAGGAAGTAATATACGAAGGATACGCTCCCGGTGGCATCGCCGTGCTGGTGGAAACCGCTACCGACAACACCACCCGCACCGTGGCCAACCTGCGCACGCACTTCAATAAAAACGGCGGCTCACTCGGCAACAGCGGCTCCGTGGCGTTCATGTTCACACACAAGTGCTATTTCCACGTTAAGCCTAAAGACGGCGTGACACTCGACGACCTCGAACTCGAACTTATCGACTGTGGCGCTGAGGACTTCGACGAAGACGACGAGGAAATCATCATCTCTGGTCCATTCGAGGCCAATGGCGAAATCCAGAAGTATCTCGAAGACAACGGATTTGAAATCACAAGCACTGAATTCGTTTACGATCCTACCGACACCAAAGAGCTCGACGCTGAAGGCCGTGCCGCAGTGGAAAAACTCCTTGAAGTGGTGGAAGAGGACGACGACGTGCAAAACGTGTTCACCACCATGAAGGAAGTTCCCGACGAGGAATAATCCCTGCAATCTCATCATCAAACATAACTTTAAAAGAAGGCAACCGTGGCTCACCCAGTCCAAAGTTGCCTTCTTTTTCATTTCCCATAAGCAACAGCAGATGGGTTGGCGATGATTACAGCCATACACATACTGTAAAAAATGTGAAAAATAATTTCTATTGTAGTAAAAGTGGGTAACTTTGCGTCTAAAATCATGTGACAGAGAATAACATGAGTGCAGAACATCAGGTCTGATTTCTCATATTATATTCTGCACTTGGGGCGGACGCGGCATGCCGCGTCCCTACCGCATAGGTTATTCTAACGTCTAATTTCTAACATTCTAACATCTAACGTCTAACATCTAATTTCTAATAAATATGTCTTTCATTGAAATCAACGATGTGGTGAAGCGATATAAGGGTCACACGGCACTCAACCATGTGAGCCTGCACGTGCCCAAAGGGTGCATCTACGGGCTGCTTGGCCCGAATGGCGCAGGCAAGACCACCCTCATTCGCATCATCAACATGATCACCAACCCCGACAGCGGTTCCGTAATGCTCGATGGCAAGCCTATCACAGCCGACGATGTGGCGCACATTGGCTACCTCCCGGAGGAACGCGGACTCTACAAAAAGATGAAAGTGGGCGATGAAATCGTGTATCTTGCCCGCTTAAAGGGTATGAGCAAGGCCGACGCCAACGCCCAGATGCGCTACTGGCTCGACCGCTTCGGCCTCAGCGAATGGCGCGACAAGAAGGTGGAGGCGCTATCAAAGGGCATGCAGCAAAAGGTGCAGTTCATTGCCACGGTTATCCACGAGCCTAAGTTGCTCATCTTCGACGAGCCTTTCTCTGGCTTCGACCCCGTGAACGCCGAGCAGCTCAAGCACGAAATTCTTCAACTCCAGAAAAAAGGAGCCACCATTCTATTCTCCACCCACAATATGGAGAGCGTGGAGGAGGTGTGTGAGCAAATCACGCTCATCAACCACGCCGAGGTGGTGCTGGAAGGCAATGTGACCGACATTAAGCAGCGCCATAAAAAGCACCTCTACGAAATCAACCTTGCCGGAGGCGAACAGCTGCAGCCATGTCCCGAGCTGTTCAGCATTGAGCAGGCCCATGAGCACGCCACGCTGATCAGGCTGGCGCAAGGCGTAGCCATACGCGAGGTGATTACACGCCTCAACGAGCAATACAGCCTGCGTGGCTTCCACGAGCTGCTGCCGAGTATGCATGAAATATTTATCGAAACCGTACAAACCCCTCCACTCTACACACAACCCCAACAATGAATAAGCTCTTACTCATCATACAGCGCGAATATATGTCGCTGGTGGCACGCAAGTCGTTTATCGTGATCACGCTGCTCGTGCCGTTTCTATTTGTGATTATTGCGGCCATACCCGTCATCACTTCCAAGCTCAACTCCGCCAGCTCGGAGATTGAGACCGTGACGGTGATCGACGAAACCGGCCAACTCTCCGGTGTGATTACCGACAATGAGCAGTTTCGCTTCATTCCGCTCCGCGGTGAGCCGGGAAAGACCAATGTGAAGCGGTTTTTCGACCAGTCGGGCGAGAGCATGAGCGCGCTGGTGGTGATTCCCGCCAATGTGCTCGACTCCGCCAAAGTGAACATCTACAGCAAGAGCACCGCCAATATGGCGCTCGTGAGCCATGTGACCGACTGCCTCAACGACACGCTCACCTCGGTGAAAGCGGCGTCGATGGGCGTGCCCGACCTGGAGAAAATGATCAAAAAGGCGCAGGTGAGCATTGATGTGAACAGCGTGAAACTCGCCGACGACGGATCCGAAACAGAGTCATCAACCACGGCTGCCATGATTTTGGGAATGGCGCTCGCCCTGATCACCTATATGTTTGTGCTCACCTATGGGGCAATGATTATGAACAGTGTGATTGAGGAAAAGACCAACCGCATTGTGGAGGTGATTGTGAGCAGTTGCAAGCCTTTCCAGCTGATGATGGGCAAAATCATTGGCGTGGCGCTGGTGGGGCTCACCCAATTCCTGATCTGGGCTGTAATCATCACTGCGGCAACTGGTGCGTTAGGCCTGACCATGATATCGGCCGATGGCCCTCTGGCGGCATTACCCGATGTGCTGGGCGCTGTGCAGAGCGTGAACCTTTTGGGCATTCTGTCGTGCTTCGTGGTGTATTTCCTCGGTGGCTACTTGCTCTATGCATCGCTCTTCGCCGCGTTTGGCTCGGCTGTAGATCAGGCAAGCGACGCTTCGCAGTTCACCTCCCCCATCATCATTGTGATGATTGTGGCGCTATACGCTGGACTGGGCTGTATGGAAAACCCTAACGGCACTTTTGCCCTGTGGTGCTCCATGATTCCGTTCACCTCGCCCATCGTGATGATGGTGCGTCTGCCCTACGATGTGCCCCTGTGGCAAATCGGCGTGAGCGTGGTGGTGCTCTACGCCACCGCCATAGGCATGGTATGGCTCAGTGGCCGCATCTACCGCATAGGCATTCTGCGCTACGGCAAAAAGTTCACCTTCAAGGATATCGCCAGCTGGGTGAAATCGTAGTGCTCGTTCATTCGCAAAAGAAATTAAAAACAAACATTTACAATCAAATAAAACACATCATGAACAGATTTTTCACTTATGCAAAAGGCTGCGCCACGGCAGCCGCTGTGATACTGGCGGCCACAACCCCGGCATTTGCCATCAGCAAAACCGTGGCAGTGGAGAAAGCCGGCTCTTTGAGCACGCTGATTCCGGCCAACGAGAAGAATGAAATCACTTCGCTCACCGTGACAGGCACGCTCAATGGCAGTGATATTCTTTTTATCCGCGAAATGGCGGGCGTGAATATTGAGGGTGAGAGCACCGACGGACAACTCACCGACCTCAACCTCGCCGGCATCACGCTCACCGACGGCGGCAGCGCCTACTACGAAGACTCCTGGAGCACCTACTACACCTCCACCAGCTACGATGTGAGCGAGGACGAGGACGAATACTACTGCACCGACCTGTCGTATGCGTTCTCGGGGTCGAACCTCGTGAATGTGGTGTGGCCTGCCACCATGTGGGAAGTGGGCGAAAATGCCCTGTCGTACTGCGAGCAGCTGAAGACCTTCACACTGGGCAGCGAAACCAACGAAATCAAGTCGCACGCCTTCTACAAGTGTTCATCGCTGGAGCAGATGGCGTTCACTCCTAAAATTATCTATGTAGATGATTTCGCTTTCGCCGACTGCAGCGCGCTGAAATCGGTGGCACTGCCCGAAGGCCTTGAAATGATCGACAAAAGCAGCTTTTCGGGCTGCACCGCGCTGGAGAGCGTCACTTTTGGCGATGTGACCGAAATCCGCGAGAAGGCTTTCAGTGGTTGCAAGGCGCTGAAAAATGTAGAGCTGCCTTCCACCCTCACCAAACTTGGCAATTCGGCTTTCGACGGCTGCTCGTCATTGACCGACATCACTTTGCCTAAAAAGCTCAAGACCCTTGGCGACGAGGTGTTTGAGGGGTGCACCGCGCTGAAGGCCATCAATGTGGCTGCCGGCAACACAGCATTTGCCTCGGCTGGCGGCGTGCTGTACAATAAGGCCATGACCAAACTGCTCGTTTGCCCTGTGGGCAAAACTGGCGCTTACGAAGTGCCCGAAGGCACCAACGAGATTGCCGCCTCTGCCTTCAGCCGCTGTGCAGCGCTCACTTCCATATCGCTGCCAGAGACACTCACCACCATTGGCGACGAGGCATTCTACCGCTGCACAGGCCTCACATCACTGACGCTGCCCAACAGCGTGAACAGCGTAGGCCAGAGTTTTGTGTACCGCTGTTCGGCACTGAAGAGCGTGACACTCGGCAGCGGCCTGACCACAGTGGGCGAATCAATGTTCTACTATGCCAATGGCCTGGAGTCAATCACCGTGCCAGAAGGCTACACCAACATCGGCTATGAGGCGTTCGCATCATGCTCAGCACTGAAGAGCGTGACACTGCCAAGCACCATCACAGGCATCGAGGCAGAAGCCTTCAGCGGCTGCTCGTCGCTGGAATCGTTCACCATCAAAGTGGTAGAGCCCATATCAATCATCGCCAGCACGTTCGACACTGTGGATCAGTCGTCGTGTGTGCTCTATGTGCCAGAGGGTTCGGTTGAAGCTTACAAGGCCGATGAACAGTGGGGCAAATTCAAGAACATCACCGGCATTGTGCCCACTGGCATCAGCAGCCTCGCCTCTGATGGCCTCAGCGTGAGTGCAGCCGGCGGCGTACTCACCGTGGAAGGTGCGCAAGGAGCCATTGAGGTCTATACCCTCACAGGCGTGCGCGTGGCCAGCGGCGTGAACAGTTTGAGCGTATCGCTTGGCGAGGGCATGTATGTGGTGAGCGCAGAAGGAAAAGCCATCAAGGCCATCGTTAGATAACAATCTCACCAGGCTAAGGCTGATTGGCATCGGCAAATCGCTGGTGCCAGGCGGCTGAAATATAGTTTTCGAGGACACAAAGGATTCGTTCGTTTGTGCCCTCTATTCTTTTTGTCAGCCTGGCTTGTGTGGCGGTAATGAAAATTTTTCACTACTTTTGTAGCATCAACATTCAATTTTTCAAAGCATCTCAATGAAGACAGGACTCCAGCGGCAGGCATGGCTCGACTATGTGCGGTTTTTCAGTATCTTCCTGGTGATTGTGTTTCACACGCCACCACGGTTGGCGCTGTTCGACGACGCGGTGATTCTCAATCTCCGCGTGCCGGTGTTTTTCTGCATATCAGGCTTCCTCTACAGTTTCGACCGCTGGCCGCACTTCCTCACCTATCTGCGCCACCGCGCCACACAGATTTTAGTGCCCTACTGCACGTTCTTCTTCATTTTCTACGCCCTATGGCTTGTGGTGGGGCGCAAGATAGTGGGCTCTGCGGAAGAAGCCATCAGCGTGTGGCAGCCATTGGTGGAGTTTGCCACCGGCAATCCGGTCACGGTGGTGGCCCCGTTCTGGTATATTGCCTGCCTGTTCACCATGCAGCTGCTCTACTGGTGCATTGAGCGCGCCCTGCCACGCGCGGCGGTGTTCCCTGCGTGCATAGCGTTAGCTGTCGGCACCTATTTCATTCCATACGAGTGCCCCGCCGTGGCGGCTATCGGACAGTTCTGGAATTTAGGCAACGCCTTGGTATTTTTACCATTTTATGCGCTCGGCAATAGTTTTAAGCCTATGCTCTCGCGCCTGCACTTCAGCTCGCGCCGCACCACCGTGCTCTACGTGGCCTTGGCTGGCGCATCGATAGGAGCCATGGTGACAGCGGCACCACTCTGCACCGCCGACCCCCAGATGTATCGGCTCGTGCGCATTGTGGCCGGGCTGATGATCATACCCTGCTACTTCTGCGTGGCCAAATGGGTGGCGGCGAGGCTGGGCCACCGGCGCGTGGTGGAGTTTGTGGTGGTGAGCGGCACGGTGTATTTGGGCTTGCAGAACTATTTTATAGGCGTGGCGAAGATGCTGGTTTCCCACATTTTCTCCGTTGGTGCAATCGACCAGCACATTTGGCTCAAATTTGCCATAGCCTTGGCCGTGATGGTAGCCATCTACCCCTTCGCCTGGCTCATCGACCGCTATGCGCCATGGCTCATAGGCAAGGGCAAATTCTTCAGCAAATACTGATTTTGCATTGTTGGTGATAAAGCAGTAACTTTGTAAATAATTTTTTTCGTGTAAAGAACAATCATATCAAATGAAACAATATCTCAATTTGCTTGAGCATGTGCTCCGCGACGGCACTGTGAAGCACGACCGCACCGGCACCGGCACGAAGAGCGTGTTCGGCTACCAGCTGCGTTGCAACATGGCCGACGGATTTCCGCTGCTCACCACCAAGAAGGTGCACCTCAAGAGCATCATCTACGAGCTGCTGTGGTTTTTGCGTGGCGACACCAATGTGCACTGGCTGCAGGAGCATGGCGTGAGAATTTGGAACGAGTGGGCCGACAAGGATGGCGAACTCGGCCCGGTATATGGCCACCAGTGGCGCTCATGGCCCGACTACAACGGCGGTTCCATCGACCAAATTGCCCAGGTGGTGGATCAAATCAAGCACAACCCCGACTCGCGCCGCCTGCTGGTGAGCGCATGGAATGTGGCGGAGGTGAGCAAGATGGCGCTGCCCCCATGCCACACAATGTTTCAGTTCTACGTGGTGAACGGCAAATTGAGCCTACAGCTCTACCAGCGAAGCGCCGACCTGTTTTTAGGCGTGCCGTTCAACATTGCCAGCTACGCCCTGCTGCTGATGATGGTGGCCAAGGTGTGCCATCTGGAGCCAGGCGAGTTTATCCACACTTTCGGCGATGCGCACATCTATCTCAACCACATGGAGCAGGTGAAGCTGCAATTGAGCCGCGAGCCCCGGCCACTGCCTCGCATGATTATCAACCGCGATGTGACCGACATTTTCGACTTTAAATACGAAGATTTCACGCTGGAGGGCTACGACCCCTACCCGCTCATCAAGGGTGTGGTGTCGGTATAACGCCTCCTTTTGTCAATAGCATTATGAACAAGCAAATCTCTGCCGTGGTGGCTGTAGCGCGCCACGGAGCAATCGGAAAAAACGGCAATCTGCTGTGGCATCTGTCGGCCGACATGAAGCATTTCAAGGCCATCACCATGGGGCACAGCATAGTGATGGGCAGAGCCACTTTTGAGTCGTTTCCCAAAGGCGCGCTCCCTGGCCGCCAGAACATTGTGCTCACCCACCGCACCGACTATCACCCCGAGGGCGTGACCATAGCCCACAGCATCGAGGAGGCCATAGCAGCGGCTGAGATGCCCGGCGAGGTGATGATTATTGGCGGTGCGCAAATCTATGCCGCCACCTTGCCCTTAGTG
This sequence comes from Sodaliphilus sp., assembly GCA_050873765.1. Lineage (GTDB taxonomy): Bacteria > Bacteroidota > Bacteroidia > Bacteroidales > Muribaculaceae > Sodaliphilus. Next base: position 10,805 of record JBNMJK010000057.1, read on the forward strand.
AGCACGATCCACCTCACGAAGGTGGAAGCCGATTTTCCCGATGCCGACGCGTTTTTCCCTCAGCTCAATCCCCTCGAGTGGGAGCCATGCGATGAGGAGCGCCACAGCCCCGACGAGCGCAATCCTCTGCCCTACTCTTTCCTGACGCTGAAAAGAAAAGGGTAGCCCACACGCCACACTCCTCCATCACTCTTTCATGTTTTTTAATGACAACAACTACTCCCGTACACCAAAAGCCCGACATCATCACCCGAAGCGAGGGCATGGCCATGAAAGGGGTGGGCATTCTGCTGATTGCCTCCCATAATCTGGCGCATGTGCTCGGTGTCACCGGCTACGACTGCAACGAATACAACTTTCAGCAGGGTAGCGCCGACGCGCTTTTCCGTTTTTTGGCCCACCCTGGTGGCAATATTTTGCTCCAGCTCAGCACACTGCTGGGCTACTGCGGCATCTATATTTTCCTTTTTCTGAGTGCTTTCGGACTGGTCCGGAAATACGAGCAAGGCGCCACCCAAATGCCGGCACCGTGCACGTTTATCTGGCACCACTACACCAAGTTGTTCAAACTCATGTTCTTTGGGCTGCTCTCCGCCATAGCCGTGGCTCTCGTTCTGCACAGCTCCATGCTCCCCGATTGGCATGGCTGGCTGGCACAGGCACTGATGATTGGCAACTGGCTCACGCCTCCCTACGCTCATGTGTTCCCCGGCCCCTACTGGTTTTTGGGATTGATGGTGGAGTTATATGTGATCTACCGACTGGTGCTGTATGTGCCTCGTGATGGCTGGGGTTGGCGCAAATGGCTGCTGCCGGCGGCGTTTGCTGTCATCACCCTCGCGCCGCAAATCTGGTATCGCACCGCAGGGCATGAAATGATATACCTTCGCTACAACTTCTTTGTGGCAGGGCTCTCTTTCTCGGCAGGGCTGATCGTGGCGCGCTATGGTGGCATTCCACGCATAGGGAGTGGCGCATGGGGGTGCGTGTTTATTGTTTCCACCGTCTTATTCATCATGATGCAGCAGTCGGCAGTGACGTGGATATTGTCGTCGGTGGTGGCAGCGGTGGCCATTATAGCCTTCGTGAAAACATTAGGAGGCTGGGCGCTGGCGCCATTCGTGTGGGTGGGCGGCATCTCCTCCTATCTGTTCATCGTCCACCCCGTGATTCGCTTCTTCGCCATAGAGTGGCGAGGCGTGGTGGAGCCACACCTGCTCGTGGCCATATACCTGTGCGTATCGCTCATAGCGGCAGTGGCCTACAAACGCCTGCTCGCCATCACCCCTTGGCCCAAATTCCTCCAATAGCCCCCACCAGATAAAAACCAGGGAATCCGTACGTCCCCACACTAAATAATCTTGTTCTCACAATATGCCACACCCTGCCAGCCGGCCGCCCACACCCCCGTCTGAAAAAATCTTGGTCAAATGATTAAAATAGGAAATCTTTCAGTTTTGTGATACCCTGCTCAAATTTTCGTATGTTGAGTTCCTTCAAATTTCTGATATTAAGCAATTTCCATTGAACAGAAGGATAATTCGACAAATCACCTGCACTACACAGACTCCAATCAGGACAGCCCTCCTCAAAAGAAAGCAGGAGGTTCTTGTCAGCCGTGGTCAGACCTTCTTGAACCATTTTGACTAACTGTAATCTTGACTGCTTATAGTCTTCGTAGCTAAAAGCTATGTCAGACATACCTTCAAACTGTTTCTCCAATGCATCCGTTTGGTCAATCTCATTGGGTTGCAACGACTCGATGACAGGTTTGTCACTTCCTAAGAGGCACAGCATAAAGCCATCTTTGACATCATCAAAAGAGCTAATATCCATATACTTACAATCAAACAGATCACGAGGATGTTGTCTGCTTAAAGCCGCAGTGATTTTTCCGCCATATAATTGAGTGAAAGAAACCGTCCGAGCCTTACAGCCCATGCTGAACTCTTCCTTGGCTTTGTTACACAATGGCATATCCACAGTATCACCAATGATGCCGCGTTTCGTGCCATTCACTTCTATCTTGACCGTTGCGTCTCCTAATGTGCAAAGGAGTTTCCACACATTCGGTTTGGGGACAACAACAATGCCTGGTATAGTCTTTTCCAAATTTCTCTTGACCTCAAGCAGCCTTTCATTGATAGTACGCAAACTTATCGCTCTATCTTGAATAGGAATATAGGTAAGGTCTATATCCACAGAATACCGAGGCAAATTCTTATGGAACAGATTGATGGCAGTTCCACCATGCACGGCAAATTCCTTGATACGATAGACAGACGGCATAATTCTTATCAATAATGCAACCTGCTTCTTGTACCTATCCCTCATATTCTTCTAATTCTTTTGGAATAGTCATGTTATATTTGCGGTTAAATGTTCCATTGGCAGCTGCTTGGATTTTACCAGTCCCTATATCAATTCTTTCGGGATGCAGTTCCTCGAACCAGTAATGGCCGGCCTTTTCAGCCATATACAAGAACATTCTCTTTACTCTATTATTGTCCAAAGTTTCCAATAGGTGCTGTACGACTTCGGGACGTAGGGTTGCCAGTTGTTCCATGACATAGTACAAATCCATATAGCTGTATGACTTTGGAGCCAAGATTAGGCACTCCAAGAACGCTTGTTCTGGAGAAGAAACATATAATGTGCCACTATCCGAAACTCTTTCTCTCGTCTCTACATAAGAGAAGGCATTTGTGTGAAAGACCCGAAAAGTCGCGTCATATACATCACTCTGCATCCACAATGGAGCTTTGCAAGTTGGAGCAGCCACCATCAGCACAGGTTTTCCCATCGGCACATAATGGTTGAACCCAGCATATTCCAATGCGGACATGGCAGCCACTCTAAGCTGGCCGTTCATTTGTTTGTTATATGAAGCTAAGGCATCATAAGCATTCAAACGTCCACCAGTGCGATACATCACACCTTTGCACATCGCTGTCAGCCATCCAGAGTCCCTGTATTTCTTTTGCAGTTGACCTGAATAGCCTTCTTTCTTCAGCCAATCTGCAAACAGTAGCCCTGTTGGTGCGGTGTTGGCAAGCAGTTGGTTTATTTTTGTTCCGTATGTTATACTCATAGTTTAATACAAAGCAAAATATCTAACTGCAAAGATAAACATTTTTGTCTCTTCAAAAGAGATTCAGTTAAGAAAAATTCCGCAAAATACACTTAAAGTATAATATAGAGCACAATTTTAAACCGAATATTGGCATCAGAAATTCACATACCCATAAGCGGACGTGGCATGCTACGTCCCTACCAGCGAATGTAAACAGGTGTCTTCATCCTACTTTTATAGCATTTTCAGCTATAGTCCATACGAGTTCAAAATATACTGGGCCACTTCTGCCCACTCCTCACCTAAAGTTCCAGGAACAATCGGGGAGAAGTCGTCATAGGGCGCGTTATATGAATCTATAACATTTCCGTTTGCCGTATAAAAGACACTTGAAGAAAGCGAACTCTCAGAAAACGAACTATTAAACTTCCAGCACAACTTTTGTGAGTAAGGTGTACGTTTCAACTTAAAATTCTTTAAGGCTTTCGCTCTTGCAGCTTTTGTGACATATTCTTGTGAAATCCATACACTATGGTTGCCAGCATAGTCTGTGGTGATTTTGGTGTACATGGAATACTTGATGCCGTCTTGGGTGCCTATCTCAATCCATTCGCCGGCTGCGTGGGCGGTGGCGGTGGTGACGATCAGGAAAAGGGCAAGAGTGAGGATACGTTGTAGTGTTTTCATTCTTTTTGAAAAATTAATTAGTTGGTGTTGAATACAATTAATGGTGAAGCCAAAGTTACGCACAATTATCGGCATCACCAACACTTCGGCGCAAAAAAACACGGCACCACACGCCCAAATTTCTGAATAAATCACGAATTATCACTATCTTTGCAGATTGAAAACAAAATCAACACCAATCATATATGAATATTCTCGAATTAAGCGAACAAGAGATTGTAAGACGCAATAGTTTGAACCGACTTCGCGAGATGGGCATCGATGCCTATCCTGCCGAAGAATTCGTGGTGGACGCCTGGAGCGATGAAGTGAAGAAGGGCTTCCGCGACGATGAAGCCGAGCCTCGCCAAGTGCGCATGGCCGGCCGTGTGATGAGCCGACGCATCATGGGCAAGGCTTCCTTCATGGAACTTCAAGACTCGAAGGGACGCATTCAAGTGTATGTGAACCGCGACGAGCTATGCCCTGGCGACGACAAGACCCTCTACAACGAGGTGTTTAAAAAGTTGCTCGACATCGGCGACTTCGTGGGCATCACCGGCTTTGTGTTCCGCACACAGACTGGCGAAATCAGTATTCACGCCAAGACGCTCAAACTCCTGAGCAAGAGCCTCAAACCGCTGCCCATCGTGAAGCAGAAAGACGGCGTGACCTACGACGCTTTTGAAGATCCCGAACTTCGCTACCGTCAGCGCTACGTTGACCTCATCGTAAACGATGGCGTGAAGGAAACCTTCCTGAAGCGCGCAACCGTGATCAAGACGCTCCGTGGCGTGCTCGACGAGGCTGGCTACACC
>JBNMJK010000058.1:0-13997 GCA_050873765.1 Sodaliphilus sp.
ACGTTGATGTATGATATGTTGTCCGATTTTCAACTCATCAATCTGGTGAGTGCTGTATTCGCCCCCTTTTGCAGGTGATGATTGTGAAGCGGCAGTATGTTGCTGCTTTGTTTTTGACAAAGGGGTTAGCCTAGCATGAGGCACGCTGACTTTCGCCATCGTAGCACTTTCTTGATTAGTGGCGTAAGTGTTGATAAAGTGGCCTGATGACCTATGGCTTACTCTTTCATCTTGATTAGAATAAGATGGAAAACGATTGATTCGCTGCACATATTTCGAATCTATCTCATCAAGAAAGGGGCTCGGATTTGCAGGAGATATTTTTCCGGCAATAGTATGTTGTGAAGCGTATGTGATAATACAGTTGTCCTTAGCTCTTGTGATTGCCACATAAAACAATCGTCGCTCTTCCTCAATTTCTTTCAATGAGCCTTGACTTTTCGATGAGGGAAAGAAATCATTTTCTGCACCAAATATGAATATATTTGAAAACTCAAGACCTTTAGCTGCATGAACCGTCATCAGCGTAACTGTATTATCACTATGTTCTGATTCTTGGTCCTGGTCGGTAGATAGCGAGACTTCTGTCATAAAATCGCAAAGTGATATGCTGTCGCCTTCAAATTCTTGTTGATTTTTAACAAATAATTCAGCGCTGCCGACGAGTTCCTCTAAATTCTGCACTCGGCTTACATTCTCAGGCGTATCATCATTTGCAAGTACGTCGATCAATCCTGTTAGCTTAATGATTTCTCTAACCGCTTCATAAGCATTTTCAGAAGAATCGTTCACCTTAATCAGTGATTCAACCAATGATTTGAATCCTTGGAGTTTAGATACCGTGCCTTTATTTAGTTGTGCGCCATATAGTACAGGATTGGTTAAAATTGACCAAATACTTTTATTATGGTTGTTGGCAGCCGCTTGCAATTTGTCAACGGTGGTTTGCCCAATTCCACGTTTGGGATAATTAATCACTCGTCGTAATGCTTCGTCGTCATCGGGGTTGATCACGAGTCTGAAATAAGCCACAGCATCTTTCACTTCCTTTCTCTGATAGAAAGCTGTGCCGCCATAAATGCGATAGGGTATAGGCATTCGCGTGTTACCATGAGTGTCTTTTGCGCCACCAGAGGATAATGCGCGTTCCAAGATTCGCGACTGGGCATTTGTTCGATAAAGCACAGCAAAATCACTCCAGTTATACGACAATCTTTGTTTTAGTGAAATGATTGCGTTGGCAATATAAAAAGCCTCGTCATAATCGCTTTGGAATTGCTTGATTTTGATTTTCTCGCCAACAGCATTTTCTGAAAAAAGCGATTTTTTTATTTGTTCAGTATTTTTCTCAATGAGAGAATTGGCAGCTAAAGTGATATTCTGTGTGGAACGGTAATTCTGCTCCAATCTGAATATTTTCAATGTAGGGTATCTTTTTTGGAGGGTAAGTATGTTACTGATGTTAGCACCTCGAAAAGAATAGATGCTCTGAGCATCATCTCCTACAGCAAAGATGGATTGATGCTCTTTTGCCAATTGGTAAACGATATGGTCTTGTGCAAAGTTTGTGTCCTGATACTCGTCAATTAGAATTGTCTTGAAAAAATCCTGATATTGCCTCACCACCTCTGGATTATCTCGGAAAAGAATATTTGTATAGAACAGCAAATCATCGAAATCCATAGCCCCAGCTATTCTGCAACGCTCCCAATATCTACTGTAGATTTCAGCAATACGAGGACGCATACATTGCTCATCTTCTTTAACCAAATAGGCATTTTGGGCGTAATCTTTTGGCGAATATAAAGCGTTTTTCATTATGGATATACGATTCAACACCGCAGATGCCTTGTACTTTTTGTCATCAAGTTTCATTTCTTTTATGATATGCTTGATGAGAGCTGTGGAGTCGGGAGTGTCATATATCGTGTAATTGCTTTTAAATCCAATGAAAGAGGCATTATATCTCAGTATTTTTGAGAAAATAGAATGGAATGTGCCCATCCACAATTTTGACGCCACCTGTTCACCCACCAGTCTTGAAACACGCTCACGCATTTCGTCAGCGGCTTTGTTGGTGAAAGTCAGAGCCAATATTTGATGCGGTTGGTAACCATTATGGAGTAGATGAACTATTTTGTAGGTAAGAACACGAGTTTTCCCCGACCCTGCTCCTGCTATCACGAGTTGTGGGCCGTCGGAATACACCACGGCATCACGCTGTTGTGGGTTTAGATTTGATAAGTAGTTGTCCAAAATGTGATGTTTTTATAGTGCTGTATATTGTGGAATATCTTTTAAAAATGTGTATGAGCCTCTGTCGTATTCAATGCGGCAACAGAAGTGCTGAATGCCATTAGATACGATAAGATATTTGGCTTTCATCACCATGTTGTATCTGACGATTTGGTCGAACACGCGCTGAGTTATAGGAATGGAACTTGCTTTATACTCTACTATCACAAAAGGCCGCCCTTCACCATTGGCTACCAGAGTGTCGCATCTCCGCTTGATGCCATTCTGCAGGAGCGACACTTCGTTGGCCATCAGTGCCGAAGGAAACTTTTTTTCTTCGATTAAAAACCGCACAAAATTCTGACGGACCCATTCCTCTGGAGTGAGTGTGATGAAACGCCTTCGCAGAATGTCGAAAATGAGTAAAGCGCCTTTCTCATTCTTTTTTATATTGAACTGATATTCAGGTAAGTTTAATTTCATCACTAAAATTGATTTGCACAAATCGTAAATTGATTGTAAATTTAACAAAAAATCGGGTAATAGCTATTATACAATGCCACCAAAAAAAAACGACATCACATATTTTTCACTTAAAAAGGAAATAGAGAATAAGCAATTCCGTCCAATATACCTGCTGCAAGGTGATGAACCATATTATATCGACAAATTGTGCGATTTAATCGTGGATCAAGCCTTGACAGAAGATGAGAAGGCCTTTAATTTAACGGTTTGTTATGGTATAGACGTGGAAATGCGTAATGTGATTGCTGCTTGCAAACAATATCCGGCTATGTCGAATTATCAAGTGGTGGTGCTACGTGAAGCTCAAAATGTGGGAAAAGCGGGTAATAAGCATGCTTCAGAAATGAATATGCTTCAATTCTATGCACAAAAGCCATTGAGCAGCACCATACTGATTGTGTGTTATAAAGGTGGCTCATTAAAGGCCAACGATTTCACGAAAGAACTCAAAAAGGCGAATGGCATTATCTTCACTTCTAATAAAATTAGGGATTATGAAGCACCCAAAATTATTAGGGAATACTGCCATTCTGTGGGGGTAAACATCGACGAGAAGTCAGTTTCGATTTTGGCTGAGCACATCGGTGCTGATTTGTCGCGTCTGTTTGGCGAAATCGACAAGCTAAGACTTCTTGCTATCAGCTGCAAGAACACTATCACTCCAGAACTCATAGAGAAAAACATTGGCTACAGCAAGGAATTCAATATCTTCGAACTTGAAGATGCTCTTGTAAGCAGGAATCAACTTAAAGCTTACCGTATAGTGGATTATTTTCAGAAAAACCCTAAAAATAATCCTTTAGTGCCTGTTTTAGGAAGTATGTTTAATTTCTTCACAAATATTTTGCTGATTCAAACGGCAAAAGATAAGTCAGATACTGGATTGATGGAGCAAGTGAATATCCGAACCCCTTTCAGGCTCCGCAAACTGAAAGAGGCTGCCCAGGCTTTCAGCAAGAGGGCCGCCGTCAATATCATTACTTACATAAGGGATTGTGACTTGAAAAGTAAAGGACAAGGGTCAAGGCAAGATCCTTATGAACTATTTAAGGAACTTATCTATAAAATACTTCATAGTTAGTAGCCTTTATCAGAATTGTGAACATTACTTCAATCGATAGTAATATCCCAAAGTAACCATTATCGACATGGCGTTCGATCCGGAAAAAGGATCTGTCTTTTTACTTGAAAACACATTGTTGAGTCCATAGTAGAATCGTCCTTCCAAATTAAAGGAGTGCTTCTTGCTTGAAATCCACTCTACACCCACACCAGCCGAAATACCATAGTCGAACCTATTTTTGATGGCTAATGTGAGCTGGTCGTTATATCGGTTTTGGATAGGGAAATCGGGGATATTGCCAATATTGTTGTAATCAAAATTTGAATGGGTGCTGGTGGCTATCATATAGCCAATTTCTGGCCCCGCGTTAAAGAATCCCTTAAAATGCTCGTTACTAAAATAGATGTGAGTGAGAATGGGGATTTGCAGATATGTAAATCGCCTGTTAAACTCAAATGATGTGCCCTCATACTTTTCTTTCCAACCACGTTGTTCGATGTTAAACTCGGCGATTAGTCCGAAATTCTTTTCTTCTGCATAGCGGAATGTGGCTCCTATCATCAATCCGCCTTGCATACTTTGTGGCACAGATGGGTTGAAATTAATTTTTGAGAGGGTATAGCCACCTTTTGCACCAATCGCTATATTAGGTTCATAGTGATTTTGTGCAATTGCTACAGATGACGTGATGAGCGTAAAAAGGAGGACAATATTGTATGTGAAAAATTTCAGCATGTTACTTTATTATTCTTTCTGACACTTTATTGCCAGAAAAATGAACGAGTTCAACACATTTATTGATATATCCGCCCCAATTACTGCTGCGCTGTAGGTCAATGTCCATCTGCACTCCATCGAAATACTTGTGACCGGTAATAAATGAACCATCTGACGATAGGGTGGTGATAATGTAAGTTCCGAGATCGAATCCTAAAATTCCAAGAGATGGGGTAGTTGGCAGCATATTCTCATGATATGCGGCCTTGAATTTGCGTTCAATCTCTGCACCTCTTTTTTCATTGGCCACAAAGAACCGAGAATAAACATAAGTATTAATCTTTTGTAGAGTGGACTTTTGATCCTTCATGACAAGATATTCCGGATGACCTAACAAACGAACCTCGCAATCAAAGCGCTTCCCTTTTACTTCTGTGAGAGCTTTTGAAAATTTCAAGAAAAACTGTTTTGATGACGAGGTGGGTATAAACAGGTAGTTTGAACCGGGATCCATATAAGAAGAAATAGTTTCAAATCCTATTGTGCTAAACACGTCAATAAAATGGGTTTTAAAGTTGTTGGCTTTTAAATACTGCATCACTTCAGAAATCACATCATTGTCGTCTTCAGACGGGTCTTTAAGAAATACAATTTCATAATCTTTAAAATCCGATGAAATCAATTCATTAACCGCAGCAGCTAAATAAGAAGAAGGCATATTTAATTGTATGATTTGCGGATTTGATGCATAATCTTCATTTTTTGAAGAGAAGCAGTTGATCACGAACACATTATTCTTGATGCCGAATTGGTTGCACCTCTCAAGCTGTTTTGGCTCTGATGGAGCGATAATAGCGTCCATATTTTTCATCGAAGGCAGGGCAAGAATGCTGTCGGTGACATTCAGATTGTGCTGTGTGTCATACACGTTGATATTAATTTTCCGGTCGCAATGTTTTCCGATAGAATCTACTGCCAGCAGAAAACCCTTGTAGAAATCTGTATAAAGATAGGCTTGCCGTGGAGGATTCTCTTTTTGCAGCTGAAATGGCAACACCATAGCCACATTGATAACACCATCTTTTTTAGTTTGATGAGCCTTCGTGGCTATATCTGCAATTTTATCTGAATAAGTTTGCTCAAGCTGATGAACAGTGGCATCACTGCTGCTGACCGTTTTTGTAGTGACACCATTTTTAGGAATATACACCACACTGCCATTCTTGATTTTCTTCAAATCCGGATTTGCATCTTTCAGTTGCTTAACCGAAATGTGGTTTGCACTTGCAATCGATTCAAAAGTGTCGGCCTTTTTAGCTACATAATGAGTCATCTGCTTCACATCAGTTTTAACAGAAATCTGCTCAGGCGTGTTAGGGCATATTTTGATCACGTCGCCTTCTATAAAGTGATTAGGATAGATGCCAGGATTGAGTTTAAGTAGATTCTCTACCGTTGTATTATATTGCTTGGCAATACTATACATAGATTCTCCTTTTGCGATGGTATGAAAGACTTCATTTACTCCTGTAACTGAAGATGCGGAAATAGATTGGTTTACAGGTATGACAATCACATCACCTTCTTTTAGATTGGTGTATGCTCCAGGGTTTGCTGCTACAAGATTATCAACGGTGACATTGTATATTTTAGAGATTCCGTAAAGGCTTTGTCCTTTTTTCACAACATGCAGCACTTTTGAAGTTGGCACTTGCACAGTTGTGTTTTCTTTTTTTGTAGGAGAAAAGTCGGAAACTGGGAAAAACAGAAGTTGTTTTTTTGTTACTCCTTGTGATGCAGAAGGGTTGTAAAGAAGAATGTCATTGACGGTGATGCCAAGTTTTTGTGCTATACCATTAAGCGACTCTCCTCCTTTCACTTTATAAAAATAGTATGATTCGTTGCCAAGCACCTTTACCGGTAGATTCAGGTTTGGCTTAGCCAATATTGATACACTGCATAAAAAGCTTAAGAAAATAATAAATAAGCATAAACTTTTCATCATATCCTGTTTAGTAGTTAGTTTCTATGTTGTAATTTCTTTCTGTACCACAAAGATATAAAAAATAAACTAATTAAATCATACCTTTTGGATTAACAACACGCTCGCCAATCAATTTCGAGAATTCTTTTCTGAAAGAATTTAATTCTTTGATTTTCTCCAAAATTTTAAGTTGTGTCTCAATGTTAGCGTCCTTAAGGCTGGATTCCAATTGTGCTATTTTTTGTTCGATAATAGAAAGTTTCCAGTTAAACATAGCTGAAGAAACAACTGATAGTAGCCTTTCTGGCTCCATTTCTTTTGAGAATATCTCTTCGTGCACTTTGCTCAAATTATGTTTTGGCAAACATACCGAATCCACTAATTCGCGCACTTCCTTATCGGCATTTGCGCTGAGATGCTTAAATAGGTAGTACTTTCGATAGTCAGATATTTTAGAATCGAACTGTTTGTTAATTTCCGATTTCGCGTCCTCTTCACGTCGCTCAATTTCTGCAAAGTCACCTTCACAAGTGGCTCGTATCTGTTCAATTTCTTGATTATATAATGGCTCTTTTTCTTGTTCTATTTGCTGTGTAAACGTACTGAACGCAGAAGGGAATTCTGAGAAAACATTTTTGCACAACTGGAAGATTTTTTGATAAAGTGGAGTAGAGAATTGAAGACTGTCGTCCTCAATCTCTTTTGTCAGCCATTCCATTACAGTGAGGTTTTCGTATTCGAGAATAATTGAACAGCCAAACTTCAGCATATACTTTATTACTTCCAATTCGCTAAGTTGCAAGTAGCTTACCTGATTCACTTTGGGCTTACCCTGGGCAGATGAGGCTACCGGTGGAATAGCAACGGGCTGGTTGGCTTCTGCATATTCACGTTGGTCATTTCTCTCACTGCGTGAGTTCTCTAAAGACTGCTTTTTTTTGTCGTCCTCTAATAATTGTGCTCTGTATCGCTGAATTTGTGTTACTATAACATTTTCATCTATTTGAAACTTCTTTACACATTCTTGAGCATAAATGCTTCGAGTGATTTGGTTTGGAATATGAGCAACGGACCGGAGCACATTTTCTACGACTTCTGATTTCTTAATAGGATCATTGGCGCAGTCGGCAAGCAGCGTGTTGGTTTTGAAATTTATAAAGTCTTGCTCATTTTTAGTGATATAGTCTGTTATTTCTGTAGCACTGTGGTGTTGAGCAAAGCTGTCGGGGTCTTCAGGGTTTGGCAATACCAAGATTTTAATATTCAATCCTTGTTTCAGCAATAAATCTACGCCTTTAAGGGCTGCTTTTATACCAGCAGCATCACCATCGAAAAGTTCTGTAACATTTGTGGTTAGGCCATGAATGATGTGGATATGCTCTGGCGTAAGTGCTGTGCCAGAGGTGGCAATCACATTCTTAAAACCAGCTTGATGCATAGATATTACATCGGCATATCCTTCCACAATAAAACATTTGTCGAGTTTGGCAATGTCGCGCTTTGCCTGGAACAAACCATAAATGGTTTTGCGTTTGTGGTAAATCAGTGACTCTGGAGAGTTCAAGTATTTTGCAGGGTGATTGCGAAGTGTTCTTCCACCAAAGGCAACAACTTTTCCACCCATGGTGAAAACAGGGAAAATGACCCTGCCGCGAAACTTGTTAAACCATCTGCCCTTCTCGTCTTTCCAACACAATCCCACCTTTGTAAGGATTTCCTCGTTATAACCAGCTTTAACCGCTGCATCATGTAAAGCAGTAGGGCTATCGGGAGAATAGCCCAGATGAAAGTTTTTTATCGACTCATCGCTAAAGCCTCTTTCTCTAAAATAGCTCAAGCCCACGTCTTGGCCCTCTTGAGTGTTGTTGAGTTGCTGCTCAAAGAAATTCATGGCAAACTCGTTGATGACATACATGCTTTCTTTTTCAATTTCTTCAGCACGTTCTTCATCGGTAAGTTCCTTTTCTACTATTTCAATATGGTATTTCTTGGCAAGGTAGCGCAATGCCTCTGGATAGGTCATTTGCTCGTGTTTCATGATGAAACTTACCGTTCCGCCACCTTCTCCACAACTAAAGCATTTGCAAAAACCCTTAGAGCGTGACACATAAAAAGAAGGCCGCCTATCGTTATGGAATGGACAAAGACCAACCCAGTTTGCCCCTCTTTTTTTAAGAGATACAAAATCACTCACCACTTCCACAATGTCGGCAGCGTCAAGTATTTTCTCTACAGTTTTGTGATCAATCATGATTTTTGTGATGCTTTACTGTCAAATATATATTACAAAGTTACAAAATTAAAAACACACTTTCCGAATCGCTATCTTAAAAAATAAAAAAGCCCGCGCTTGTGTTAAAAGCACGGACTTCATAAGAGAATTTAATATATTCTTATAGAGAATTATTCTTCATTCAACAAGATTTCCATCATATTGATTGCAGATTTCATCACAGATGTGCCAGGGCCATAAATAGCAGCCACGCCAGCCTTGTAGAGGAAGTCGTAGTCCTGAACAGGAATCACACCACCGGCAGTAACCATAATATCTTCACGGCCGAGTTTCTTTAGCTCTGCAATCACAGCAGGAATCAAAGTCTTATGACCTGCAGCCAATGAGGATACGCCAAGAATGTTAATGTCGTTTTCAACGGCTTCCTTAGCGGCTTCTTCTGGAGTTTGGAACAATGGTCCCATATCCACATCGTAACCGCAGTCGGCATAGCCGGTTGCACACACTTTTGCACCACGGTCGTGACCATCCTGACCCATTTTCGCAATCATAATACGAGGTTGACGACCATATTTTTTAGCGAACTCTGATGTGAGTTCACGAGCCTTTTGAAGGTCCGCGTTGTTGTTAGCTTCTGTAGAGTACACGCCTGAAATCACATTAACTTTTGCTTTATAACGGCCTACGATTTTCTCGCAAGCATCAGAAATTTCACCAAGAGAAGCGCGGTCTTTTGCAGCTTGCACTGCGAAAGCGAGAAGGTTACCCTTACCAGTCTTCACGCACTCAGTAAGTGCATCGAGGTCAGCTTTAACCTTGTCGTTGTCGCGCTCCTTGTAAAGTTTTTGAAGACCTGCAACCTGTTCGTTGCGCACTTCAGTATTGTCAATCTCAAGAATATCAATAGGAGCTTCCTTTTCAAGCACATATTTGTTCACACCGATAATGGTTTGACGACCAGAGTCGATACGAGCCTGAGTACGTGCAGCAGCCTCTTCGATACGCATTTTTGGCACACCAGTCTCGATTGCCTTGGCCATACCGCCAAGTTTTTCAATTTCTTCGATATGTGCCCAAGCTTTATGAACGAGCTCATCAGTCAGTTTTTCTACATAGTAAGAACCGGCCCATGGGTCAATAACCTTAGTGATGTAGGTTTCTTGCTGAATGAAAATCTGAGTGTTACGCGCAATACGAGCAGAGAAGTCGGTAGGAAGTGCGATGGCCTCATCAAGTGCGTTGGTGTGAAGTGACTGGGTGTGGCCTTGTGCAGCTGCCATTGCTTCAATACAAGTACGTCCCACATTGTTAAATGGGTCTTGTGCTGTAAGCGACCAACCTGAGGTCTGGCTGTGTGTACGCAGCGACATTGACTTTGGATTTTGAGCACCAAAGCTCTTTACAATTTTAGCCCAAAGCAAACGACCGGCACGCATTTTGGCAATCTCTGTGAAGAAGTTCATTGAAATACCCCAGAAGAACGACAAACGTGGAGCAAATGCATCTACATTCAGACCGGCATTCACACCAGTGCGAATGTAGTCCATACCATCAGCAAGGGTGTAGGCCAATTCAATATCTGCAGTTGCACCAGCTTCCTGAATGTGATAACCAGAAATAGAGATACTATTGAATTTAGGCATGTTTTGAGAAGTGTACTCAAAAATGCTGGCAATGATATCCATAGAGAATTTAGGAGGGTAGATGTAAGTGTTACGCACCATGAACTCCTTCAAGATATCATTCTGGATAGTACCAGCCATCTCTTCAAGTTTAGCGCCTTGTTCCAAACCTGCCACAATGTAGAAGGCAAGAATAGGAAGCACTGCGCCATTCATGGTCATAGACACAGACATCTTGTTCAATGGAATACCATCGAAAAGCACTTTCATGTCTTCTACCGAGCAGATTGACACACCAGCCTTACCAACATCACCAACTACACGTGGGTTATCAGCATTGTAGCCACGGTGAGTAGGAAGGTCGAATGCCACTGACAGACCCTTCTGACCAGATGCGAGGTTACGACGATAGAATGCGTTAGATTCTGCTGCAGTGGAGAAACCTGCATACTGACGCACTGTCCATGGGCGGAATGGGTACATCAAGCTATAAGGACCACCGAGGAAAGGAGGAATACCTGCAACGAAGTTGAGGTGTTCAAGACCTTCAAGGTCTTGACGGGTGTAAACTGGCTTGATATCGAGCAGCTCGGCGTTTTTCCAAGGCTCGGCCAGTTTTAGAGGCTTGTGTTCAACATTAAAAGCCTCATTTGCAATATCTATATTTTTAAAATTTGGTCTCATTGTGTTGTGATTATTTTAAAAGTTTAGCATTAAAAGCTTTCAATGTTGAAAGAACGTTGGTTCGAACATTAATAAAGTTAGTAACGCCCATAGCCTTAAACTCATCTGTTTCTGGACCTGCAAGCACAAATTCTGCACGGCCATCAAGAGCTTTAAGTGCATTAGGAATCAGTTCTGGATATTCAGCATCGCTTGAGCAGAGAACCACCACATCTGCCTTTGCAGCCATAGCAGCATCTACGCCTTCTTCCACTGTTTTGAAGCCATTGTTGTCGATCAACTTATAGCCTGCGCAACCGAAGAAGTTGTCGCTAAACTGGGCACGAGCCAATCGCATAGCTAAGTTGCCAATGGTGAGCATAAATACAACTGGCTTCTTGGCGGCATTTTCTGTAGCTTGACGTAATTCTTCAAACTGGCTTGCCAGACGCTTATTATTGAGCACTGGTGCACCTTCTTCTGGTTTGCAACTGCAGGTGCAAGTGCTGTGAATGTCTTTCTTTCCATCAGACACTTCGGTGAAGTTAGGGAACTGGTTGGTGCCAAGAAGCTGTTCGCGGCGCTTAGCCACTTTGTCGAATCGAGTATTAGCAGATTCATTAACAGCATTAGTCACATCATAGCTTTCAACTGCAGCCTTGAAACCGCCCTTGTCTTCTGTTTCCAGGAACAACTTCCAGCCAGCTTGAGCAAGCGACATGGTGAGTTCTTCAATGTAGTAAGAGCCGCCAGCAGGGTCAACAACTTTGTCGAGGTGGCTTTCTTCCTTAAGAAGCAATTGTTGGTTGCGCGCAATGCGCTCACTGAAGTCATCGGATTTCTTATAAGAAACATCGAATGGGGTGACAGTGATCTCATCAACCGAAGCAAGTGCAGCCGACATGGCTTGTGTTTGAGAACGCAGCAAATTCACGTAAGAGTCGAAAAGAGTTTGGCTGTAACGTGATGTCGTTGCATTCACCACCATCTTGCAAGCGTTGTCGGAAGATGGTTTGTATTGCTTCACGATTTGCGCCCAAAGCATACGTGCAGCACGGAACTTAGCCAATTCCATGAAATATACAGTTGACACACCCATGTTGAATTTAATGCGGTTAGCCACTTCGTCGGCAGTGAAGCCTGCATCGGTTAATTGTGCCAACCATTCATTACCCCAAGAAAGTGCGTAGCCGAGTTCTTGATAAATATATGCACCAGCGTTCGACAGCATTTCACTGTCAACAGAAAGTACACGCAGACCCTTAACGGGAGCCACAATTTTAAGAAGTTCGGTAGCCACGGCTGTCATATCAGCACATGGTTTTTTACCTTTTTTGAATGCTGGTTTATATGGATTATAGTCGATTGAACCCACAAATTTGTCGGCCGTCCCTTTCTTTTCAAGATAAGCAACGAGAGACTTAGCTAATTCAATCACGTGCTTAGGACAAACAACGAAATTGATGTTGGCATATTCAGTGTAGATGCCATTGAGAAGCGTGTCGAGATTCAAGTCATCACCCATCACGAAACCTAAAGAAGTGATGCCTTTATTCAGCACATCAAGAGCTTTAGCGTTGGCTTCTTTTAAGTCGGTTGCATCAATGTCTTGGCGTACTTGCCAATCGTTGTTTGTGCGTGTGCCACGCACATAAGGATATTCACTTGGGAGTGAATCAATGGTTTTGAAGTCTTTGATGTCCACTCCACGGTACAGTGGCTGAACATTGAACCCTTCATTAGTTCGCCATATCATCTTCTTGTTGAAATCTGCACCTTTAAGATCGATTTCAGCTTTTGCTCTCCATTCTTCAGGAGACACAGGAGAAAACATGTCGAACAATTTTTCTCTTTTTTCTGCCATAGCTTTAAAAATAAATTATATAGTAACTTAATAGTTGTTTTACTTCAACGATTTTATTGTCTTTAAAAACACACAAAGTTATAAAGAATTATTTAAATTTTTCCATATTGTGGCGTGTTTTTATTGTATAAATTCCGTTAATTGTGGTATTTGAGAGAAAAGTAATCAGCATGAATAAAAAATAGAGCAGTGTTGCTTGATAAATTTGCAACACTGCTCAATTGTTTAAAAATTATGTAAGTCTAACGTAGATGAATTAGCCTTTGATTGCTGCAACACCTGGCAGAACCTTACCCTCAATAGCTTCGAGGAGGGCACCACCACCTGTTGAAACGTAGGATACCTTGTCGGCATAGCCAAACTTGTTAACACAAGCCACTGAATCGCCACCACCAACGAGAGAGAAAGCACCATTCTTAGTGGCTTCCACTACTGCGTCAGCAATAGCTTTTGAGCCGACTGCGAATTTGTCGAACTCAAATACACCTGCAGGGCCATTCCAAAGAATAGTCTTAGCCTCTTTGATAGCGTCAGCAAATTTAGCCTGAGTTTTTGGACCAATGTCAAGACCTTCCCAACCGTCAGGAATGTCGTTGGCTGGACAAATTTGAGTGTTTGCATCATTGCTGAAGCTGTCGGCACACACGCTGTCTTCGCCAAGCACAAGGTTCACACCTTTAGCTTTTGCCTTTTCTATGATGTCGAGTGCAAGCTGAAGTTTGTCGTTTTCGCAGATTGAATCACCCACCTTGCCACCAAGAGCCTTCATGAAGGTGTAGGTCATACCACCACAAAGAATAAGGTTGTCAACCTTTTCCATCAGGTTCTCAATAATACCAATTTTGGTTGAAACTTTCGAGCCACCCATAATAGCAGTGAATGGGCGCTTGATGTTGTTGAGCACATTGTCAACAGCTGCAAGTTCCTTTTCCATAAGAAGACCCACCATCTTGTTCTCAGGAGCGAAGAAGTCGGCCACAACTGCAGTAGAGGCATGCTTACGGTGTGCAGTACCGAACGCGTCGTTCACATACACATCCGCATAGCTTGCGAGAGTTTTTTCAAATTCTTTTTGCTTTGCCTTCATTTCT
>JBNMJK010000059.1:0-13713 GCA_050873765.1 Sodaliphilus sp.
CAACGCCGACGACACCGCCAACCTTGTGAAATATATGGCACAGGCAGGCATCAACGCCCAGCCATCGGCTGAAGTGTGCCAGAGCTATCTCGAGGTGTTTAACCAAGGCGTGCACTTTGCATTCATCGCCTCAGTGCTGGCCATGCTGCTCTCTTTGGGCATCTTCATCTGGAAACGCGGCTTGTTCCCCACCCCAGGCAAAAAAGAGAAAACCGTGGTGGAATACACCCCAGAGGAAAAAGCAAAACAGGCAAAAGAACTCAAGCAGCGCCTATATGCGCTTTTCGCTGTGCTTGGTGTGGTGATTTTCTTCTGGTTCTCATTCCACCAGAATGGTGTGTCGCTCTCATTCTTCGCACGCGACTTCGTAAAGACCGGCCAATTCCCACCCGAATTCTGGCAGGCTGTGAACCCCTTCTTCGTGATTGTGCTCACTCCTGTGATTATGTGGATATTCGGCACCCTGAGCAAAAAGGGTAAGGAAATTTCCACCCCACGAAAAATCGCCATCGGTATGACCATTGCCGGTTTGGCCTACGCATTCCTTGCCGTATTCTCCTACGTGGCAGGTTATCCTTCAGGTGAGGCGTTCACCGCCATGGAAGCAGGCGTGCGCGAGAGCATGAAGGCCGGAGCATGGGTGATGATTGTAACCTACTTCCTGCTCACCGTGGCAGAACTGTTCATTTCGCCACTCGGCCTTTCATTCGTGTCGAAAGTGGCTCCAAAAAGTATGCTCGGCCTTTGCCAAGGCTTATGGCTCGGAACCACCGCGCTCGGCAATATGCTGCTCCCTATCGGTGCCATCATGTACAACAAGATTGACCTGTGGCAATGCTGGGGCGTGTTCATCGTGGTATGCTTCATCTCGGCTGGCATCATGCTGGGCATGGTGAAATGGCTCGAGCGCGTAACTAAGGAATAACGCTTCACATCCATTTCCCCGATAAAATATTGGCTCTGCTTCCACATTCATGAGGCAGAGCCTTTTTCTTATTGCGATGCAGCAGAAGCTCTCCAAAACCCACAGCTCCATGTGCTCTCGGCCGCAACATTATGAAAGAAAAATTCCAAACGGGCACTTTGTCTATAAAATAGGGGGAATCGTCTATTGCATTTTGTAGGGGCGGGCTATTTTTTATAACTTTGGCAAAACTAATCAAAAGGAACTGTTAAGCAATATCACCAAACTGTGGAAAAAGGATACATCGACAAAAGAAACCTGCTCACCCACATCATCTGCTGGGGACTTGTGATTTTCATGCCATCGATACTGCGTCCCTCGGAGGCCTATGATGAACGCCTGCTGCACACCTTCCGCTCGCTCGGGCCTACGCTGTGCTACATGGCGGTGTTCTATATCAATTATTTCCTGCTCATTCCCAAACTCTATCTGAAGCACAAGCGAAGCCGCTTTTTATGGGAAAACGTGGCGGTCATCATCGTGGCGCTCCTGCTCCACATGGCTTGGTGGGGACTGATGTCGAAAATCCAGCCTGCTCCACCACGCCACCGCCCCGGCACACCACCCATGTTTCTGATTTGGCAAGGGATTCTGATGGGGCTGTTGGTGACGCTGGCCATGGCCATTCGCATGTCGCAGCACTGGAAGCGAACCGAGGACATGCGCCGCGAGGCGGAGAAGGCAAGAAGCGAGGCGGAACTGACCAATTTGCGAAACCAGCTCAATCCGCACTTCCTGCTCAACACGCTCAACAACATCTACGCCCTCATCGCCATCGACCCCGACAAGGCGCAGGGTGCGGTGCAGGAGTTGAGTAAGCTGCTGCGCCATGTGCTATACGACAATCAGCAGAATTTTGTGCCGCTGTGCAAAGAGGTGGCCTTTATCACCAACTATATTGAGCTGATGAAGATAAGGCTGAGCCAGACGGTGGCGGTAAACACCGACATCAGCGTGGACGAGAACGACGCCACCCCCATTGCGCCGCTCATCTTCATCTCGCTGATAGAAAATGCCTTCAAGCACGGCATCTCGCCATCAGTGCCGAGCTACATCAATGTGAAAATTGCAGAGGCCGACGGCGTGATCACTTGCGAAATACGCAACAGCTACCACCCGAAAAGCGTGAACGACAAGAGCGGGTCGGGCATTGGGCTGGAGCAAGTGCAGAAACGCCTCAACCTGATGTATGGCGGTGGCCGTCACGAGTGGCACCGTGGCACCTCTCCCGACGGGAAAGAGTATTATTCAATCATAAAAATTTACACCTATGATTCTGAAATGCGCAATAGTTGACGACGAGCCTTTAGCCGTTGAACTGCTCGCCAGTTATGTGGAAAAAATCCCATTTATGCAGCTTGCCGGAAAATACAACAACGCCATCGACGCCATGAAGGGTATGGCCAACGAGGCGGTGGACGTGGCTTTCCTCGACATTCAAATGCCCGAAATCAACGGGCTGGAGCTGTCGAAAATGATACCCGAATCCACGAGAATCGTGTTCACCACCGCATTCGACCAGTATGCGCTCGACGGCTTCCGCATCAATGCGCTCGACTATCTGCTCAAGCCCATCAGCTATATGGACTTTTTAGCGGCGTGCAACAAGGCACTGCAGTGGTTCTCGCTCGTGCGCCAGCAAAGCAGCAGCTCCGAGAAAGACGCCGACCTGAAAAGCATATTCGTGAAGAGCGAGTATAAGTTGATTCAGATTCGCCTCGACGGCATCAAATACATCGAGGGGCTGAAGGACTATGTGAAAATCTACACCGACGACTCGCCCAAGCCCGTGGTGTCGCTCATCAACATGAAGACCATGGAGGAGATGCTGCCTTCGTCGCGCTTCATCAGGGTGCACCGCTCATTTATCGTGCAAAAGAGCAAAATCCGCGAGATTGAGCGCAACCGCATCGTGTTTGGCGATGTGTATATCCCCATTGGCGACAGCTACAAGCAGGCTTTTCAGGACTTTTTGAAAAAACCTATTTAGAAGCCTCCGATTTTTAGCACTGCCTATCGTTTTTTTATATAACTTTGGGGCATGAAAATCTATATTATTAAAAACGACATGCGCCTCGGGCCATTCACGCTCGAAGAAGCAAAGCAGCAGGGCATCACCGCCAACACGCTGGTGTGGCACAAGGGTATGCCCGACTGGAAAGAGGCGTGCACCGTGCCCGAGCTGGCCGACGCCATCGTGCCCGACACGCCAATAAGCAATACAGATACCGCCTACACCGACTTCGGCGACGATGATGGCGACACGCCACCCGAAGCCCCAGTGCATGAGCCGGAGTATGGGCAAGCCTCCACACCGCAGGAGCCACCAAGACGATATGCCTACGACCGGCATGACGACGACACGCAATCCGACAAGTCGAAAAAGAGCAAAACGGCCATCATCACGCTCATAGTGGCGCTGATGGTGATGGGCATCATGATGCTCACCAAGCCCTCGAAAGATGAATATGTGGACACCATCACGGAGCGCACCACCGACTACATTATTGGGCAAATCGGCAGCAATTCTGAGGCAGCCGATCCCGAATCAATCGATGGAACAGTGAAATACACCACATCAAAAATGGTGCGCGAACTGCTGGAGCAGAGCATCGAGGTGGACGACTATTTCATTTTCAACAAGGCCAAGGTGCAAATTGGCGAGCTGTCGCTTTCGGTTGGCTTCGGTATGTTTAGCCATGTGTTCACGCTCGACAAGGACGAACTTGCACTGATTGTCGACAAATACATGGAGAAGCAGCGTGCGAAAGCGCCCAGCAAGGTGAGGGAAACCATCGACAGCACCATTGAAATGGGCAAACAAAAGGCCGAGGAATTGGGCATCGACAGTAAGGCCATCGATGCGGCTCTCGACTCTATCACCACAAAAGCCGAGGAAAAAGGCGGAGAAGTGGTTGACAAAGTGGTGGAGCAGGCTAAGGAGAAAGGCAAAGAGGCCATCAACGACCTGATGAATGAACTGAACAAGTGATTGCGCATACCTTCATGCGTGAAACGCATATAAGCGGAGACGGCACTAAAAAACGCCGCCTCCGCTATTTTTTTTGTGAAATTTTAATGGTTATGGTATTTTTACCACTTTTTATTTGCATATTACCTTTTAATAGTATTACCTTTGTGGTGGAAAAGGCAAGAGCACTGGCAAAACTGCTGCAAGCCACGCCTCAGCCTGCACTTCCACACTCACAACACTTTAAATTTAACATACACAATGATGAACAGCAACAACGCTAAAATGGAAAACTGCCTTGCGAGAGACAAGGAGTTTTTGAGCATCTATAATGATGCGCTCGACTTTATGGTTAAAAACCGTGTTCCCGACCCACACAATTCAGCCCTGAGCTGGGCAATAGCCCACGGACAGCCACACTACAATCTGAGCTTCCAGCGGGCCTACCGGGTGGTGTGCCAGATGCTCACCGGCGAGCACACCACATTCCGCAGCGAGCTGCGCCAGCAAATGTGGAGAGAGGTGAGTGAGAAAGTGGGGGCACTCACCTCGCTCCACCCCGGCATGAGCATTGCCAAGGCTCTCGACTTTGTGCTGCTCCACTCGCGGGCGAGCCGATTCTTCTTCACCGAAAGGCAGGCCAAACGTGGGATTCTGCGATGCAGAAAGGCGAAACGTCAGAAACTGCAATCCTTCACTCGCTCCACTGCGGCTACGCTGCGCTGAAGCAGCACGCACCCACCAATCTTAAAACACCACCAAATTTTTATAATCATGAACAAAACACCACAACCAACACACACGCTGAAAATAAACATCGACAAAGAGCAGATTCTCAACATCATCTACGCTGAGAGCGCATGGCACTGCATCACCCACCCCGAAGCCAAGCGGCTCACGCCCGACTTGGAGCGGCTATGCATGATGCGCGTGAAAGAGGGGTTCGAGGATTTGCGCTCCCGATTCATGGCCTATATCAGCTTCTCGAATTTCAACATCAACCTCGACAGCAAGAATGTGACCATCGAATTTCTGTTTTTCAACCCTTACCCAGAATCGCTGCCCGATGCTATGCGCGACGACGTGACACAGATGCTGGCATGGTTTGCGCTGAAGCGATTCTATGGCGACGACGCAAGCTATTACCACACCGCATGGCTCAAGCACCGGGCAAGCCTCAACATCAGTTTTGCCCGCGATGCCAATATGCTGTAGTGAGAGGAGCTTTTTTGAGAAGTTAAGAAGTTAGGGAAGTTATAGAAGTTAAGACGGTTGCTCTGTAAGAAGTGAAAGAAGTTAGGGAAGTTATAGAAGTTGAGACGGTTGCTTATTTGCTTGGGTGCCGATATTGGAAGTGTTCCCTATCCAGCTCCACATTCGTCTTAACTTCTATAACTTCCCTAACTTCTTAACTTCAAAAAATATCTTCTCAACTTCCAAAAAATCTTCTAAACTTCTTGGAAATTAGAGCGCAAAATCACTTGAAGTGGTAGAGGAAAGAGGCAATGCCTTGAAGGGCTGGCTTGCGCTGGCCCTCAATCTCTATCTTAAACTCAATTTCAGTCTTGGCAATGCCACGGAGATTTTGGATATTGTGCAGTTTGGCGGTCATGCGCACGCGGCTTCCGGTGACCACAGCCTGGCCAAAACGCATCTTGTCCATACCGTAGTTCACAAGCATGGATATATTGTTCACCTCAATAATCTGCCCCCACAGGTATGGGAGAAGCGAGAGGGTGAGATAGCCGTGAGCGATAGTGCTCTTGAAAGGGCTCTCCACTTTCGCGCGCTCCACGTCCACATGAATCCACTGGTGGTCGAGCGTGGCATCAGCAAATTTATTGATACGATCCTGGTCAATTTCCAGCCACTCTGAAGTGCCAAGTTCCTTGCCAAGATATGACTCAAATTCCTCGAAAGAATTGATGACTAATTTTTCCATAAAAATAATATAGTGATAATTAATTGTTTGAGCAGTTTTGGATTGCACAAAGTTACACATTTTCCGCCACCCGAACAAATGCCAGAAGCCACACACCGGAACGGAATGGCCAAATTGACGTTGATTTTCGGCTGCGCGCCTTACTAACTTTGCATCATCAATCACAATCATATAATTTATTTTTAACATCATGAACGACAACACACAGCAAACCACCACAGCCACTACGGCACAAGTGCCCGACACGGCCACTGAGCCACAGCAGTGGGAAGAGTGCGCAACGCGCCTGAAGCTCGACGAAGCCACACACAGCCAAGTGCGCAAGCTCATCGACAAAATTGGAAAAGGCGACCTCGATGAAAGCACAGTGAGTCTGCTCTCACACGCCGTGAACCACGACGAAGAAGTGAAAAACGCTGAAGCGGAAGGCTACCTCCGTGGCCGTAACGAAAAAATTGAGCAGGCCACACAGCCCATGCCCATCGAGCAGGAGGCCACAGCGCCTGCCACCTTTCCCCGATACCGCAAACGGAGCGTGTGGGACAGATAATCCCATCAACGAGCCATTTTTCCAACCCTTTATCTTTATATTCATATTTTTAACTACACGCAAAATGAAAAACAAACTCCTACAAAAAATCAAATGGATGAAAGCTAATTTCAAGCTCATTCTCTTGCTTCTTTTCACGTTCTGCCTGCTGATGGTGTCGTGCGCGATGAGCGACGGACAAGCCACACTCGCTATGGCCTTAGTGGCTGGAGTGGCGGGCGGAAAACATGTGGTGGACGGACCTCTATCCACCGATGTGACCAGAGAAGCCTCACCCGAACTGCTGCTCAACGAAATCGACAGCCAAATCGTGAAAATCCGCCCTATGGCCACGCCTGTAGATCAGCTGTCGAGATGCGCTGGCGCTAAAAGGGTGGGAAGTATGACGGTGGATTACTACAATGTGGACACCAAGCCCACCACGGCCAAGATGAAGGTGGCAAATCCGGCACCAAGCACGAAAGACGGCGACCCCTCCAAATTCACCAAAGTGAAAATCATGACCACGAACAATGAGATGTTCGACGTGAGCGACACCATACTGGTGCAGGGCGTGAACGGATATGAGTCTGATGGCGTGACGCTCTCGCTCAACGACCTCGTGCTCTATGTGGTGAAGAAAGAGGACAACGACGGTGGCATCTGGGTGATGCCGGTGAATGGCATGAAGGTGGCCGACACCGAAGGCTGTGTGCCTGCCATTCCCGCCAACAACACGCTCATTCGCATGGGCCGTGCAGCCAGCGAGCTCGATGTGATGTCGCCACAGTTTGAGGCCCTTCCTCAGAAGGCCCGCAACTTCTGCCAGATATTCAAATGCCAGATTGAGCAGAGCACGCTCATGAAAATGGCCGACAAGGAAGTGCCCTGGGACATGAGCGACCAGGAGGAGGCTGCCATCTACGATATGCGCCTCGGCATGGAGAAGTCGTTTTTGTTCGGTGTGAAGAAAAAGCTATGGGATCCAGCCAAAAAGGAGAGCATCATGCTCACGGGTGGCATCTGGTATCAAGCCGGCAAGGTCTTCAACTACGACAGCGAACAGTTCACCCAAAACGAGGTGGTGGACATGATGCGCGAGGCATTCACCGGCAACGCCGGCAGCAAGCGCAAAATTCTAATCGGCGGCAGCGGCTTGATTGGCAGGCTCAACAAGCTGGAATACTCCAAGGTGGTGACCGCCGGGGAGAATGTGGTGAAATGGGGCATCGACTTCAGCGAGCTGCGATCAAAATTCGGCACGCTCTATGTGCTGCTGAGCGAGGTGTTTGATGAAGTGGGCATGGCCGACAACGGTATGGTCATCGACCCAGAGTATCTGCAAAAGTATTGCCACATACCCTTCAGCACCGAAGCGCTCAACCTCAAGGCAAGTGGCGTGCGAAATGTTGACGCGCTCGTGCTCACCGAAGCCAGCTGCCTTGTGCTGCGCTACCCTAAAGCCCACATGCGCATCATGATGCTCTAACGCCCCCACACACCCAAACCCACACACTACTATGAAAAACCACTAACTTGTTCATTTTTCCTATGATAGCCAGCAGCCCGGCAGTTGTGAAACCGCCGGGCTGCTCCCCTATTTCCACAGTGTTTCAAAAAGAATTTTGTCTCTAAAACACATTGTTATCAATAAAATATGTAAATTTGCATCGGAATACCGATTACCTAACAGATAAAAGTATAAAACTATGGCAATAGCTATTCGCTCAATACCCACGTTACAAGGCAAGGATGCAGAATATTTTATGGTGAAGGCTAAAGAAGCTGAGACCAACACCAAACAGCGCATCAGCATGTCGCGTAACATTAAGCTCGTTAAGGACTTCCTTCGCAAGCAAAATCTATAACACATTCATGAATCTCGAAGAGCTACTCGCACAATGCACATTTGAGCGTGTAACGCCATCTATGCTGGAGAAGTGCGAACCTTTCACATGTGGCAATGAAGACCTTGATGAGTTCTTCCGCACCGACTACCAACTTTACGCCGACAAGCTCCTTGGTAAAACCTACGCATTCCGTCTCATCAGCGATCCATCTGTAATCGTATCTATTTTCACTATTTCAAACGATGCTATCCGCATCAAGCAACTTTTGCCAGAAGACAAAGAGCAAATTGAATACGTGACCGAGAACGGCGAGAAAAACCTCCGGCGTTTTCCCGGCGTGCTCATCGGTCGCCTGGGCACAAACCGTTCCCTCTCTCGAAAAGGGTATGGCACAGCTGTGATGGATTTTATCAAAGCATGGTTTCGCAGCAATGAAAACAAAACTGGCTGCCGCTTCATAATCGTTGATGCCCAGAACAATCCTGATACAATTCATTATTATACAAAAAACGGATTCAATTTCTTATATTTAGAAGAAGCCAACGAAGCAAAATCAATGGGATTAAACATCAAGCGTCAAAACACATTTCCACTCAACACACGCTTAATGTATTTCGACTTAATCAATATCGATATTGAGTAAAAATCAAGCATAATTATAAAAAATGATTCTGTAGCCAACCTTCACAACTACACAAAAAAAGAAAAGAGCTTGTCACACTTTTTTAACAAACCCTTTTATGGTTGGAATTTGTATCTTACTGTCCTGACTATCAAACTTCAGTTTGGATAGCGGAGGAGGGTGAGGAAGTTAGATGGAATGGGCGACTCGAAAGTCATTTTCTTGCCAGTGACAGGGTGCTCAAAGCAAAGGCGCGTGGCATGGAGCGCAAGGCGGTGAATGCCGTTGGCGTGGCCGCCATATTTGCGGTCGCCACTGATGGGGTGACCCAAATCCTTCATGTGCACACGCAGCTGGTTTTTATGGCCGTGGTGCATCGAGAGTTCCACCCTGGTGAAGCGCGAGGAGCGTGCCAGCACCTTATAGCGTGTTTTCGCCAGGTCGCCACCCTCCTTCGGGTCGTCGGTCGATACCACCTCATAGTTGTCGGCGTCCATCAGATAGTTTTGCACCAGTCCCATGTCTTGCTCCACCACGCCCTCTACAATGGCCTCATATTTGCGCTCAAGCAAAATAGTGGCCCACTGGGTGAGGAAGCGCTCGCGGGCCTTTGCCGTACGAGCCACAATCATCAGGCCCGACGTGTCGCGGTCGAGGCGGTGCACCATATACACACGCGCATGCTCACTGCGCAGCTTCACATACTTGCGCAGCACATTATACACGGTTTCGTCCTTAATATTATTGCCAGCGGCAGTGGAGAGCATTCCATAGGCCTTGTCCACCACCATGATGTCGTCGTCTTCATACACCAGTTTCACTTTCGGGTGCGAGAACACATGGAAAGAGCCGTCGAAATTCACCCACAGCTCATCGCCTGCGCTCACCGGGCGGTCGAACTGCGAGCTGGGTGTGCCGTTGATGGCAAACTGATGATGCTTGAGCATCGACTTGAGCTTGGTGGGCTTGTGGTCTTTCAGCACAGCCGCGGCGGCCTCGAGCAAGGGAGCGTCGGCCTTTACGGTGAACTTCTGAATATTTTCCGCTCTGCGGCGGCGTTGGGGCTTATCGGTGGATGGTTGTCGCATTTATCAGATTTTTAATAATGTACTCTCAAATATATTTTGCACTGCAAAGTTAGTGATAATTCACAGAATTTCGGTAAACTTGCCGCCATCAAAACCCAAATATTCCGCAATACACCACACTTTCACGCCGCACTGCAGGCATAATCGCCAAATTTCCATAGGCAAAAAATATGGTTATTTACAAATATTCATTACCTTTGTGAGCAATAATTAATACATTCACCTTCTACGACTTTTATGACACGATTATTGAAACTCGCACTTCTATCGCTTGCCATATTCACCTCTATGGCAGCATGTGCGGCACAACAGAAGAAAACTGAAGTTCAGACCACCGGCTCGCCATCGTCAGCCACTCCTGTGGTGCTTGGCGCCGACCGCACCGACCAGTATGAGCCTCTGCTCAAAGGCAAGCGCATCGCACTCCTGAGCAACCAGACGGGCATCACCTCCGAAGGCAAGCACGTGCTCGACGTGATGCTGGAAAGCGGGCTGAACGTGACCGTGATTTTCTCGCCCGAACACGGGTTCCGCGGCAAGGCCGACGCTGGCGAGCATGTGAGCAGCAGCGTGGATGAAAAAACGGGAATTCCCATCGCTTCGCTCTACGACGGCAAGACGAACCGCCCAAGCAAGGAGAATATGGACAAGTTCGACGTGCTGGTGACCGACCTGCAAGACGTGGGACTGCGGTTCTACACCTACTATATCACTATGGCCAACCTGATGGAGGCTTGCGCCGACTATCATAAGGACTTCATGGTGTTTGACCGCCCCAACCCCAACGGCATGTATGTGGACGGCCCGATCCTCGACATGGAGCTCAAAAGTGGCGTAGGCCGCTTCCCCATGTGCACCGTGCATGGCATGACCATGGGTGAGATAGCGCAGATGGCCAATGGCGAAGGCTGGCTCAAAGACGGCAAGAAGGTGAAGCTCACCGTGATTCCTTGCCTCAACTACACGCACCAAACCCGCTACACGCTGCCTGTGGCTCCATCGCCCAACCTCCCCAACATGCTGAGCATCTACCTCTACCCTTCTATATGCTACTTTGAAGGCACCACCGTGAGCCTGGGCCGTGGCACCGATTTCCCCTTCCAGTGCTACGGGCACCCCGACATGACGCTCCGCCCGTTCTCTTTCACGCCCACCAGCCGCTTCGGAGCCAAGACCCCACCGCAGCAAGACAAGCTCTGCCATGGAGTGGACTTGCGCGGCATGAAATACGACGATGTGATAGCGCGCGGCATCGACCTCACCTATGTGGTGGACGCTTACCAGGACTTGCACCGCCAAGGAAAGCAGTTTTTCCTGAAGACCGGAAAGCGCAATTTCTTCAACCTGCTCATGGGCACCACCAAGGTGGCTGAAATGATGGAGGCAGGCTATAGCGCAGCCGACATCAAGGCTTCATGGAAAGGCGATGTGGAAAAATTCAAGAAGCAGCGCAAGCCTTATCTCCTCTATGCCGAGTAAAGCCGAGCTCTGAACGCTCGTGGGCGAACAAACTATGATCATTCACTTTTATATAAAACAATACACAATCACAGTTCAAAAAAAATGACTACACCCTGGATAGTACTGGCCACCATCGTTGGCTACTTCATTCTCCTTTTCATCGTATCGTGGCTCGCTTCACGCAAAAGCGACGCCAGCACAGCACTCACAGGCGGCCGTGAAGCGCCGTGGTATATCGTGGCCATAGCCATGATAGGCGCGCCCATCTCTGGCGTTACATTCGTGTCGGTGCCCGGCATGGTGGAGGCCAAATGCTTCAGCTACATGCAGATGGTGCTCGGCTTTGCCGTGGGCTATTTCGTTATTGCCTACGTGCTGGTGCCTATGTTCTTTAAGAAGAACCTCGTATCCATCTACGGCTATCTGGAAGAGCGGTTCGGCGGCAAGACCCACAAGACCGGCGCATGGTTCTTCTTCGTGAGCAAGATGCTCGGCGCGGCAGTGCGCTTCTTTGTGGTGTGCGTCACCCTCCAGACGCTCGTGTTTGCGCCACTCGGCATTCCATTCATCGTGAATGTGATTGCCACCATCGCCCTCATCTTCCTCTACACACTGCAGGGCGGTGTGAAGACCGTGATCTGGACCGACACGCTCAAGAGCCTCTGCCTCATTCTCAGCGTGGTGCTGTGCATCGTGTTTGTGGCTCAAGCGCTCCATTACGATTTCCACGCCCTGTGCTCGGCAGTGGGCAGCAGCGAGAAATCGCGCATCTTCTTCTTCGACAACCCCAGTGAAGGCACCTACTTCTGGAAGCAGTTCCTCGCTGGCATATTTATGGTGATTGCCACCACCGGTCTCGACCAGGACCTGATGCAGCGCACACTCGCCAGCAAGAATGTGAAGGAGTCGAAGAAAGGCCTCATCGTGAGTGGCATCACCCAGATTTTTGTGGTGGGTCTATTTCTCGTGCTCGGCACCATTCTCTCCCTGTATGTGGACAACCAAGGTATTCACTACGAAAAGACTGACGAAATTTTCGGTCTGGTGGCGTTCCACCCCGGCATGAATGTGATAGTGGGTATCCTCTTTATCGTGGGTCTGGTGTCGGCAGCCTACTCAGCCGCCGGCTCGGCACTCACCGCCCTCACCACCTCGTTCACCGTAGATATTCTCGATAAAAAAGCCGACGACCCCGCTATGGCCACCACGCGCAAAATGGTGCACGTGAGCATGGCGGTGATGATGGGCATCGTTATCTATGTGTTCTACATCATCAGCAGCCAAGACGCCATCAGCGCCGTGTATTCGCTGGCAAGCTACACCTATGGCCCAATCCTTGGCCTGTTTGTGTATGGCATGTTCATCAAGGGCAACGTGCGCGACAAGTGGGTGCCAGTGGTGTGCATTCTTTCACCGGCGCTCAGCTGGGTGCTTCAATGGGCACTGCTCACCTATTGCCAATACACCATGAGCTTTGAGCTGCTGCTTTTCAATGCGGCATTCACTGTGATTGGCCTGCTGATGCTCCGCACCGGCAAGCGCATATAAAAAGCACTTCACCCTACCGCTATGGCACGCAACAAGATAGCAATATATGTATGGATCGTGGACACCATCGAGAGCCACCGACATATCACCCTCAGCGAAATCAACCGGCTGTGGTGCAAATCGTCGCTCAGTGATGGTGCCCCTATACCCCGACGCACATTCTTCAACTACCGCAGCGCCATTGAGGAGATGTTCAACATCAACATTCAGTGTAACCGCTCCACCTTTGAGTATTACATTGAAAGCGACGACAGCGAGGCCGACAGCCGTATGCACCACTGGCTGCTCGACACGTTCTCCATGAGCGGTATGTTGAGCAACTCCCGCGACCTTTCCGGCCGCATCATCGTGGAAGATGTGCCATCGGCGCGCGATCACTTGCCTGTGGTGATTCAGGCCATGCGCGAAGACAAGCGCATCGTGTTCGACTACCGCACCTACACTCGCTCGCAGCCTTCGAGCGGTGTGGTCGTCTGCCCGTATTTCGTGAAAATATTCAAGCAGCTCTGGTATGTGATTGGCTACAATGTGGCAGATGGGAAAATCAAGACCTACTCTCTCGACCGAATGAGTCATCTCAACATATCCAGCGACACTTTCCGAATGCCCACCGGCTTCAATCCTGAAGACTTCTTCAAATACAGCTTCGGCATCATCACCAACCAGAGCGAACCTAAGGACATCGTGCTGCGCGTTAGCTCCACGCAGGCTAAGTATTTCCGTGCCTTGCCGCTCCAC
>JBNMJK010000060.1:0-13569 GCA_050873765.1 Sodaliphilus sp.
CCTCAACATACCGCCTGCCAGCATTTCAAGCGTTAGAAGGGGTATGCATGCGCAAAACAATAAAAAGTAGGCACTTGCATTTTCCTTTATTTCTTCACCACCCCTGAGCCATGTGGGTAACTGTCCGCTAATGGCAATGCCTATGGTGGCAAGGATTACTGAAAATATGAAAATGCTGGTGATGGATTGGCGAAACACATCGCGCGCCTCCTTGTTCTTCTTTGCTCCTATCAAGTGTGCCACTTGCACACTGAACCCAGCGGTGGCTGCATTGCAAACACCGCTAAAAAGCCATAGGGAAGCAGCCACAAGGCCTATTGCTGCAGAATCATTGGCTCCTAACCGGCCCACCATTGAAGCATCTATATATTGCATGATGATAGATGAAAGCTGCACCATGATGGCAGGCACGCTCAGTAATGCGGCAAGATGAAATTGCTGGCCTCGGCTTACTGGTGAGCCATTCCGAATAAGAGATAATAGAATATCTTTCTTTGATTCTTTCATATCTTTTACAAAGTTCGCCAAATTTTACTACATAGCCAAAGCGGCTTCTGCCCATTTAATTATTTTTATGCTTCAATTTGCTTGTTGGCACTTGAGTTTGAGGGACATTAATAAAAGAAGAAAAGGTTTCGCAGTGGAGCGAAACCTTTTCAATAGAGCTATTTCAAAAAATGATTATTTAGCGCGGTAGATAGTAACGGCGCGGTCGAGAGATGCGCACTTAGCACCGTAGTTGGTGAGGTTACCATCATTGATTTGTGCATCGAGGCGGCTGCTTTCAACACCCTTAGAAACGAGAGCTTTCTTCACAGTAGCCACACGAGCCTTACGGAGGCGAGTGTTGATCTTGTCGTTACCAGTGTAGTTGTCGGCCCAGCCAGTAAGCACGTAGTTGTTGTTTTCGTTCTTCATCACTTCAGAAACTGCATCAACAACCTTGCCCTGAACACCTACGAGCTTCGACACGTTGATTGGGAAGTAAACAGTAGCAAGTGGAGCTTCTTCCTTTTCAGCTGGTTCAGCCACTTTTTGCTTGCGGCACTCTTCGAGTTGCTTCTTCAAGTTAGCGATATTCTGGTTAGCGGCTTCGAGCTTAGCGCGGAGGTCGTCAACATAAGCATCGGTGTACTTGATTTCTGGGCAAACAGGAACCACAGGAGCATTCCATTCGCTCTTGTTGAACTTGTAAGCGAAACCGATGAGA
Organism: Sodaliphilus sp.; assembly: GCA_050873765.1. GTDB lineage: Bacteria > Bacteroidota > Bacteroidia > Bacteroidales > Muribaculaceae > Sodaliphilus. The sequence continues at coordinate 1,211 of JBNMJK010000060.1, forward strand.
GCTGATGGATATTCGTTCCAAGTCTTGTTTCCGAAACCATCGGTAACTTCTTGCAGCATCTCGAAACGGAGGTCGAGGTTGATGGCGATGTGCTTGTTAACATTGAATTGGTTGAGCAAGCCGAAACGTGCGCTGAGGTTACGTGCGTGTTCTGCACCACCTGCATATTTCCAGTCGCCAACATTATTTTCGTGCATGAATGCCCAGTGAATACCCATACCAGCATATACGATGGCATTGTAGAGGCGACCTGGCTTGTAACCGCAAATCCAGTTAGTGGCGTTGAACATCACATCACCGAATGCACCTACGTTGTTGAATTTAGAAGGCTTCAGTGGAAGGTTGCCATCTTGGCCGATAGTTCCGTTCCAAGGACGGTAGCCCATACCATAAGGGTTGGTTACACCAATCATCTGGTTGAATTCACCACCGATACGTACACCGAGCAGTGGAGAGAACCATTTGCCTACAGCGAGCTGCCCCTTAAGACCGAGACGCTTGCCGAAGCTTTGTGTAGCATCCCATTTTGAGCACAGTACACCTGCACCACCGTCTACTTCAACCCACCAGTTGTCTTGCATTCTGTTGAAGAGGTAGCCTTGTGAGGCATCTTCAACATAAGTTACTTCTTGTGCGTTAGCAGCAAAATTGCCCATGAACATAGCACAAGCAAATGCTAATAAAGTAATCTTTTTCATAAACTTACGTTTTTTTATTATAATAAAAATTTAATTGTTAGATATTCTACCACAAATTATTGTGCAAATATATATACTATTTTCTAAATGAACAACTTTTTGTTTTAAAAAATGTTTTCGGGGATTTATTTCTGATTTTTAACATATTCAACGATTTCTTTAGCCACAAGTTCGGGAGTGAAGCCGAATTTTTCGTCAAGCACTTTGAATGGTGCCGACTCTCCAAAGTGGTCAAGCCCCTTGATGTGTCCATTAGGTATGACGCGTGACAGCGTGGAAGGCAGTCCGGCGGTGAGGCCAAATGTAGGCTTGCCGGCGGGAATCACTTCGTTTCTGTAGTCTGCATCTTGGTTGAGATACAGCCCAATGGAAGGAACTGATACGATTTGTGACTTGATACCTTCGTTTTCGATGATTTTTGCTGCTTCAACTAATGCCGACACTTCAGAGCCATTTGCCACAAGCACAACATCGGCATCTTCGCATTTTCTAATAATGTATCCGCCTCTTTCTGCCTGCAGTGCCTCTTTGTAGCGAGCTGCGTATCCTTCACCATTCTCCGCAGGAATATCCTTTACATCTTGACGTGTAAGAATCAGTGCAGTAGGGGTGTGCTGGTTCTCCATAGCCATTTTCCAAGCCACTGTGGTTTCGGCAGAGTCGGCCGGACGAAGCACAAGCATACTGCTTTTGCCACTGTGGTTCTTTAGTTCCTCCATGAGGCGAATTTGCGCTTCCTGCTCAACTGGTTCGTGAGTTGGGCCGTCTTCACCCACTCTAAAGGCATCGTGTGTCCAGATGAATTTCACAGGAATCTCCATTAATGCAGAGAGCCGAATGGCTGGCTTCATGTAGTCGCTAAACACGAAGAATGTGCCACATGCACCCACCATTCCTCCATGTAGGGCGATGCCGTTGATAATAGATGTCATGGCAAGTTCTGAAACACCAGCATGGAGGAAGGCTCCATCAAAGTGACCAGTGGTGAATGCTTTTGTTTTTTTCAAGAAACCGTCAGTCTTGTCGCTGTTAGCCAAGTCGGCCGACGACACAATCATATTGTGCATTTTTTCACCAAGCACGCCAAGCACGTTTGAAGAAGCGGTGCGAGTGGCCACGTTGGGTCTGTGTGAGATTGCCGCATAATCTATTTCAGGCAGTTTGCCGGCAATGCAGTTGTCGAGCTGCTGAGCCAGTTCTGGGTTTTCTTTTCGCCAGGCAGCCTCTGCAGCCTTGCGTTGGCTTGCAATATTTGACAGTTCCTTTGTGCGTTTGCTGTAAAGCTCGGCTACTTCGGGGAACGTGATCCACACATTATTTACATCGCCACCAAGGTGCTCAATGGTTTTTTCATAACTTGCGCCTGATTTGCTCAACGGGTTGCCGTGGGTGCTGCATTGGCCTTCAAAATTTTTGCCGTCGGCAGTTACGCAGCCGCGTCCCATAATCGTGTGGCCGATAATCAGTGTTGGCCGTTTGGTTTCTTTTTGTGCAGAAGCAAGAGCATCGGCAATGGCCACAGGGTCGGTGCCGTCGATTTCGAGCACATTCCAGTGCCAAGCGCGGTATTTCATGGCGGTGTCTTCATTCGACACTTCATCGCAGTCGGTGGAAAGCTGCACATCATTGCTGTCGTAGAACATGATGAGGTTGCTCAGCCCCAGATATCCAGCCAAGCGTCCGGCTTCTTGAGAGATACCTTCCTGTATGCCGCCATCGCTGATAAACGCGTAGGTCTTATGAGCAAACACTTCGCTATAGTGGGTGGCAATATAGCGCTCTGCAATAGCGCTGCCTACAGCCATGGCATGGCCTTGGCCGAGGGGGCCGGAAGTGTTCTCAATGCCATGCTCGGGATCCACTTCAGGGTGTCCGGGCGTGATGCTACCCCATGAGCGGAACTTCTGCAGGTCATCTACGGTGTATTTTCCGGTAAGATGCAGTACTGAATAAAGCATTGGCGACATGTGGCCTGGGTCTAAATAGAACCGGTCGCGTGCAAACCATGTCGGGTCGGTCGGGTCGTTCACTATAAACTCTGAATAAAGCACATTGATGAAATCAGCGCCTCCCATAGCACCACCAGGGTGTCCTGACTTAGCTTTTTCAACCATAGCTGCTGCCAATATGCGAATGTTGTTGGCAGCTTTGTTCATAAGATTAACGTTCATCTTGAATATTTGTTATTGTGTATAATAAGCTCGCGTAGTGGCAAATGAACCCAATGGCTCTCCTATGCTTTTTAAAGATAGAAATCTGCCGTAGCAATTCTTGCCTCTTTAATCGTTTACGAAATTACAAAATATAATGCAAACTCTCAAAAAAACTTTTTTAAAGGCATAAAATAACCGCCGTTTTTCAGTGAAAACGGCGGTTAAGCACATATTGTATGGTTTTACAAATATTATTCGGCGGAATCGTCGGTCTTTACAACCTTGCTTCCAACAAGTGCATAGAACAGAATGTAGGCTGCGCAAGCCACTGGAATGAAGTAGCTATACAGATAGCCCACTTTATCTGCCACCCATGCTTGCAGGCCCACCATAATGGCGCAGCCAAACACCATGGTCATGAAAATACCGCTTGCTGCGGCAGTGTATTTGCCAAGTCCTTCCACTGCCATGTTGAAGATGCCACCCCACATCACAGATGTGCAGAGGCCCACCAGAATGAATGCGAGTACGCAAATAGGCACTTGAGGATAAATCACAGAGAGGTTGCCCCAGTCGATACCGATAACGGTGACTTTCATACTTTCCGGAGCAAAAATGCCAAACAGCAACAGAATGATGGCAGCAGTGGCTACAACGCTGACCATTGTGCGGCTGCTCACTTTTCCACCAATACTGCCACCCACGGTGCGGCCAATGAACATCATCAACCAGTAAACAGAGGCGATTAAGCCAGCCACGCCGGCAGTGAGCCCAACGGCATCAGTTTGCAGATATGAAATCATGTAGGTAGGAGTGCCTACTTCCACACTCATATAGAGGAATATGGCGAGTGCGCCGAGCGATAACTGGCGGAATTTCAGCGCGCCAGTTATGAGGCTGAATTCCACTTTGGCTTGCTTTGGCTCTTCAATTTTAGTGAAAAGAAGGATTACGAATGCAAGGATGAAAATCACGCCAGCAATCACGAGCGCAGGAGTGGCATCGGAAATGCCTGTGCTTTTGGTCACCTCGCCAATGAGCGCGCCCATAAGAATGTAAACGGCAACTGCTGCGGCAGAGTTGGCTGCACCACCGATTTGAATGAATTGGTTGCCGGTTTTGCCGCCACCACCCAGAATGTTGAGCAATGGGTTCACCACGGTGTTGAGCATACACATGCACAGACCACTGATGAAAGCGCCCACCAAATAAATGACATAGCTTCCAGCCACACCGCTCAAGTATTCAAAAGCGATGCCCAGCACACCCACAACGAGTGCAAGAAGAGCTGTTTTTTTATAGCCGAATTTGGCAATGAGCATACCGCTTGGGATACCCATTACTAAGTATGCGATAAAGTTGGCATAGTTGCCAATTTGTCCTGCTAGCTCGGAGGCCCCGAACTGATTTTTCACAATGGTTGCCATAGGTGAGCACAGGTTGGTCACGAATGCAATCATTGCAAATAGGGCAATCATCATAATTATGGCCGCCCATTGTTTTGATTTTTGTGCCATTTGAAAATTTAGTTTTGTTTAAGTAGTTATACTGAAATGTTAATTATGCTATGAAAGTGTTAGCTTTGTTTATGTAAAGTTACATCATTTTTTTGATATAGGATAGGGTTTACCCCTTTTTCTAACCAAAAAGGCGCAAAACTGCGCCTTTTACTTATCAAAAATATAAAAAATCTGCAATCAATATTGGCGAGGACCAAATATTTCAGTTCCAATGCGTACCATGGTGGCACCTTCTTTCACTGCTATATGCCAATCGTCGCTCATGCCCATACTGATTTCTGTAAAGGTGCCGGGTGAAAATAGATTTTCGTCGATCAGTTTTCGGTAGGTGTCGCCTACGGAGGCGAATTCCTCCTTGATGAGATTCTGGTCGTCGGTGAAAGTGGCCATTGCCATCAAGCCGCGAAAGCGAACGTTTTCGTATTTGTTGAAAGCGCCACTGCGCGCAAGCGACAGCAGTTCACTGATAGTGAATCCGCTTTTAGCTTCCTCTTTAGCTACATGGAGCTGGAGGAGCACGTCGATAACACGCTCTGCTCGCTTCGCTTCTTTTTCGATGGTGTCGAGCAGACGAATACTGTCGGCACTGTGAATGAGCGATACGATGGGGATAATGGCGCGTACCTTGTTGCGCTGAAGGTGACCAATGAAGTGCCATTCAACGTCGGCTGGCAAGAGGGGCGCTTTTGCGGTTAGTTCTTGAGCATGACTCTCGCCAAAGAGGCGTTGGCCAGTGGCGTAGGCTTCCCGAAGCTGTTCCACAGGGTGATACTTTGAAACAGCCACGAGCTTTACACCATCAGGCAGGTCCGCCTTGATTTTATTGATGTTTCTTGCAATGTCGGTCATTATTGTTCTGACTTTGCTCCGCCAAGATCAGCACCATACACATCAATATATGGCATTTCGGTGATGGAGACAATCTCAAAATCAAAAAGAACGCTCTTCATGGCTTCCAAGAAGTAATCAAGAGCCAATTTAAACTCACTTGCTTGAACCAGGCTGAAACTTGCAGCGCGTTTTTCGGCACCAGTCTTTTCGTCGATGGTGATCATGTTGATTTTCACCTTGTACCATCTGTCGCCGCCTTCATGGTAAAGCACGTCTTCAAAACGGACTTTGCGCACGGCTGTCACGGTAAGCTCACCCGACACGAATGGCTCCATCTCTTTTGTGATGCGTGCCTCAGCCTCAGTAAATGAGAGGGCATCGACCAAATATGGCTCTGTCACCGACTTGATTGCGCCAGTGTCGAGCATTGTCTTGTCGTATTTTACCTTAGTTTCAAACCATTGACTCATAATAAATTAAATTTTAATGTGTTAGTAAATTTTATGTGTTTATAGTATTGCTTATTTTTATATTCGCTTGATGCATATATCATCGCAAAGTTAGGTAAATTTTATGGTTTTTATGCCATTGCCAGCCAAATAAAATTGCTGCAATTTTTTACTGATTTGCAATTCAACGCTTTGTTACGTAACTTTGCAACTGCAATGAGTGATTTCTATAAGACCATAAAGGAGCGTTCGCAGGCTAAATTCACAGAGAAGATGAGTAAGTTTCTCTCTTTTGCCGTGCCAGTGGCATCGGCCGAGGAGGCTAAGGCTGTGGTGAAGACCATTTCTAATGAATACCACGATGCCCGACACTGCTGTTGGGCATATATGATTGGCACTGAGCGCAGTGAATATCTGTCGAGCGACAATGGTGAACCTTCTGGCACCGCAGGAAAACCTATTTTAGGTCAGATCAACTCGTTTGGACTTACAAATATTGTGATAGCTGTGGTTCGCTATTTTGGTGGCATTAAACTTGGCACCTCGGGTCTTATCGTTGCCTATCGTGAGGCTGCACGTCTTGCAATAGAGAATGCCGATATTCTTGAATGTCATGAGCAGGCCCGTGTCACCTTCAACTTCCCTTATTTGTGCATGAACGACGTGATGAAAATCGTGAAGTCGGAACCCGTGAAAGTTATCAACCAGCAATTCGACAATGATTGTGTGATGACCCTGGAATGTGATGCCGACAAAATGCCTAATATTAAACAGCGCATTGGAAATGTTGACGGATCGGCTATTCTCGAGGGCTGAATATGATTCGTGCCCTCACGTGGCTTGCGCCATTCACATTCACCTCCAGCCGGCAGTCGTTGGGGATTGTGTCGTCAAGTAGCACTTGCGCCTCTGTGCCATAAAGTGTTTCCTTCAGAAAGGCTATCTCAAAGCGCTTTACATATTCATGATCGAACTTGTCGAGCGTGAATTGGTTGAGCAGCAAATCCACATATTTCACAGTGTTGACGTGTCGGTTCACGTCGCAATCTGTGTACTTAAATGTGTAGTTAGTTGTTTTTCCATTCACAATTGGGCGGAGCCGGCTTTGTGGAGCAATAGGGCACTCATGGTCGCTGATATTGTCGCGAACATAGCTCAGCTGACTAAGGTCAACGCTTTCTCTTGTGGCATAGTTAATCACCATCCAGATGGTTCTCACATAGCCTATTACATCTCCGTTTGAATCTGTGATTTCCATGCTTCTTTGCGAGTAGTGCCTATTGTAGTCTTCAATCCATGTGGTGAAGGCGTATGTTTCATTCACTTTTGGATAACGGCTCATTTCAATGGTGACACGCGAGAGTACCCAGCCTTGGTTACTCTCAATCATGTGTGCATAGCCCACGCCCCATGCATTGGCATGAAGTGTGGCCACTTCTATAATTTTTTCCATCACAGCCGATAGTGGCATTTCTCTTTCTGGGTTGCACTCGGCTGCCGTTAGAAAAAAGCTGCGATGGAATTCTTTGATATTGTCCATGTTCACGAATTATTTTTTTATGCCGCACTGCTGCATTAATTCTGCGGTGGTGCTGTGTCTTTGACCGTTTAGCTCGAAAAGATATGTATTTCGGCTTTTTGGGCTCATATTTTTCACTGCGTTGAAATTTTCTGGGTGAGTGATTCGCGTGACTACCACACGCTGAATATCGGTCTTGTCGCACGTGCCAATGCTGTAGCCCATTTGTTCGGGGTGACTGCCTGGTCCATTGCTGCTCCAGTAGGTCACCTTTCCATCGGGTGTGTAGCCCATGAATATTACACTGTGGCCGGCTTCTTGGTCATCGCCTTTGACGCTGTTGCAGCCAATCACTGCTCCGTTGTCGCGTCCTTTCGACTCGTTGCGGTTCCAGAATATTTTCATGAAGTCGCCCTTTACGGCATGTTGCCAAACGGCTGCCGCTCTCCATTCTTCATCGGTGAGATACTGTTCCGACTCCGTTTCTTTATTACACTGCGATTTTGCTCCGCGATAGCCGGTGTAGCTGAATCCTGCGTTCAGCTCATGCACGAGCACGGCAATGGCTGGACCATTGGCATTTGCCCTTCCCCAAAAGCCTTCGCCATCGTCTTGACCGATAGCACGAGGATTGAGCTCATCTGCAATCCCTACATAGGGTTTCATATTTCGCCAAGCCTGTGTGCTGATCGTGCCTTTATCGTCCCACATGATTAAAGCCTTTATTAGGACAGAGTAGGTGGCGCTTGAGCAAAACGAAGGTTGTGCTTTCTGGGGTGAGAAGCAAGGCTTGGTGTCGGATTTACCCATTTGATATGCCGCATGAAGTCCTTGCCAAGCTGTGACGGGGAAGATGTCGCTTGTTTTACCGCCAGTGTAATATCCTCCATGTGAGGGGAATGAGTCGATAGCGGCTATGATGGCGTTTTGCCACTTCACATTGATGGTGTCGGTAGCAACTGCCTTGTGGCGATGCAAATTTTTTTTTGATTTGTTGATGCATGCCACATTCAGGGCGCACCCACATGCTATGATAATAAGAAGTGAGGATCTGATATTGCGCATAATTTTTCCATAATTTTTTCAAAGATACCAATTTTTTTGATTTTGTGATGCTTTTTGCCTTGTTCAGATAAAAAATACGTAACTTTGCGGTAAGAAAAAAGCGCTAATCAATTATGTTTAATTTATTCGGAAGAAGTAAAAAGAACGCAACCCTTTTTTATCATACAGATGTTCATTGCCATATTTTACCTGGAGTAGATCATGGCGCTAAAAACATTCAAGATGGCATCAACTTGCTGAAAGCCGACATGGAAATGGGCATTAACCGTGTGATTTTCACGCCACACGTCACTTCTGAAACTTTTGAAAATACACCCGAAACGCTCACGCAAGCATTCAATACGTTTAAGCAAGCTGTGAAGGAAGAGGGTCTGCAGGTGGAGATGCATCTTTCGGCTGAATACAGAATTGATGACTATTGGCAAAAGGAGTATGCCGCTGGCCATGTGATTCCGATGCCAGGCAATTATGTGCTGCTGGAGAACTCGTTCTCGCAGGAGTTGATAGGGTCAGACAAGATGATGTTTGATCTGATGTGTAAGGGTTATCACCCCATTCTTGCACACCCCGAACGCTATCCTTATTTGGCCGATAACAAAGAGCGGTATGAGAAATTTCACAACACAAATGTGAAACTTCAAGTGAATATTCTGTCATTATCGGGCTATTACGGACACGCTGTGCGCGACACGGCAAGGTGGCTTGTGAATCAGGGACTTGTGGATATGTTGGGGTCTGATATTCACCATATTAGCCATGTGGAGGTGATAAAAGACTATCTGCGGAGCAGAGACTGGCGCAAGATTTCAGAGAAGCTTCAAGGCCGAATTATCAACGACAGCGTGTGCTGACGTTAGTGTAGATGCTATTGAGCCACCATTTGAAACTGTCTTTCATTATTGTCGGTGGTATAAACACCGGAAAAAACATATCCATCGTAGGTGCCGCTTAGTGTACCTACGATTTTATTTTTCTGGTCATACACCGAAATGGTGAGGTCTTTTCCACTTCCTATACCCAACAAACGGAAGTGGCTACGCTCTTTCCCGTTCACCACGGTGGCGGCTGTGCCAGTAATGTTGTTGGGGTCTTTAACGTTGAGCATCATCACGTATTGGTCTGCGCCCACTTTACCTGCTAATTTTATCTTTCCAGCGGTTGAGCCTTTTCCTTGTTTAGAAGCACGTGCCGCACTGCTGGCAGGTTGCTCTTGCTGCGCATTGTCAAAATCTTCAAACGGGTCAGCTCCCATCATTTCTTCCATCATTTGCTCCATCTTTTTCATTTCTTCCATTTGGGCATTCATGATAGAATCGGCTTCCTCGCCAGAAAATTCTTGTACCACGATGCTTGAGTCGCTTACAGTTGGCTGACTTTCATTGGCTATGTGCTCGTTTTGGGGGCTTAATGAAGGCTTTGTGGCATTTTTCACCATCTGGAAGCCTACGATGATCAGTGCCAGCACTAATAAAGTGGCAGCGACCACCACAATCTTATTCACCGAATTTTTCTTCAAAGGCTCAATGGGCTTGTGAGAAGTGCTGCTTGTGTAGTCGCAAGGCTGTGAATTGGCGTTTGAAAAGTTTTGTTGCCCGCTTGGGCCGTCATCTCCAAAGAAGGGTGGTGGGGTGGAGGAATTGCTTTGTTCGTCCTCCCAGAATTTTTTGCTGTCGGAGTGTGGGGCGTGCACCGTGGGCATACCGCACTTTGGACACACTTCTGCGCCTTCAGGTATGATGGCTCCACAATAATTGCAAATGTTGTTCATCGGTTGATAATCTTAGAAGCGTATTCCACTATCAAATCTGCCGTGGCATTGTCGCCAAGCACGCTTGCATTGACACAAAGGTCGTAGGTGTCGGCTGCGCCCCATTTCCTGTCGGTATAGAAATTATAGTAGCTTGCACGCATTTTGTTGGTTTTTTCGGCGCGGGAAACGGCCTCTTTTTCATTCTTACAGTCGCCTCTGGCTATGATTCTTTTTACCCGGTCGGCCATGGTGGCGTGTATGAAAATGCTGATTACCTTGCAATGGTTGCGAAGAATATAGTCGGCAGTTCTCCCCACGATCACACAAGGCCCTCTATCGGCCATTTTTGTGATAACTTCGCTTTGAGCAGTGTAGATACTGTCTTCGTTGAGCGGAGAGTTGCTCATCAGGTAAGTGCCCGAGTTAAACCCTAAAGTGAGCGACAGCATACCCGACACAAACGAAGGCGTTTTCTCGTCTTTTGCTTCAAAAAACTCACGGGCCACGCCGCTTTCTTTTGCGGCCTCGATGATTAACTCGCTGTCGTAATAGGCGATACCCAGTTTTTTCGCCACCATTTTGCCAATATCTCTTCCGCCGCAGCCAAACTGCCGGCCAATCACTATTGCGTATGTGTTTGTGTTCATTTCGTTTGTTTCTTTATATCGATTTTTGATTTATTTTGTTTCGTTGGCTGGATTCTCCATCTTGTTCACATTGCAAATCTCCTGTTCCTGATACTGAAGATTGCCATTTTGCAAGATAGCGAGTAAGGCTGTGCGTGTTTCTTTTCGTGGGAAATCTACCAGCTCAAATTCCCTTATAAATTTGGTTTTGCCCTTTGCTTTCACAAAAAGTTTTTTTTGCAGCGCACCCATGTCGGGCATTTTCTGCACAAGGAAGTAGCGGTAGCCTATTTTTATAACTCCCAGCATATTTTCACGTAGCGGCTTCGGGTCGTTCATTGGATCGTGTGCCTCTATTTGTATGGAGTAGGCGCCTTCTTTGTTGGCATATACGAACAGTGAAAACACATAATGCTCGTAGTCTTCATCATTGACTACCTTCACCATATCGTTGATGGCTGTGATGAGGTCTTTTACTTCAGTGTTTGTGGACAAACCGATGTTTTGCACTTGAAACTGATCTACCTTGTCTGGCAGGATTTTGCGCTCTGCCTGTGTGTAGCAGCGCGTGATAATCACCTCTCCCTCTTTTGCAAAACAGTAGTTGCTCCAGAGTAGCATCATTAATGTGAATAATAGATATTTCATTGTGAGCATTTTTATTTTCAGAATTAAAATTTTTTCTTGAATTAATATATTAAACTTCGCTAATTTTTAGATTCTTGTTAATGCCAATGGTTTAATTGATTTGGCACTGACTTTTTGCCAATGAAAAAAGAGCCATGCAATTTGCTTGGCTCTTTGTATAAAATAAAATGATGATGGATTCGCGTGAGTTTATCCGAAGTTGTCGTAATGAATCGATTCTGGGTCCACACCAAGTGAATAAAGCACATCGTTCACTGTTTTGCTCATCATGGCTGGGCCGCACATGTAGTATTCGCAGTCTTCCGGAGCTTCATGCTTGTTCAAATAGGTGTCGCGAAGCACCGGAGCAATGAATCCCGCCGTGTATTTCACCCCGGCTGCATCTGCGGCAGGGTCCGGGCGATCGAGAGCCAGGTGGAAGTGGAAATTAGAAAATTCCTTTTCAAGTTCAAGGAAGTCGTCAAGATAAAACACTTCGCTCAGCGAACGCGCGCCATAGAAGAAGTGCATTTCTCTGTCGCGGCAATGAAGCGTCTTGGTCATGTGCATGATTTGTGCGCGAAGTGGTGCCATGCCGGCGCCGCCACCAATCCATATCATTTCCTTCTTTGAGTTGAAAATAGGGTGGAAGTCACCGTAAGGGCCACTCATCATCACCTTGTCGCCTGGCTTTAATGTGAATATGTAGCTTGATGCAATTCCTGGCATCACATCTTGGAATCCCACCTCAGGCTTTGGCTTGAAAGGTGGAGTGGCTATGCGCACGGTGAGCAGGATTCGGTTGCCTTCAGCGGGATAGTTGGCCATGGAATAGGCTCTTACTGTTGGCTCGGTGTTTTTACACTTCAGCGAGAACATATTAAATTTTTCCCAAGTGGGGAGATATTCGCCCAGTGAGGCTTTGTCGATGTCGGTGTCGTAGCTCATTTCGTAGGCGGGAATCCGAATCTGCGCATAGCTGCCAGGAATGAAATCCATGTGAGCACCTTCGGGGAGCGACACTATGAATTCTTTGATGAACGACGATACCAACTTGTTGCTCACCACCGTACATTCATATTCCTTGACCTCAAGCACAGAGTCGGGAACTTGAATACTGA
>JBNMJK010000061.1:0-13414 GCA_050873765.1 Sodaliphilus sp.
CAGCCATTGCTCCACCCATTTGTGCGCCAATGCCCAGTAGGCGATGATGCTGAGCGCCGTGGTGAAGGCGTCGAGCACAGGCACGGTGCTGTTGGTGCAGCGGCTGAGGAACAGGTAGATGCCCACCCATATTGCGGCAAACGCCAGCAGCGCCACTATGGTCATGGCGCGTGGAATATGCGTGATGGGCGCGGCCTCCTTTGTGCCCTGACCGTTGCCAGCCCTCTTTCCCATTTGCCATTTGGCAAAGCCATACACTGCCACCATCACATAGAAAAATTCCATGCCGAAGTCGGCGTAAAGGCCAGCTTTGTAGTAGGTGATGGCGTGCACTATGGGCATGATGATGCCCACCGGCCACAGCCAGATGCTTGCCTTGAACTCAAAAAACAGGTAGAGCAGGCCCAGCACAAAGCTGATGGCGTCGAACAGGTGCTTCGGGTCGGAGAGCCAAAGCGTGAAATTGCTGATGTCGATAGAGGCAATCATATTTTATACACACACATTGATGGCTTTAGAACGAGAATGTGAGGTGAGCCAGCACGTTGGTGCCTGCCATAGGATAGAAGCGGGGATCGCTGCTGAGCTTGTATGATCCGTCTTTAGCCACGAGGGCGGCAGTTTGTGAGTAGCCATTGTTTTCATACTTCTCGTTGAAAATGTTGTAGATGGCGCAACCCACAGTGATGGCTTTCACATGAGGCAGCTTGAAAGTGTAAGCCAGATTGAGGTGGCTCACAAAATAGGGGTCGAGGCTGTCGTCCTTGCTCTCAAAGTTGTCGAGATACTGGCGGCTCACGTATTGCGAGATAAACTGAGCGCTGAATCCCTTCAAGGCAAACTCAATCACGCTGTTGCCGATGAAGGAAGGAGAGAAGGCGATGGTGGTGCTGCCTTTTTCCACAGCGGTCTGAGTGTAGAGGTCTTTCCAAGTGTCGGCATCGTAGTTGCTCACATAGCCCACATAATTCTTGATGCGGTTACGGCTGATGGTGCCGTTCACGTCCCAGCGCAGCCAGTCGGTGATTTTCACACCGGCCTGAATTTCAGCGCCCATGCGGTAGCTGTCGGGCACATTCTCAGCCATAGCCTCGCCAATCTCGTTGAGCTTGCCGTTGAGCACGAGCTGGTCTTTATACTTCATATAGTAAAGGCTCACGCCAGCGGTGAATCGCTCGTTGCGGAACGTGTAGCCCATTTCCCAGTCGTAGAGCTTTTCAGCCTTGGGGTGCACGGTGAATAGGCCGTCGGTGTAGTTGTTGCGTGTAGGTTCCTTCTGTGCCATAGAGAAAGAGGCATACACTGTGTTGTGCTTGCAGAAATTGTAGGTGAGGCCCACTTTAGGGTTCACGAAATCGAAGTTTTCATTCACGTTGAGCACCTGCATGTGTGCTGGCGAAGCAGTCCAGTCCCACTTGTCGTTCTCACCGTTGATTTTGAAATTCACGTGGCGGTATTGCAGGTCGGCATACACGCTAAGCGATTTCCACAGGGTGTAGGAAGCCTTCCAATACAGGTTGAAATCTTTCTTCTTGCCCTTGTTGCGGTAGTATTCGTGGTTAGGGTCGAGAGGCAGCAGGTAGTTCTCCACCCAAATCACATTGCCGTAGTGGTCGTTGGCGTAGCTGTTGAACGCGCCTCCGAACACCGTGTTGAGCGATTCTTTAGCATAAGAGAGCGAGAACACAGCGCCGCCAAAACCGCTGTCCACGTTTTTCAGGCGCACGAGGCTCGACTTCTTCACCTTTTCGCCATTCACCACAAACGGCTCCAGCTTGTATTCATTCAGTGTGCGGGCATTTTTGTATTCCTGGTAGTAGCCGAATCCATCGGTGTAGTGCAAGCCCAGGTTCCAGTGCCAGTAGGAGCCGATGCCCTGATCCCACAGCAGTTGATAGTGAGTTTGGCGGTAGTTGTCGGTCTGGTCCTTGTAGAATCCGGTCACATTGCCGTCGTGCTTAATTTCGCCGTTAGGATTGTAGGTGCGGTTGGCCGTGAGGTCGGCGCGGCTAATGCCGTCCCAAGCGTGGTAGGTGGTTTCCTTGCCACCGAAAGTGATGAAGCGCACCGAAGTCTGGCCAGCGAAGTAGCCAGCTTGAGCGAAGTAGGAGTGGAGCTTGCTGCTTGCGCGGTCGCGGTAGCCGTCGCTGGCAATGTGAGAGATGCGCGCGTCGAAGTTCCAGTGTCCGCCAATCAGTCCGGTACCCACCTTGAAAGTCTCCTTATTGGTATTGAACGAGCCATAGCTGCCCGAAGCCTCGGCATAAGGATTGACCGAGAAATGCTGTGTGCGCATATTCACGCTTGCGCCAAATGCGCCCGCACCGTTCACCGAAGTGCCGGCACCGCGCTGCACCTGGATATCCTGAAGCGAAGAAGCAAAGTCGGGCGTGTTCACCCAGAAGATGCTGCTGCTTTCGGCATCGTTCATAGGAATGTCGTTGCAGGTGATGTTGATACGTGTGGCATCTGTGCCGCGCACACGGAGCGACGTGTAGCCCACGCCAGCGCCAGCGTCGCTGGTGGTGAGCACCGAAGGAGTGGACGAAATCAGGAAAGGAATGTCCTTACCGTAGTTCTGCTCCGCAATTTGTTGCTTACTAATGTTGGTGAACGCCACAGGAGTAGATTTAGTGGCACGGGTTGCAGTCACCTCCACATTCTGGAGATGCACAACCTTGGCCGTGTCGGCATCCTGCACAGGAGCGGCAAGGGCGACACAGCTGGCGCTCGCGAGAGCGGCAGTTGTCAAGAATGTTTTTTTCATCATTTTGTGAATAATAAGTTTTTTGTTCTCTACGCCGGAATTACCCGGATCAGATTCAGTGGGTATGATCTCAGCCCCAAGTGAGGGCACCCCAAACTCATCGAATCAGGGCACAAAGTTAGGAATAACTTGTGAATTACGCAAATGCCGGCTTATGCCCACAGAGAAATGTGCGGCGCAGATGGTAATGGGTGTGGGTTCGTGCAAAGGCATATCTTTTCAAAAATCCAGAATATTTCTCCTCGAAGAATTTCTCTTGAAATTTATAATTGAGAAATTTTTAAACAGCTTCTAATATAATTTCTTAATTTTGTAGGAAAATTTATATGTGATGATGAAAACGAGATATTTATTTTATGCCCTGATGATGGTGCTGTGCTGCTCATGTGGCGGTGGCAGTGCCAAGAGGGTTGAGTCTGCCGAGAAAAAGCAAGCGCAGTTGCTCAGCATGGAGCAGTGTGATGGCTATATGAAGGCCACAATCCAAGACCCCTGGCACGAGGGTAAAACGCTTCACACCTATATACTGGTGCCACGCGACTCGGCTGTGCCCAAGCAGCTTCCCGAAGGCACCGTGGTGCGCACGCCTATCAAAAATGCACTGGTGTATAGCGAAGTGCACACCAGCCTCATGCGCGAGCTTGGCTCGTTTGCAGCGGTGAAAGGCGTGTGTGATGCCAATTACTATACCGATGCCCAAGTGCTCAATGGCGTGAAAGCCGGCACCATAGCCGACTGTGGCAACTCCATGGCGCCCACAATAGAAAAAGTGATAGCCATGAAGCCCGACGCCATACTGCTCTCGCCTTATCAAGACGCCTCGTATGGGCAGATAGAGAAACTGAATATCCCCATTATAGAATGTGCCGACTATCTTGAGTACACACCGCTTGGGCGTGCGGAATGGATGAAATTCTATGGTGCGCTGCTTGGCAAGAGCGCGCAAGCCGATAGCCTGTACGACATGGTGGCGCAGCGTTACCTCGCCATTGCCCAAAAGGCAGCCAAAGCAGAGCGCAAGCCCACTGTCATCACCGAAATGGTGATTAGCGGCATTTGGGCGGTGCCGGGCGGTAACAGCTATATGGCCAAAATCATAGCCGATGCTGGGGGTTCCTATCCTTGGGCAGCCGACAAGAGCACTGGCTCACTGTCGCTCGACTTCAACCAAGTGCTTGCCAAGGCGCAAAACGCCGACTACTGGTTTGTGAAATGGACGGGCATCAACACCCTTGCCGACCTTCAGAAGCAATACGACCTCAACAAGAATTTTGAGGCGTTTAAGCAAAAAAAAGTGTGGGTCTGCGACACCGAGAAATCACACTACTTCGTGCGTGAGCCGTTCCACCCCGACCTGCTTTTGGCAGAGTTTGCCGCTGTGCTGCACCCGGAACTGTTCCCCGATGTGAAAAATGAATTTTATCATCGCCTGAAGTGATATGAAGAGCGCTTCATCACATCGGTTCGCGGTCACAGTGGTGCTGCTGGTGGTGCTGCTGGTGGTCATGACTGCCGCCTGCCTGCTGTTTGGATCGGTTGATATCGACCCCTCGGCGGTGATGGGCATCGTGATGGGCCACGACAGCGACAACGTGGCGTGGAACATCATAGTGCGCGAAACCCGCTTACCCATGATTCTGACGGCTGCGCTGGCTGGCGCTGCATTGGCCGTGTCGGGACTGCTGCTTCAAACCACATTCAACAACCCCCTCGCCGGGCCGTCGATTTTGG
This sequence comes from Sodaliphilus sp., assembly GCA_050873765.1. Classification (GTDB taxonomy): domain Bacteria; phylum Bacteroidota; class Bacteroidia; order Bacteroidales; family Muribaculaceae; genus Sodaliphilus. The sequence continues at coordinate 4,499 of JBNMJK010000061.1, forward strand.
GCGTGAGCACTGGCGCCGGGCTTGGTGTGGCTGTGGTGATGCTGGCCATGGGCGGCACCATCGGAAAGGTGATGGGGGATGAGACCATCGGAGGCTACATTGCCACCCTGGTGGGTGCATTCATAGGCGCAGGCTTGGTGATGCTCACCCTGATTATGTTTGCCTCGATTGTGAAAAGCGGCACCATGCTGCTCATCATAGGCATGCTGGTGAGCTACTTGGCTTCGAGCGTGGTGCAACTGCTCAATTCCGTGGCCACAGAGGAAGGTATACACAGCTATGTGGCATGGGGATTCGGCAACTTCTCAGGAGTGACCAACGCCCAGATGCCGCTATATGCACTGCTGATAGGCGTTGGGCTGATAGGCGCAGTGATGATGGTGAAGCCACTCAATGCCCTGCTCTTGGGCACACGGTATGCCGAGAATTTAGGCGTGAACACCCACCGCACCCGCATAGCCCTGCTGGCGGTGACAGGACTGCTCACTGCCGTGGTTACAGCCTACTGCGGCCCGATAGGCTTTTTGGGACTGGTGGTGCCGCACATATCACGGCTGCTGCTCTCCACGAGCAACCACAGCAAGCTCATACCTGTGACCATACTCGCCGGTGCCGACATTGCCCTCTTTTGCACATTTTTGAGCGTGTGTGGCGGTCATGGTGTGATTCCCATCAATGCCATCACGCCTGTCATAGGAGTGCCCATCATTCTGTATATCATATTGAACCGGCGTAAAATCCAATATTTCAATTAACCCCCTCACACATCATAGTATGGCTATCTTCGAAACTCAAAACTTGGCAGTGGGCTATGCCCACGGGAAGCACACCACCACCTTGCTCCGTGGCTTGAACCTCTCGCTTGAAAGCGGACAGCTTGTGGCGCTGCTTGGCCAGAATGGCGCAGGAAAATCCACATTGATTCGTGCGCTCACCTTCGCCTCGAAGCCAATAGAGGGGAAAATACTGCTTCACGGTGTGGACTTTTCCACCATCACCCAGCATGAGCGCGCGCGGCTGCTCGGACTCGTGTCAACGGAGCGTATTCAGGCAGGCGCACTCACCGTCACTGAGCTGGTGGGACTTGGCCGTCAGCCATACACCGGCTTCTTAGGACGGCTGAACACCACCGACCAGGCTATCGTGGCCGACGCCATCAGCAGCGTGGGCATGAGCCATAAGGCCGACAGCTATGTGGCCAACTTGAGCGATGGAGAGCGTCAGAAGGTGATGATTGCCCGCGCTTTGGCCCAGCACACGCCCATCATCGTGCTCGATGAGCCTACGGCATTTCTTGATGCCGCGAGCCGTATCGAAACGATGCAGCTCCTTGCCCATCTTGCCCATGAGCAAGGCAAGGCCATACTGCTCTCCACCCACGATATTTCACGCTCGCTGATGCTCACCGACCAGCTGTGGGTGATCACTCGCGACCGCAGCGTGGTTACCGGCCCAACAGCCGATATGGTGAAGAGCGAAGCCATGAACCAAGTGTTTGCCAACACATCTGTCACTTTCAATCCAGTTCATTGCGACTATGAAGTTTCAAAAAATTAACGTCACAGACATTAGTTGGTCTGCAATAATATTTAGAGAACGTATTCCATGTATAGGATAGAAAAAATAACCACACTCACCGAGCCTGTGGCATGCCGGCTGATTGAGGTGTGGGAAAAGGCAGTGAGGAGTTCGCATCACTTTCTTGCGGAAGAAGATTTGGCCTACTATAAGCCACGTGTCAAAAGCGTTTATTTCCCTGCCGTAGAGCTGTATGTGATTCGGAACGGGCAGAACATCGTGGCATTCATGGGGCTGAGCCAAGATATGGTGGAGATGCTCTTTGTGCTGCCTTCAGAAAAAGGCAAGGGAATGGGCACAGCGCTGCTCAGGTTTGCGCAAGTCACGAAGCACATTCGCAAAATCGACGTGAACGAGCAGAACACCGAGGCTTGCCAGTTTTATCTGCGCCGCGGCTACCGGGTGATTGGCAGAGACGCCACCGATGCCGACGGCAAGCCGTATCCCATACTGCATTTGTCGCTTTAGAGCGCAGGCGAATTTGTGGGCGTAAAGTGAGAGATACGCCGAGTGAGTGGATATTAATTAAAATAGGGCATTATGCCGCTTTTCAATATCCAAAAGTATCTTTTTAGCCTCCAGTCCACCGGCAAACCCCGTGAGCGAGTGGTCGGACCCAATCACACGGTGGCATGGAATGATGATGCTGATGCCGTTTGCCCCCACGGCCCCAGCCACGGCTCTGACGCCCTTCAAATTCTCCACCCTTTGTGCCACTTGCTTGTAGGAAACGGTGGTGCCGTAAGGAATTTCCAGTAGCGCGTTCCACACACGCTTCTGAAAGTCGGTGCCCACCGTGTGCAGCGGAATGTTGAATGAAGTGCGCTTCCCGGCAAAGTATTCATCGAGTTGAGCCTTGGTCTGTTCCAGCACACCCGACGTCAGCTCTTTCAGTTCCACATTCAGCCTACGCTCAATTCGGCGCATATTACGCTCGGCACACGGCATCTCATTCCAGTCGCAGAGGCATAGCTCATTGCCCACCGATGCCAAGACAATCTCGCCACAAGGCGAATCATAATACTGGACACATACAGTTTGCTTCATCATCATTTTGTTTTGTGCTTATTATTTTTTCTGTGTGTTAGGCAGGAAGCCCGCTATGATGCCAAGTAAGGGCAGGAACGCGCTCACCTGGAAAATAAACTCAATGCTGGTGCGGTCGGCAAGCCAGCCGAAGAACGCAGAGCCCAGGCCGCCCAGGCCAAACATCAGTCCGAAAAATATACCGGCTATCAGTCCCACCTTGTCGGGCATCAGGTCGGTGGCATAGACCACGATGGAGGAGAATGCCGAGGCAATGATTAAGCCAGAGAGGAAGGTGCAGATGAGCGTGGGCACAAACCCTACAAAGGGCATGGCTATGGCAAAGGGCGCTGAGCCGAGAATGGAGAACCAAATCACATACTTGCGTCCGAAGCGGTCGCCTAACAGTCCGCCCGCCACCGTGCCGATGGCAAACGCCGCCAAAAACACAAACAGGCATAGCTGCGAGGCTTTCACCGACACCCCAAACTTGTCGATGAGGAAGAATGTGAAGTAGCTGGTGATGCAGGAGGTGTAGAAATACTTGGAGAACACCAGCAGCACAAGGATTGCCAGCGCCCCGTATTTGGCTCTGCGCGAAATGTGATGGTTGAGCAAAGGCTGCGGCTGTGGATGCTTCACCACATACGCCAGCCGGGCCTTGTACCATGCGCCAAGCCTGACCATGATGATGGCCGCCGCCAGTGCCGCCAAGGCGAGCCATGAGATGGCGTGCTGGCCGTAAGGCACAATGATGATGGCAGCTAAGAGCGGACCCACTGCCGAGCCGCCATTGCCGCCTACCTGAAAGATAGACTGCGCCAGACTTTTCTTGCCGCCCGACGCCAACTGTGCCACGCGCGAGGCTGTGGGGTGGAAAACCGATGAGCCAAGGCCCACCACGCTCACCGCTATCAGAATCAGCGCGTAGTTTTCGGCAAAGGCGAGCAGCAGCAGTCCTGCCAGCGTGAAGCACATACCCACCGAAAGAGCGTATGGGCGTGGACGCTTGTCGGCATACAGCCCGGTGAAGGGCTGAAGAATGGAAGAGGTGAGCTGAAACACCAGGGTGATGATGCCAATCTGGGCAAACGTGAAGCCAAACTTGTCTTTCACCATGGGATAGATTGATGGCACTACCGACTGTATCATATCATTGAGAAAATGCGAGATGCTGCAAATAATCAGCATTGAATACACGGTGCCATCTACCATTGTGGGGTGGCCTTTGATTTTACCACTTATAGCTTTTACATTCATTTAATCCTCAGAGTAATATGTCCAAAAAAATCTTTTTTAGCAAACGCTTTTTTCTATATGATTTTCCCTTTGTTGATGCTTGTGAAAAAACCTTTGCAGATGAATTGTAATGCAAAATTAGTATAATATTTCGATATAATGCGGCAAAGTATTCGCATAACATCGAATACATTTGAGCGAAAATTCGTAAATTCGCAATTTGATTCGGGCGGTGCCCATTATATGATTTCAAACCACAAACGATTGCATGATATGGATACAGTGAAAGTGAAGATAGTGAATAAGAGCCCTAATGAGTTGCCAGCCTATGGCACACCGCAAAGCGCTGGTATGGATCTGCGGGCGTGGCTTGCCGAGCCTGTCACGCTTCAGCCTTTAGAGCGGAAGCTGATTCCCACGGGCGTGTCGATAGCCTTGCCCGAAGGATATGAGTGCCAGCTTCGGCCCCGCAGCGGCATGGCGCTAAAGCGTGGACTCACCTTGCTCAACACCCCTGGCACCATCGACGCCGACTACCGTGGCGACATAGGTGTGATTATGGTGAACCTCAGCGGCGAGCCGCAGACCATTGAAAACGGCGAGCGCATTTGCCAGATGGTGATAGCGCGCTATTCCACCGTGGCATGGGAAGCTGTGGCTGCACTTGATGAAACCGAGCGCGGGGCAGGGGGATTCGGCCACACGGGCACAAAGTGACACGCAATGCAAATAACTTCTCTGACAGAATATAAGGTAATGACAAAACTGCGATACACACAACTAATAGGCGTAACGCTGCTGTTGCTGGCTGTGGCCATGCCGCTTGCCGGACCGCTATGGGCAGCCTCTGGCAAGAAAACGGTGACTGAGGCCAACCGGACGAAGGCTGCCTACCTGCTTTTGGAGGCTGAGCGGCAGCGCAATATGGGCAAGGACGACGCTTTTCATCATCTCATTAAATATGCCTATTCCCTCGATCCTGAAAATTCAGCCATCGCGTTCTATATGGGCTACAGCCAACTGATGAAAAACAGTATGACCACCACCGACAGCGCATTCACCGAGTCGCTGCGCCTGATGCGCAAATATGTGGACATGCACCCGGAGGACAAATACGAGGCATCGTTCTATGCCGATGCGAATATGTATGCCAACCAGACGCAAGAGGCGCTCCGTGTGCTTAAAATTCAGGCGGAGCATAACCCCCACAGCGCTGATGTGTGGCTTAACATTGCCGACACCTATGCGCGCGCTGCCGACTACCGTAATGCCATCGCCGCCTACGACAGCGTGCAGCTGTGGCAAGGACACTCGGTGCAGCTTTCTATAAAGAAGGTTCGCGCCTACCAGGCACTGAACGACACCCTTGGCGCCCTTGGCGAAGCTCGGGCACTTTTGGCCACGGCTCCTCAGAATGTGGACTACAATTTGGCCATGGGCAATATGATGCTGCTGTTTGGCGAGCGCGACAGTGCTCTCGTATATCTCGACAAGGCACAGCAATACGATCCCGAAAACGGCGCCACCTATTTGGCAAAGGCTCAGTATTATAATGCCATAGGCGACTCTGTGAACTATGACAAACAGACGTATCAAGCACTGGTGTCGAAAGACTTGAATGTGGAAAGCAAGGTGGAGGTGCTGGCCGACTATGCACGCCATTTGCTGGCGGAGAAGGATTCTTCGGCACGAACCGAAAACCTGTTTAAGGTGCTGATTGAGCAACACCCATCTGAACCCAAGATTCGCACACTCTTCAGCGAGTATCTTGCCGCTAAAGACGATATGAAGGGAGCGGCTGAACAGATGGACTATGCCGTGAACCTCGACCCCACCGATGCACAGGCGTGGAACCGCCTGCTCGTGCTCGACATCATTACGGAAAACTACACCGCTGCCATTGCTGCCGGTGACCGCGCCATAGAGTTGAACCCCAAAAATATAGAGCTATATGGCTATATTGCTCCTGCCTACTATAGCATAAAGCAATACGACAAGGCCATTGAAGTGTATGAAAAGGCACTCGCGGCAGTTGACAGTTCCGATGTGGAGCACAGGGCTATGTTTTTGGGTGGCATGGGTGATGCCAAGTGCGCAATGGGCGACACCACCAGTGCTTTTGCGCTCTACGACCAGGCGCTGGAGGTGAATCCCGGTGACGTGAGCATTATGAACAACTACGCCTATTTCCTCACCCTGTGCAACCGCGACCTCGACAAGGCGGAGCGAATGAGCGCAAAAACCATTCAGGCGGAGCCTCAGAATGCCACTTTCCTCGACACTTACGCCTGGGTGTTCTATAAGCGAAAAGAATACACCATGGCGCAGCTCTACATTGAAATGGCTATCAATAATGAGAAGCACCCGTCGTCGGACCTCTACGACCACTACGGCGACATTCTGCTGGCTACGGGCGATAAGGAAAAAGCACTGCAACAGTGGAAGAAGGCTCTGGAACTGGACGCCGGCAACAAGCAGTTGCTTGAGAAAATTGAGAAACTTGCTGCAGAACTCCAGCCTGCCGCCACCACGCAAGGTGAAAGCCAGAGCGGTACTGAAAATAAAACGCATTAATTATTATTTACTTACATAGATTGAAAGGAAAAATGAAAATGGTGAAATATGTATTGCCTATGGTGGCAATGTTGGGTATGATGGCGTCGTGTGGCGCACAAAAGACGGCTGTGGCCAATGGCAGTGGCTTGAATACCACCGCAGCCAGTACCTCCAGCAACCAGCAGACTTCAGTTCAGACTCAGGCTCCTTCTTCTGCCGCTAACACGCAGAAGAAGGCGGCCGCCGAGCAGCAGTCGGCTTCGCAGGTGAGCCACATTGTGAAGATAGCCAACTCGTTTGGCGCCTGGACCACGCTGAAGGCCGGTGGCAGCATCACGGTGGGCGGATCAAAAACGCTGTCGTCGTCGATGCAGATGCGTATGGAGCGCGGCCGCAGCATCTACATCTCTATCCGTCCGATGGGCATTATGGAGGTGGGGCGCCTCGTAATCACCGGCGACACGCTGCTGATTATCGACAAGTTGCACAAGCGCTATATTCTGGAAAACACCAAGTTGCTCACTGCAAATATCCCTGTGAATGTGAACACGCTTCAGGACATTTTTTTAGGGCGCGCTTTCATTCTCGGTAAAGGCACTTTCAATAGCGGTATGGCCAGTTTGGTCACGCTCGCCAATGTGGACGGCTCCTACATGATTCGCCCCAAAGAGCAATACAAGGGCTTTGAATACGATTTTAAGTTCGACAAGAATTACCATATCAAGTCGTTGGAGGTGATGCCCGTGGTGACAGGCACCAAGGTGGCCACCTATTCGGTGGACTATTCCGATGTGAAAACGTCGCTTGCCGGCTACATTGCCACAAAAGTGAAGGTGGCCACGAAGATTGGCAAGTCGCCAATGTCGCTTGCATTCGACTACAGCGGTTACACTTGGAATGAAGATGTGGTGATCGACACGAAAATTCCTTCCAACTATACACGAATTCCTGGCACCAGTCTGCTCAACCTGTTTTCAGCGCAATAGGCAATGATTGAAATCAAAAAATACACTCCTGAGCAAGAGGCTGTGTGGAACCACTTTGTGGATTCTTGCACCACTGCCACATTTCTGCATCAGCGTGGCTATATGGACTATCACAGCCATCGCTTCACCGACCATTCGCTGATGGCTTATGTCGATGGACGGTTGCTGGCGGTGCTGCCGGCCAATGTGTCGGGCGGCACGCTCTATAGCCATCAAGGGCTCACTTATGGCGGCTGGCTTCATCAGCTCAAGCACTTCGACGCCACCCTGATGATGGAGGTGATGCAGAGCGCGCTCGCCTATCTCAGGCAAGAGGGCATGGAGGCTGTGGTGTATAAACCGGTGCCTCATATCTATCACCGCTACCCTTCAGAGGAGGACTTGTATGCGCTTTTCCGTGCCGGGGCCTCTCTCACTGAGTGCAATATTTCCACTTCGGTGCTGCTGTCTGATCCATTGGCTTTCGACCGTGGCAACAAGCGCAGCGTGAACGTGGCTCTTAAAGCCCAAGTGCAAGTGGCGGAAAGCGCCGACTGGAGGGGCTACTGGCATGTGCTGGAGGAGGTGCTTGCCGACAGGCACGCCACTAAGCCTGTGCACACCGTGGAGGAGATAGAATTGCTGCATAGCCGTTTCCCCGAGCAAATTAAGCTCTACACCGCCACCGTGAACGGACGCATCGTGGCAGGTGTGGTGATGTTCTACACCCACACCGTGGCACACAGCCAGTACATAGCCTCCAACGCGGAAGGGCGCACTGTGAAAGCATTGGCTCTGCTCTTTCGTCGCCTTATCGACGACGCCAAGGAGCGCGGATATGTCTATTTCGACTTTGGCATTTCCAATGAAGACCATGGCAGGTGGCTCAACGAGGGACTTGTGCAGCAGAAGTCGCGCTTGGGCGGCAGGGGCATTGTGTATAACACCTATAAGATAACGCTTTAAAAATAACATTCATCTTTTTATTAAATAATAGAGCAACAACAGCGTATGGCAGGCCGCAATTCCATTTCCCGTATGGCCATGAAGGCGATGGGTATTTTTGGAGGTGTTCAGATGGTGGGCATCTTGTGCTCCATTGTGCGCACCAAGCTTGTGGCCCTTTGGATAGGGCCGGTAGGCGTGGGGCTGTTCAGCCTGTTTAACCAGGCGCTCGACATGCTCAGCACGGCCACTAATTTAGGCATACGCCAAAGCAGTGTGCGCGACATTTCGCAGGCTGCCGAGAATGTGGCGGAGAAAGGCCATGTGTCGCGCGTCATCACCGCTGTGCGGCGCTGGTCGTGGTGGCTGGGCCTGGCAGGTGCTGTCATCACCATTGTGCTCGCCCCGGTGCTGAGCCGCTTCACCTTTGGCGATTCCACTCATATATGGGGCTTTGTGGCATTGTCGGTGGCACTGCTGTTTATGGCGCTCACTAATGGCGAGCAGGCTGTGCTTCAGGGGCTGTCGAAGCTCAAGCGCTTGGCCAACGCCACGATGTGGGGCACCGTGTTTGGCTTGGTGCTGTCGTTGCCGATGTTCTACTACC
>JBNMJK010000062.1:0-13369 GCA_050873765.1 Sodaliphilus sp.
CAAAATGAAAAGAAGAGAAAGCAAAACTTAGACAAATAGCTGATAATCAAGCTAAAATGTTTTCAAAAGGACAACGGCTCAACTATCGTCCTTTTAATACGTAAAACACTGATAATCAGATGTGTTGAAAATCTGCGTGGGCAAATGATTGCCGCCGATTGGGGTGGTGGGCAATGATTGCTCATACAGAGGCCAAGAAGCAACTATTGAAAGCATTCATCATATACTGCCAATCCATTCACGGTCAGCAGGTACTTCTGTCGAGGATGACGGGGAGAGTCTGGATATTTCATTCTTACCAAACCTTCAGCAATGGCTGGAGTAAGAGAATATTCAATGAAATTAGGGCGGTTCTTTAACCCCAAGCCTCCATCATTTCCCTTACGCTCTTTTCTTCTGAACCAATCACAACAACTAACCGCTTGACGTTTTCTGATAATGTTGATGCGAAATCGTTCACACTTGTATGGGTACTTGTATGGGTGTCATCCGCACTTCTATATCCTATCAACATATAGCGGTTCTTCAATTCGATATGTTCCCCCAACATCAAGTTGCGGAAAAACTTAACGAGAAATGACTTGTTGGGTTCAATGCCTTTTGACGGATTATGATAATTCGCACGAACAAGGGCATTGCGGAATCAGAAGTCTTCAGTCCATCTACATCTTGCAGACCGATTGCTGTGTGCCATGCCGAAGCCCTCTCGCGTTTATGTGGCTCCGCCACACGCTCATAGGCTTCGAAGTCGAGGTACAATTGTTTGTTATTATCTGCCATTATTGTCTATAATTCGTTCAACTACAATTTAACTCAAGTAATGCTCAATCACGGCTCTTTTACGATTTGCGCAACCTCTCATTATCTCTTGAGCCGAATCTATATGCTTTTTGTATTCATGAATTTTATCTACTAATAGCTGCTGCTCAACAAGAGATACTGAAGGAATTTCGTATCGCATAATATTGTCTTTATTACCTCTCGGCATTTTCATGCCCTTTATATCTGTCATCACAAAATCGAAGAATTGTTGACGAGCCATAACATAGTAAACATATTCAGGCATATATTCACGAGAGTCAAGTCTTATGACTAAGACATCAGGACTACAACCACCATCTTTGTCTGCAAGCCAAATCTTCTTCAGATACGGGCGAATATTTGATAGCAGAATATCACCTTTTTTATACCTAACCGCTGAATTTATATTCGGTTCGCCATCATATGGCTTTACTCCCTCGCAGTTCTGCAAAAGGTTATCGGTACTAATATAATCAGCAACAGATATGTCGCTCATACTTATACGCTCATTAGAGTAAGAGCAAATCTGTTTAAGCATTTTTACCCCCCCATTTTATTTTTAGCTATAACTTCAAGATTATCAAGCACTTCGCCAATCTTTTGTCGGTAATTTTCAATAGTCATTCGGCTTGTATTATACTCCATATCTATAGCCTCACATTCTGCGATAATTTGCTTTTGAATTTCGATAGGTGGAACAGGTATTGGTAGTTCTTTATAAAAATCAACGGGAACTCTTCTATGTCCACTTGCTCCTGTCATATTTAAAGCTGCAACGTTTCTGATTTCATCTCTATTCAAATATATAAATACATATTTTGACAGAATTCTATTTTCATCAGTCCGTATCACATGATATTCAGAACTGCCAAAGCCTATACCATTTGTAAGCCCTGTTACAAGCGCACATTTGCCATTTTCCATACATGGAGTTATCTTTGCAATAATAATATCCCCCTCTTTAAAATATGTATAGCCACCTTTATAAACATCACAAATTCGTCTATCCTCCATTTTTTCAATATGGCCATCATTACTCAATGAAGACATCTCAATAAAAGAGACTAACGTATCATCTGAAATATTTTTAACTTCCGCTTTAGATGGATTTATAGCATTGCATAAATTTTCCAAATACTTTATTTCATATTTGCTTTTTATTTTCAGAGTTGTTTTCTGAACTATAGTTCGTATCCCCTTATCAAAAATAGATCGAGACCAATCAAACATATCTTTAAACCAATGATAACCGACATACTTCATCAAATCATCTGACAATATTGTATCAGCTCTTGCAAAAGAATTGCGCACTGCACATGCAAGAGTACCACGAGCAAATCTGTCCTTTTGATTATATAACTTTCCACCAGGTGTATTGATGATAATACCTTCTGCACCCTTTCTGTTACTCCAATCATAACCCAAGAACAACTTTTGTTCTTTGTTATCAGTCGGAGCGGTTATAACAAATGTTCTTTGTTCACGTACAAGCGCAAAATAATACAACTTGTCTTTCTCCACATCAAAGGCAAAGTCATAAAACTTTTCCAGACGTATACGCGTTGCCTCTTCTTCCGAACATTTTTTAGGCAAAGTAATTGTCATGCCATTAAAAGCATCTACATATACCTTGAAATACTGATTCGACGAAAGCTCATTCAAATTAAACCCACGATGAATGAAGCGAAGATAAGTGTCTTCACTAACATTCTGCATTTGCAGATAATCTGCAAGAATTTGTTTGTCTTTAAACTCTGAAATATCGTCACCACTCATAATGGCTTCAACGCAATCTTCCGTGAGCTTGGCAATACAAGGTGGTTCTTTATATCGTTCAAGAAACAAGGTTACCGTATTGGTACCTGTTGCTCCGAAAGTTTTGCTTCCGAAGCTAACAATAGCACGGATATAGAAATTCTTCAATAATTCTTCACGAGCTGCAATATAACTGCTGGATGAATTGCTGAGGATTGAAGCTGGCAAGACAACAGCAGCCAGTCCTTGCGGACGGAGTAATTGAGCAATGCGTTCTACAAAAAGCGTTTCTATCTCCTTGCCATCGTTGGTGATGACATCAAGCAAACGGAAATCATTGTTTCGCAATTTCAGATGTGACTTAAATCCGTTGACTGAATACGGAGGATTTGCCACAAGAATATCAAAAGTTCCATTTTCAACACCTTTATCCTTGTAATTTTCAAGTCCATCACCGAAGATTACGTTTGCACCCCCGGCTCCATTCATAAACATGGAAATTTTTGATACACGTGCCAAACGATAATCTTTCTCTATACCATAGATATGCTTTTCAACCCAAGAGTTGTCATTATCCTTACGCACAGCATTTATCGCCTCAATAGCTTCCGTCAGAAAATGTCCAGCACCACATGCGTAGTCTATCACATTAGGCAACCCATGCTCTGAAATATACGTCTGTATAGGAAGAGAATCCCAAATAAAGCGAGTTATAGGCGTAGGCGTAAAGAATTGTCCCTCATTTTGTTTGAAACCCTTGTTAAGAAGTTGTTCGAACAAATCTCCGAGAAATTGGTGCTTGCATGGATATACAATGCGGTAGGGCTGAAATAGCTGTACTACCTCAACCAAGATCTTACCATTCTGAAAGAACAGCTCTTCATTGTGAACATCCTTGAAAGCAAAATCGTTGTTTGAATAGAACTTCAATATACGGATTGTGTTATTCAAGTCTTCAATCGCTTGCTTACGCTTTTTGCCAGTATATTGCAAGAACAGGCGTTCTGCATAATCTGCTGCTACATAGAAAATTTTCTCCTTCATAAACTCTTCCATGCCTTGCGTATGAAGGCGTTGAAGACGGTCTTGAAGAGATTCATACGTATCAGTTCCTTGCTTATACTGAAAATCTACTTCCTCAAAGTCCTGCTTCTTTATTTCGTCCACAAGTTTGCAGATAAAGAGTGCGACAAGGCGATTGAAAGCATTCTCCTTGTCTGATACGTTGTTGTGACGCAGTATTTCCTCAAAACGATTTACGATTTTATCCTCTGGAGTAAAGTCGCGCAGTTTGTTCTTGCGCAAGGGTGGTATTCCTATATTATAGGCCTGGCTATCTTCGTCAAAAATAATGTTGTCCAACCATGCTTTGTTGTAGGTTTCATCCCAAACCTTAAAACGTTCTTCGTCATTATGAGCATTGCGATAGACAAGAATGTCTTTGTCCTTATCTGCCATTTTAACAATATTGGCATCATCGGAGCAATTAATTACTTTCGACTTTACTGCAATTTCACCATCTTTCCAATCTGATGAATACAAAGCTAACCAACGTGTTGCATTTTCTTGTTGCCAATAACTAAACAACTGTCCGCCATATTCTTCCGTATTTTTTACTTCCTTATTATACTCTGTACCGGCTGTTTTACATTCTATTATAATCAGAGCATTTCCGTTTTCGTCCTTGACAACAATATCCGCCTTACCGCTTTTCGCATCACGTCCAAGCTGCCATTTAGGTTCAAGTTCAATGTGTTCTGGACGGTAACCTTTGCTCAGCAAGCGGCACACACATTCAAACACAACGAAATTTTCATTGTGCGAGAAATTACTTGTCGTTTTATCATTAACAACAAGACCTTTACCTTCTGGATATATTAAGGCCTCATTGTAGAAATCTACATGAACACTACATGTTGAATATATTTTGGAATAGAACTCACATACTGCTTCTTTTTCAAAGCCAAGAAAAGAAAGCACCTTTTTGAGATTTTCTTTTGTTATCATATTCTTCTTGTGACAAACGTGTATTTAATTGAAGACAACTTTACTTCTCATAGCCTTCATAGTAGTAGCTCTGCTCTATGCCCTTGAATATCACTTCGCGGTTCTCTGTGTCGGACGTGAGGTGCTGCGAGAGGAGATATCGCAGCTCGAGGTCGTTGATGGGTGAGCGTTCCATGGCAGAGAGATATTGGTCTTTGTCCACATATTGCCAATTGACCACTTTGCCGAGAGAGCGTTTGAGCATCATGTCGAGCCAGATGCGTGTGGAGCGACCGTTGCCTTCCATGAAAGGATGGCATACGTTCATCTCAACATACTTCTCTATGATATGCTCAAAGGAGTCTTCGGGCATCTTCTCCACAGCAGAAAGGGCGGCTTCAAGGTAGAGGCTATTCGCAAAGCGGAATCCTCCTTTGGCTATGTTCTTGTCGCGAACAACGCCGGCAAAAGGATACAAGCCATCAAACAGATAATGGTGAATCTGCTGAAGTCCTGCCGTAGTGCCGACTGGTATTTTGCTTATATCCCCCGACTCGTAGAGGCGGTGGGCATTATCCAACGATTTTTCGTCTATTTCCTTTGTTGTCATAATCTTCTTTATTTCAATAGTTCCTGCTTATTTCCACCCCCTTGAATTCGATGGGGTTAAAATTTGGATTATACAGCAATTGCCATTCAGATACAACTTAAATTCTACATAAATCCATGAAACAAACTATTCTGCATCTTCTCAAAGGGGGCGAATTTGACCCCTTTGATTTACTTGCTCGCTGAGATATTGAGGAGTTTTTCCGCTTCTATCTCTATTTGGCTTTTCTTTGTCTGCACGATGAGCGAGCGCACATCCACGTCAAGCGCTTCTGCCACTTGCATAAGCGTTTGAAGGCTTGGCTGCGTTTACAAAGGTAAAAATATTCATTGACAATCACGAAAGATTGTGGAAATAGTTGCCTAAATTATTGCGTTTTACATCTATTCCGCCATAAAGCAAAAGCATTTCAAGGCCTCACAATCAAAAAGCGGCTTTTTCTAATCTTTTGTTTTTTTTTGTGGATCAAAAATTGGCATGGTTATTGCTACATCTGTTTGATGCATACTTTTTTAACATGAACATCTAAAAAATCTATTTTAAAATGAATTCAGACCACTATTCCTCTTCCAATTTTTGGCTACAAGTGAAAAAAGAGTATATCGATGAAAATTTGGAGGCCTTAATCACTTACCTGTCGAGGTGCTCAAGTGCAGATGACCGGAAAAGCAACGATTATAAGCTGACTATTAGCGCTCTCCGTGACAGGGTGGTAGATATATCCGACGCTATCGCCTCTCAGCCTCTCTATCACGCTTCAATATCTGATGCCGATTGCCACAAATACATTAAATTGATGGTGGCACATCTCATTGTGTGTCAAGAAAACAATTTGTCGGATATGGAAACTTTTGCCGCTCTGTGTAACCTTTTAGCCACTACCGGACAGCTACATTCGGCAGAAATAAGTGAGAAGTTGACGGAGCTGTGCTTGTGTAGCCTTAAAAATGTGGAAATCTACAAGCTCGAGGTCACATGGTCCGACATCAAATACCCCAACAGCTTCTACCCTCAGGTGCTTGCCACCAAAATAGCCAACACCACGCTCAAGAAGGCTGATACCGGCACGCCACTATTTTATCAAAATAAAGGATGCCTAATCGTGGACGGCGAAGACTCAAAAATAGCTGCCCTCAATTTAAAGGATTGCCTGCAGCACAAGAGTCTTGAAAAAATTTTACCATCGCCTTGCTCGTGGCTATACGTTGCTGGTAGTGCCACCGACAGACTGTCGAATCAGGCTTCAACAAACATCATGAAAACCGACAAGGCTTATTGGAGCACCATACGCCAAATGGAAAGCGTGCGTCCTTCTGCCACAAGCACAAAAAAGCGAGGCTATGGGGTGGGCGACGTGGTGTGCGTGAAGATCATCAAGGCAAACAACAACACTATCAACGCGGAAACCATCGACCCTAAGTACGAAGCCATTAAAGGACAAGTGTTTATCGACAAGGTGGTGCTGGGTATCGACCGCCAGTGTATTGTTGATTTTTTTGCCGAAAAATACTATACCGGAAAGGAGGTGCTGCTCATGGTGGAAGTGCAAGATAACCCGCACTTCCCGTTCCTTTTGAGAAATGTGATGGCAAACTTTTACCAGCAGCTCGCGGAGCGCTCAAAAGGCAGTGAGATGCTTGCCCTGTGCTACGACAGATATTCCGTTGGGCATAGGTGGCTCACAGAGAACGGGCTCACGCTCAATGTTATGGATAAGGAATATGTGCCAGAAGAAGACATTTTCGAGGCTTTTGAATATGTGGTGGTGCAGGAGAATAAAAAAGATGGGAAAAACTGGGTAATCAACGGACTATATAGCGATAATATCAATACCGAAGAATACGATGTGGATGAGTTCAAGGCCTCGGCTCATAAAAATTTCCTAACTGAATTTCTACAATGGACCACAAAACCTTGCACCATAGCCGATGAGGAGATGGAGGAAATACCGCCAAGCACCATTCGCCACTGCATATCGGCGCTTTATCACGATGCCAAGCATGCACAAGAAACCCGCCAGCGCCACCTCAAATTGAGTTTGGCCAACACGCTCTGCACACTCATAGCCGACGCCTCCAATGCAGAGTTTCTGCGCTTTGAACTCAAATACCTGACGGCACTGGTAGAGTTTGCCCATGGCTCTAAATTCAAGACAGATTTCTCGGTCACCGCCGCCGAGGATTTTGCCGACATAGCCGAGGTGAAAGAAAAGCTACTTATTATCAACACGCTTCACAACTACGACTTTGAACTGCAGAAGATGCAAAAGCTACCAGAGCAAAAATACGCAAAAGAAAGCTGCATCAGCAACATTCAAAAGCTGGTAGAGGCATCGCACACCCTCAATGGCGTGATTCCACTCCGAGAAATCGACGCCATCAAGCAAGCCATCACAAAAAACCTTTTTGTGGACGATGAATACGAATCTATCATCGATGAGGAATCGGAATATGGCGAAGAAGACGACACGAAAGAATTTAAATCATCTGTGGTGTTCGACCCCAGCCGAACCGATATGCCCAATCTCAAGCGTCAGATGAAAAACATTCTGAACGCCGTATGTGGCTTTCTCAACAGTGAAAAAGGTGGCGACCTCTATATCGGGGTGAACGATGCCGGCGAGGCTGTGGGCGTGGGCGATGACCTTAAGCAGCTTTACAAAGACAAGCGAATCACGGAAGAGAGTATCGACAAGTATCGCCTTTTCATTGAAAATGCGATAGAAAGCGCTTTCAAAGATGCCGACGGGCCAGAGTGCGGCCGCGACATCACAGGCCTATTGGTTTCAACACATATCGAAACAAGCGAAAAGTGTGGCGAAAAAATTCTGCGTATCCACATCCTTCCTTACGAATATGGTGTGGTGGAGTTCACCGATGGCCTTGAATGGAGTGCCGACGAGGCCAAATCTTATCTCAGAAAGTCGGGAAGAACCGTAAAAATGAGCGACTTGCTTAAATCACGGCTACTTGAGCGTCGCACAAAAGACAACTGCCTCGACATGCAAAAAATTCAAGTTATCCGCACGGCCATTGCTCAAAAGAAATGCGCCACACTATATGGCTATGAATCAAGCAACGGCACTTCCGACCGCCTGGTGGAGCCATATTGTTTTAAGCCTTCTATCAACGCCATCGTGGCATTTGACATCAACAAGAACAGCAACCGAGAGTTTAAGATAAATCGATTCTACAAGGTGGCTGTAGCTGACAAAAACTGGAAAAACGAGGCTCGGCACCTAACCAATCCCCGAACCGACATTTTCCACATTATGGAGTCGGAAAATCAAAAAGGATCTAAGGTGGTGCTTGAATTCGACAATTATGTGAAGAACCTGCTGTATGAGGAGTTTCCCGATGCCAAACGTCTGGAAGAGTTTCCAAAAGTGGGAGAAAGGCTGTTTCTCGCCGACAAAGACTCCAGTAGGTGGAGGTTAGAGACCACCATTTTCGGTTTTGCAGGCGTCACACGATTTTATCTGGGGTTGGCTCATCGTATCCGCATCGTGGAGGGCGAGCAGCTGAAAGCGCATATTCGTGACTATATCAGCAGCATCACCATGTGAGGTGAATTGCCACAGTGATAAAAAATAAGGGCGGCAGCAGCGTGGATATAGCACGCTGCTGCCGCCTTGTTTTTTTTCGGGGCCGTGGCTGCTACTGCAATTTTGCGAGCGCGGCCGCGATGCGTGTGGTGGCTTCCACAATGTTCTCATCGCTGGTGGCGTAGCTTAAGCGAATGTGCCCAGGGCAAGAGAAGGCATCGCCGCTCACTGTGGCCACATGGGCCTCGTTGAGCAGATACATGGCCAGGTCGTTGGCGTCGGTAATCGTAACGTCGCCACACTTCTTTCCAAAGAAGGAAGTGACACCGGGGAACACATAGAATGCGCCGTCGGGCTTATTCACGTCAAGCCCGGGAATGGCGCGCAGGCGGCTCACGATAAGGTCGCGGCGGCGTTCAAAAGCCATGCGCATATCCTCCACACACTGCTGCGAACCTGTGTAGGCGGCCTCTGCAGCCTTTTGGGCAATCGACGACGCTCCACTGGTGTATTGTCCCTGGAGTTTGCTTACGGCCTTGGCGAGCCATAGGGGCGCAGCCACATAGCCAATGCGCCAGCCCGTCATGGCGTAGGCCTTCGACACGCCATTGATCACACACACGCGGTCGGCCAGTTCCGGGCACCGCGCAATGGAGAAGTTGCCGCCAATGTAGTTGATATGCTCATAAATTTCATCAGCAAGCACCATCACATGCGGGTGCTTGCCAATCACGGCAGCGAGCGCACGGAGTTCGGTCTCACTATATACGCTGCCCGTGGGGTTGCTTGGCGAGCACAGAATCACGAGTTTGGTCTTGGGCGTGATAGCTGCGTCGAGTTGCTCTGGAGTCACCTTAAAGTTCTGTGCCATAGTGGTAGGCACCTCCACACTCTTTCCGCCTGCCAAAATCACCATCTGAATATAGCTCACCCATGCAGGAGTGGGAATCACCACCTCTTCGCCAGGGTTCACGAGGCTCATCACCACATTGGTGAGTTCATGCTTGGCGCCATTGCCCACCACAATCTGCTCAGGGGCAAAGTCAAGCCCGTTCTCGTTTTTCAGCTTCTGGCTGATGGCCTTGCGCAGAGAAAGGTAACCCGGCACCGGTGTGTAGAAACTGAAGTTGTGGTCGATAGCCTCCTTGGCGGCTTCCTTAATGTGGTCGGGGGTGGCGAAATCGGGCTCGCCCACCGACAGGTTAATCACATCCACACCTTGAGCCTTAAGCTCCTGACTTTTTTGCGACATAGCCAAAGTGGCTGAAGGAGAGAGCGCCTGAATGCGATCCGATACCAAATTACTCATAATCGATAACTTAAATTTTAATTATTCCTTAATTTATAAACAAATGCTTTTCGCGCATAAATGCGTGCCCACTTGTGAGATTTACACAACGAATATATGGTGGACTTTCTACAAAATTACACTTTTTTTTGCCCTCCCACAAACTTTATTCAAGCGGTAAGTTTTTTTTTGTACCTTTGCTTAAAATTAACGAACAATGGAATTACTGACGGCAAAGCAGGTTAAGGCCAAAGAAGTGGAGATTCTCAACTATATAGTGGGCGTGTGCCAAGAGCATGGCCTGCGTTACTATTTGAGCTACGGCTCGCTATTGGGGGCTATCCGCCACAAGGGTTTCATACCGTGGGACGATGACATTGACATATCCATGCCCCGTGCCGACTATGAGCGGCTATTGAAGCTGATGCTCCGCAATCCCGACCGCCGCTTCGTGGCACTCACGCCTAAGGCGAAAGGCTACCCCTACCACTATGCCAAGGTGGTGGACCTTTCAACAAGGCTGGTGGAGGAGAACCTCGACGACTTTGCCGGCAATGGGCTGTGGGTTGACATTTTTCCGCTCGACGGAGCTGCCAGCACCGCCCCCACCCTACAGAAGAAGATGGCGCGGTATTTCAATCTTTGCCGGGCATCGGCCTCGTTTAAGCAGTGTCCTCCGGGCAACAAGCCATGGAAATGGCGTGTGTGCAAAATGATTGGCACACACACTTTTGCGCTGCTCACCGACTGGTGCAGCCGCGGCGTGCCTTTCGACGGCGCAAAATATGTGGCACACATGCCCACCGCGCTCCACAACATTTTTCCTCGCCACATCTTCGACAAGGTGGTGAAAGTGGAGTTTGAAGGCCAGCTCTACGATGCGCCAGTCGCCTACGATGAATACCTCACCATTCTCTATGGCAATTATATGCAGCTTCCACCAGAGGATCAGCGTGAGAGCCACTGTGTGAAAGCCATAGCTTCGGGGCTTGACTTCTGACACAGCGCCCCTCCCCTCTCTTTCTTCAAAAAAAATACTAATACCGTGGCTGACGTGCCGAACCGTTGTAAGGTCCGCCCGCAGGACTTTCTGGAATCACAATCCACATGATGATATAGCCGATTAGCCCAGGAAAAGCGGCGGAAAACAGCGTGAGTAGCACATAGCCCAGCCGCACCAGCGTAGGGTCGATATTAAAATACTCGGCTATGCCGCCCAGCACGCCTGCTATCATCTTCTCTGATCTCGACTTGTAAAGCCGTTTGCCTGAATAGGTCATAACTGTAAGGGTGTTAATTTATTAAATCACGCCTCCGTGCCGTGAAAGGCAAGCGGAGATGTGCATATTTTATTGTGTGTTATCAGCAAAATATGTGCCAAATATAGCCAATCGCACCTTTTTTGGCAAACTAATGGCGTTAAATTTTTTTATTGTGAGTGAAAGCATTAACTTTGCGTGGGGTTATGAAGAAAGGCGCAAGCCGCATCTTCAAAGCAGGCCTCAGCCAGATGGCGCTTGCCTTTGTGAGCAAACTTAAACAGCCAAGGCGACTATGCCCCTCTCTGGCAAAACACGCGACTATTAACATTATTATAACATAATATATACATATCACGCCCTGCTCCGCAGACACGACAGAACTCTCTACCAGGTGGAGTATATAGTGCTCCTCAGCATCAGTTTACAGTAGCCTGTGAGGCATGGGCACAAACAACAACTACAAATCAACAGCAATGTTAGACAAAACCAACATTCTTTTCCGTCAAAGCATCGTAGTGCGCTTCTCTGGCGACTCTGGCGACGGAATGCAGCTGGCTGGCAACATTTTCAGTAATGTGTCGGCAGAACGTGGCGACCAGATTTCCACCTTCCCCGACTATCCAGCCGAAGTGCGTGCACCACAAGGTTCACTCAATGGCGTTTCGGGATTCCAAGTGCATGTGGGTCTCGGTGTTCACACCCCTGGTGACGAATGTGACGTGCTGATTTCCATGAACCCCGCGGCTCTGAAGCAAAACGCCAAATTCCTCAAACCCAACGGTGTGGCCATTGTGGATATCGACTCCTTTAAAAAGGCCGACCTCGACAAGGCGCTCTTTAAGACCGACGACCCTTACACCGAAATTGGCTTGAAAGCTCAAGTGGTGGAAGTGCCGATGACTTCGATGGTGAAGGCTGCCCTTGCCGACAGTGGCATGGACTTCAAGAGCCAGATGAAGTGCCGCAATATGTTCGCCCTCGGTCTGGTTTGCTGGTTGTTCAACACACCAATCGACGGCGCACTCCATTTCCTCGAGCACAAATTCGCCAAAAAGCCCGCCATCTATGAGGCCAACGCCAAGGTGGTGCGCGGCGGATTCGACTACGGACACAATATCCACGCTTCGGTTTCCACCTACCGTATCGAAACCGAAGACCTTCGCCCAGGCATTTACACCGACGTGAATGGCAACAAGGCCACCGCATGGGGCCTTATCATGGCAAGTGAAAAGAGTGGCCGTCCTCTGTTTCTCGGCAGCTACCCCATCACCCCTGCCACCGACATTCTCCATGAGCTGGCCAAGCGCCGCGACCTTGGCGTGAAAGCCATTCAGATGGAAGATGAGATAGCAGGCGTCTGCTCCGCCATTGGCGCAAGTTTCGCCGGCAACCTTGCCGTCACCAGCACCTCTGGCCCAGGCCTGGCGCTGAAGAGCGAGGCCATTGGCCTGGCTGTGATGGCCGAGCTTCCACTCGTGGTGATCGACGTGCAGCGTGGCGGCCCATCAACCGGCCTCCCCACCAAGACTGAGCAAACCGACCTCAACCAGGCGCTCTACGGACGCAGCGGTGAATGTCCGCTCGTGGTGGTAAGCGCACTCTCGCCCACCGACTGCTTTAAGATGGCATTTGAGGCTGCACGCATAGCCATCGAGCACATGACCCCGGTGATTCTGCTCACCGACGCCTTTATCGCCAACGGCTCAAGCGCATGGCGTGTGCCCGAAAACGATGAGTATCCTGAAATCAAGCCCAACTTCGTGACGGAAGACATGAAGGACAAATGGAAACCCTATATGCGCAATGAGGAACTCGTGCGCTACTGGGCTATTCCTGGCACCGAAGGATTTGAGCACCGCATCGGCGGTCTGGAAAAAGACTACGAGACTGGCGTGCTGAGCAACAACCCCGAAAACCATGCGCGCATGGTGAAGGCGCGCGCACAGAAGGTGGCCAATGTGGCCAACCACATTCCTCTGCTTGAAGTGAAGAGCGAGTGCGATGGCGCTGCCGACACCATTATCGTGGGCTGGGGAGGCACCTATGGCCACATCTACACCGCCTACGAGGAGCTCAACAAGGAGGGCAAGAAGGTGGATTTCGCACAGTTCCGCTACATCAAC
>JBNMJK010000063.1:0-13296 GCA_050873765.1 Sodaliphilus sp.
TCTTCGCCAAAAATGACAAAAAATAGATTTTGATAAAAGCATAACTATTTGACATACAGAAATAAAAAAATACCCGATTCGCAATGAATCGGGTAAGGGGCAATATATCATTTCTTCTACTTTAAATGAAAGAGCCGTGCGTGCCTCCCCCACCCGATAAAGTCATGTAATTCTTCATACATTACAGCCTTGTAGAAATCAACTTCGCTCCACCACACAAACCCATGTAATTCGGTCTGTGCGGACACACGGCTCGTGTGTTCGCACATAAAATGGAGTGCTTACGGATTCCGCACCAATGAGATTCTGCGCGGCTCACTTGGCAAATTCACGCCC
Source organism: Sodaliphilus sp. (assembly GCA_050873765.1). Taxonomy (GTDB): domain Bacteria; phylum Bacteroidota; class Bacteroidia; order Bacteroidales; family Muribaculaceae; genus Sodaliphilus. The sequence continues at coordinate 337 of JBNMJK010000063.1, forward strand.
ACCGGGCGAACCTATAAAATTTGTGGCACGAATGAGGCTGGCGAGAATAAAAAAATCGCTTGAAAGCGGAAGGCTTCCAAGCGATTTGTATTTAGAGTGAATTATTCTGCTTATTTAAGAAATTCCGATTGACCGGCGAGTTCTTCAGCAAGAGCATCGGTGGCTCCGGCACGTGCAAAATCGTCCTTGTCGCCCACCACAATCGACTGCCATTCACGCAAGCCAGTACCGGCTGGAATGAGGTGACCGCAAATCACGTTCTCCTTCATACCTTCCAGATAGTCAACCTTGCCCTTGATAGCGGCTTCGTTGATCACCTTGGTGGTTTCCTGGAATGATGCGGCACTCATGAAGCTTGAAGTCTGGAGTGCAGCACGGGTGATACCTTGCAGAATCTGCTCAGAAGTGGCAGGCAAAGCCTCACGCACGGTCACTTGCTTCATATCGCGGCGCTTGAGGGCAGAATTGATGTCGCGGAGCTTGCGAGCAGTAATAATCTGGCCGTTCTGCACATCTTGGCTGTCGCCGGCATCTACCACCACTTTCTTGCCCCAGATTCTGTCATTCTCTTCCATGAAGTCGCGCTTATCCACAATCTGCATTTCGAGGAAGCGGGTGTCGCCAGGCTCCAGAATGGTGACCTTACGCATCATCTGACGCACAATCACCTCAAAGTGCTTGTCGTTGATACCCACACCCTGTGAGCGGTACACATCTTGCACCTCATTCACGATATATTCCTGCACTGCGGTAGGTCCCATAATGCGAAGAATATCGGAAGGAGTGATGGCGCCATCGGAGAGTGGTGTGCCAGCACGCACAAAGTCGTCTTGCTGAACAAGAATTTGCTTCGACAGTGGCACGAGATACTTCTTCTCTTCGCCCAAGCGGCTTGTGACGGTGATTTCGCGATTACCGCGCTTGATTTTACCCAATTGCACCACACCGTCGATTTCGCTCACCACGGCAGGGTTAGATGGGTTGCGCGCTTCAAAGAGCTCGGTCACACGAGGCAGACCACCGGTGATATCACCAGCGCCACCGCCCGATGAGCGAGGTATCTTCACGAACACTTCACCAGCGCTCAGTTTCTCGCCTTCATCAGCCATCAGGTGTGCACCCACAGGCAGAGAGTAGGTCTTCATCACCTCTCCCTTTTCATCGATGAACATAGCTTCAGGAATCTTGGTGCGGTCTTTGGATTCGATGATAATCTTCTCGCTGTTGCCAGAAGTCTCGTCCACCTCCACGCGGTAGGTCACGCCCTCCACAAGGTTGTTGAATTTGAGAGTACCTTCCACTTCGCTCACGATCACGGCGTTGAATGGGTCCCAAGTGTTGATGATGTCGCCCTTCTTCACTTCGTCGCCCGACTTGAAGAACAGTTTAGAACCGTAAGGGATATTGGCTGTGGTGAGCACCATGTCGGTGTTCTTGTCAAGAATCTTGAGTTCTGCCATACGGCCAATCACCACATCTACGCCATCCTTGTCCTTGATGGTGCGCAGTTCGTCGATTTCCAGACGGCCATCGTATTTCGACACGAGGTTACTTACGGCGGCAATGTTGCTTGCCACACCACCGACGTGGAATGTACGGAGTGTAAGCTGCGTACCAGGCTCACCAATAGACTGTGCTGCAATCACGCCCACAGCCTCGCCCTTCTGCACCATGCGGTGAGTGGCAAGGTTACGGCCGTAGCACTTGGCGCACACACCGTGCTTGGCCTCGCAGGTGAGCACAGAGCGGATTTCCACATATTCGATAGGAAGCTCGTTGATGAGGTTGGCGGCTTTGTCGTCGATTTCCTCACCGCTCTTCACTATCACATTCTTGGTGGTTGGGTCGATGATATCGTGAACCGACACACGGCCTACGATACGTGAGCCGAGGGTGGCCACCACGTTGTCGTTCTTCTTCACTTCACGGCAAATCAAGCCACGGAGTGTGCCGCAGTCCTGCTCTGCGATTACCACATCGTGGGCCACATCCACCAGACGACGAGTCAGATAACCGGCATCGGCGGTCTTCAGTGCGGTATCGGCCAGACCCTTACGGGCACCGTGGGTGGAGATGAAGTATTCCAGCACGCTCAAGCCTTCCTTAAAGTTGGCGAGAATTGGGTTCTCAATGGTCTGCTGACCGCCTTCCACACCTGATTTCTGTGGCTTGGCCATCAAACCACGCATACCGGAGAGCTGACGAATCTGGTCGCGCGAACCACGGGCGCCAGAGTCGAGCATCATATACACTGAGTTGAACCCCTGCTGGTCGGCTGAAATCTGCTCAATCAGCAAATTGGTCAGGCGGTTGTTCACGTTGGTCCAGATGTCAATCACCTGATTGTAGCGCTCGTTGTTGGTGATGAAGCCCATGTTGTAGTTGGCCATCACTTCTTCCACCTGCTCGTCGCCCTCCTTGATGATGTCGGCCTTTTCAGCAGGCACAAGCACATCGTTGAGGTTGAACGACAGGCCGCCCTTGAATGCCATATAGTAGCCCATGTTCTTCACATCGTCGAGGAACTTTGCAGAACGTGGCACACCGCACTTGCGAATCACGGCGGTGATAATCTTCTTCAAGCTCTTCTTCGACACGAGCTCATTGATATAGCCCATTTCGTAAGGCACGAAGTTGTTGAAGAGGATACGGCCAAGGCAGGTGTCGGTCACGATGCGCGACACGGGGTTGCCGTTTTCATCGGGCTCCTCTACGCGAATCGACACAATAGCGTTCATCGACACTTTACCCTCGTTGAAGGCAATCTGTGCCTCTTCGGCGCTATAGAACACGAGTCCTTCGCCCTTGTCGCCCTTGCGGAGCTTGGTGATGTAGTACAAACCAAGCACCATATCCTGCGATGGCACGGTGATAGGCTCACCATTGGCAGGGTTAAGAATATTGTGTGGCTCGAGCATCAGCATCTGTGCCTCCACCACGGCTTCGTTGCCTAATGGAAGGTGCACAGCCATCTGGTCGCCATCGAAGTCGGCGTTGAATGCCGTACATGCGAGTGGGTGGAGCTGGATTGCCTTGCCCTCGATGAGTTTTGGCTGGAATGCCTGGATACCGAGGCGGTGAAGTGTTGGCGCACGGTTGAGGAGCACTGGGTGGCCCTTCATCACGTTTTCAAGAATGTCCCAAACCACTGGTTCCTTGCGATCTACAATCTTCTTGGCGCTCTTCACTGTTTTCACAATGCCACGCTCAATGAGCTTGCGGATCACGAATGGTTTGTAGAGCTCGGCTGCCATATCCTTTGGAATGCCGCACTCGCCCATCTTCAGTTCTGGACCTACCACAATCACCGAACGTGCGGAATAATCGACACGCTTACCGAGGAGGTTCTGACGGAAACGTCCTTGCTTACCTTTCAGGCTATCGCTGAGCGACTTGAGTGGTCGGTTCGACTCGCTCTTCACAGCGCTGCTCTTACGTGAATTGTCGAGCAATGAATCCACTGCCTCCTGAAGCATACGCTTCTCGTTGCGGAGAATCACCTCTGGCGCCTTGATGTCGATAAGGCGTTTCAGACGGTTGTTGCGGATAATCACACGGCGATAGAGGTCGTTGAGGTCGCTGGTGGCGAAACGTCCGCCATCGAGTGGCACGAGTGGGCGGAGTTCGGGTGGAATCACAGGAATCACACGGAGCACCATCCACTCTGGGCGGTTGAGGTTCTTGCTTTCGCGGAACGACTCCACCACCTGCAGGCGCTTGAGGGCCTCGGTTTTGCGTTGCTGTGAGTTCTCCTTGCTGGCCTGGTCGCGAAGCTGATACGACAGGGAGTCGAGGTCGAGGTCGCAAAGCAGGTCGTAAACGGCCTCTGCGCCCATTTTGGCCACGAACTTCTTTGGGTCGTTGTCGTCAAGCAGGTCGTTGTCCTTTGGAAGTGTGGCGCGAATGCTCAAGTACTCGTCTTCGGTGAGCAGGTCGAGCTTCTGCACTTCCTTATCGTTCAATACCAGACCTTCGCCCGGCTTGATTACAATGTAACGCTCATAGTAGATAACTGCATCGAGTTTCTTGGTAGCCACGCCGAGCAGATAGCCAATCTTGTTAGGCAGCGAGCGGAAATACCAGATGTGGGCCACTGGCACCACGAGCTGAATGTGGCCGCTGCGTTCGCGGCGCACCTTCTTCTCTGTTACCTCCACACCGCACCTGTCGCACACGATGCCCTTGTAGCGAATGCGCTTGTACTTTCCGCAGTGGCACTCATAGTCCTTTACAGGGCCGAAGATGCGCTCGCAGAACAGACCGTCGCGTTCAGGCTTGTACGTACGGTAGTTGATGGTCTCAGGCTTGGTCACTTCACCGTATGAGTTCTCCAGAATCTCATCAGGAGAAGCGAGGCTAATCGAAATCTTCGAAAAGTTACTCTTTATCTTATTGTCTTTTCTAAAAGCCATTATGATGATTTGTTATGAGAGACGTTATTATTCAAGTTTCACACTTAAGCACAAGCCACGCAATTCGTGCAGGAGCACATTGAGTGACTCTGGAATACCGGGAGTGGGCATTGGATCGCCTTTGACGATGGCTTCGTAGGCCTTGCTGCGGCCCACCACATCGTCACTCTTGACGGTGAGGATTTCCTGAAGCACGTGAGATGCGCCGAAGGCCTCGATTGCCCAAACTTCCATTTCACCGAAACGCTGACCACCGAACTGGGCTTTACCGCCGAGTGGCTGCTGGGTGATGAGTGAGTACGGGCCGATGGAGCGGGCGTGCATCTTGTCTTCCACCATGTGGCCGAGTTTCAAGAAGTAGGTCACACCCACAGTGGCCTTCTGGTCGAATGGCTCACCGGTAGCGCCGTCGTAGAGCTGTGTGCTGCCGCTTCGTGGAAGTCCGGCCTTGTCGGTCCATGCGTCGAGGTCGTCAAGCTGTGCGCCGTCGAAGATTGGGGTGGCAAATTTCACGCCCAATTCGCGGCCTGCCCAGCCGAGCACAGCCTCAAAGATCTGGCCGAGGTTCATACGCGATGGCACACCCAGTGGGTTAAGCACCAAGTCAACTGGCGTGCCGTCGGCAAGGAATGGCATGTCTTCCTGGCGAACCACACGCGACACGATACCCTTGTTACCGTGGCGACCTGCCATCTTATCACCTACGCCAATCTTACGCTTCTTGGCCACATACACCTTAGCCATCTGCATAATGCCCGATGGAAGCTCGTCGCCAATCTGGTAGTCGAATTTCTTGCGGCGCAGTTCGGTCTCGATGGCCTTGCTCTTGCGCAAGTAGTTCATCACGCAGGCGCGGATCAAGTCGTTGGTGTGCACATCAGCCGTCCACTTGCTCAAGTTCACCGACTCGTAGTCGATGCCTTCGAGGGTGGATTTTGCGAATGGGCTGCCAGCAGGAATAATATCGGTGTCAACATAGTCCATCACGCCCTCCGAGGTCTTGCCCTTGGTGAGGGTGAGGAGCTTGTCGATGAGTTGTGCCTTCAGCTCGTCTTGCTTTGCCTGCGACTCTGCGTCCATCTTCTCCAGCTCTGGGTCGCCACCGCGGGTGCGGGTGCGCTTCTTCATGGCACGGGTGAACAGACGGGTGCCAATCACCACGCCCTTGAGCGATGGGTTGGCCTTCAGCGAGGCGTCTTTCACGTCACCGGCCTTGTCGCCAAAGATGGCGCGGAGCAACTTCTCTTCTGGAGTTGGGTCGCTCTCGCCCTTTGGAGTGATTTTACCAATCATGATGTCGCCGGGGCGGATATGAGCACCCACACGGATAATACCGCGCTCGCCGAGGTCCTTGGTAGCGTCCTCGCTCACGTTAGGTATGTCGTTGGTGAGTTCCTCCATACCGCGTTTGGTTTCGCGCACTTCGAGGGTGTACTCGTCCACGTGCACACTGGTAAGGATATCCTCACGCACCACACGCTCGTTGAGCACGATAGCGTCCTCGTAGTTGTAGCCCTTCCAAGGCATGTAAGCCACCTTCAGGTTGCGTCCGAGAGCGAGTTCGCCATTCTCGGTGGAGTAACCCTCTGTGAGAATGTCGCCCTTGTTCACACGCTGACCGCGCTCACAGATTGGGCGAAGGTCGATGGTGGTGCTTTGGTTGGTCTTGCGGAATTTTGGCAAGCGGTATTCCACCACAGGCTCGTCGAAGCTGACGAATGCTTCTTCTTCGGTCTGGTCGTAGCGGATACGGATCACGTCGGCGTCCACATATTCAATCACGCCTGCACCTGCGGCCTGGATTTGAGTGCGGCTGTCGTAAGCCAAGCGCTCTTCAATGCCGGTGCCCACAATAGGAGCCTCGCTGCGCAGCAGTGGCACTGCCTGGCGCATCATGTTGGCACCCATCAAGGCACGGTTAGCATCGTCGTGCTCGAGGAATGGAATCATGGCGGCTGCCACAGAAGCAATCTGTTGTGGCGACACGTCCATCAGTTCCACCTGGTCGGGAGTCACCACAGGGAAGTCGGCCTCAAGGCGTGCCTTCACTTTGTTGCGCACGAAGGTGCCGTCGTCGTTCAATGGGGCGTTGCCCTGAGCGATAATCTTGCCTTCCTCGCTTTCTGCGGTGAGATACACGATGTCGTCGTTGTTCATATCCACCTTCGAGTCTTTAACCTTGCGGTAAGGGGTCTCGATAAAGCCGAGCTTGTTGATTTTGGCGTAGATACAGAGCGACGAAATCAAACCGATGTTAGGACCTTCAGGGGTCTCAATTGGGCACAGACGGCCATAGTGTGTGTAGTGCACGTCGCGCACCTCGAAGCCTGCACGCTCACGCGACAGACCACCAGGGCCGAGTGCCGACATACGGCGCTTGTGGGTGATTTCGGCAAGTGGGTTGGTCTGGTCCATGAACTGCGACAGGGCGTTGGTGCCGAAGAAGGTGTTGATCACCGAGGAAATGGTCTTGGCATTGATCAAGTCCATAGGAGTGAACACCTCATTGTCGCGCACATTCATACGCTCGCGAATGGTGCGTGCCATACGCGCCAAGCCCACGCCAAACTGGTTGTAGAGCTGCTCGCCCACGGTGCGAACACGACGGTTGCTCAAGTGGTCGATGTCATCTACATCAGTTTTGCTGTTGATCAGGCCAATGAGATACTTGATAATCTCTATAATGTCTTCGTTGGTGAGCACACGAACAGAAGCGTCGGTATGGAGTCCGAGCTTCTTGTTGATACGGAAACGGCCCACGTCACCCAAGTCGTAGCGCTTGTCGCTGAAGAACAGGTTTTGAATCAGTTCGCGTGCCGAAGCGTCGTCGGCAGGGTCAGCGTTACGCATCTGACGGTAGATGTAGGTGATAGCTTCCTTCTCGGTGCTACACGTGTCTTTGCTGAGGGTGTTGAAAATGATTTGGTAATCACTTGTGTTCACATCCTCTTTGTGAAGCAGAATCACGCTTGTGCCGCTCTCGAGAATCTTGGCTGCCACTTCTTCAGTCAACACCTCATCACGGTCAACAAGCACTTCATTACGCTCAATCGAAACCACTTCACCGGTGTCTTCATCCACGAAGTCCTCGTTCCATGAGTTCAGGATGCGGGCAGCCAATTTGCGGCCCACAGCTTTCTTGAGGTTTGTTTTGTTTACTTTGAGTTCTTCGGCCAGACCGAAAATCTTGATGATGTCGTTGTCCGACTCAAGACCAATGGCGCGCAACAGCGTGGTCACGGGCAATTTTTTTTTGCGGTCGATGTAGGCATACATCACATTGTTGATATCGGTGGCAAATTCAATCCATGATCCACGGAATGGGATAATGCGAGCCGAATAGAGTTTTGTACCATTAGCGTGTGTGCTCTGACCAAAGAACACACCTGGTGAACGGTGCAACTGAGAAACAACGACACGCTCAGCGCCATTGATGATAAACGTACCCTTATCTGTCATGTAAGGAATAGTGCCGAGATATACATCTTGCACTGCGGTGGCAAAATCCTCATGGTCGGGGTCGGTACAATAGAGCTTGAGCTTGGCCTTCAAAGGCACACAGTATGTGAGACCACGGTCGAAACACTCGTCGATAGAATAGCGAGGTGGATCGATAAAGTAGTCAAGGAATTCCAGCACAAAGTTGTTACGGGTGTCCGCAATAGGGAAATTCTCCGAAAAAACCTTGTAGAGTCCTTCGTTTTTTCTCTTCTCAGTTGGGGTATCTAATTGCAGAAAATCTCTGAAAGATTGTAATTGCACTTCAAGAAAATCAGGATAAGGATAGGGATTCTTGACACGTGCAAAATTTACTCGTGGTTTGTTGGAAACTGACATTGAAAAATAGATTAAGTGAACTCAAAATTTTAATATGACACAAAAAGGTTAAGAATCGACATTTCAAGAGGATTCTTAACCTAAACACCTGATATTCAGGCGATATTATTTAAGTTCAACTTCAGCTCCGAGTTCTTCGAGTTGTTTCTTAAGACCTTCAGCTTCGTCTTTAGCCAAACCTTCCTTAACAGGCTTAGGAGCACCGTCAACGAGATCCTTAGCGTCCTTCAAGCCAAGGCCAGTGAGTTCCTTAACCAATTTGATAACTTTGAGCTTTTCAGCACCTGGTGCTTTAAGAATTACGTCGAAAGAAGATTTTTCATCTTCAGCAGCAGCACCAGCGGCAGCTGGGCCAGCAGCAACTGCTACAGCTGCAGCAGCAGGTTCAATACCATAGTCTTCTTTGAGGATTTGAGCGAGTTCGTTTACTTCCTTAACTGAAAGGTTAACAAGTTGCTCTGCAAAAGCTTTTAAATCTGCCATTTTTGTATGATTTTGTTGTTGTTATTTTTTTATTGTTCTTTGTTTGATAATGTTTCGAGAATTCCGTGGAGCTTGTTGCCACCCGACTGCAAAGCAGAGATAACGTTCTTCGCTGGAGATTGAAGCAGAGCCACAACGTCGGCGATGAGCTCGTTCTTGCTCTTGATTGCAACCAGAGTGTCGAGGTTCTCCGGACCCATATACACTGTTTCCTCTACGAAAGCAGCCTTGAGGGCAGGTTGTTCCTCTTTCTTCTGACGGAAATCTTTTAAAAGTTTAGCTGGCGCGTTACCAGTGTTGCTCAGCATGAGCGTGGTGTTGCCAACCAGTGCAGGATAAAGGCCACTGTAATCGAGGTCTGATGCCTCCATAGCCTTCTTAAGCAAGGTGTTCTTAACTACAAGCATCTTCACTTCAGCCTTGAAAGCGGCACGACGCAAGTCGGTGGTGCGCTCAGCGTTCAAACCGGTAGTCTCGGTCAAATATACGCAGCTATATGAAGCAAGAGTCTCCTTGATCTTTTCAATTAATACTGCTTTATCTTCCTTTTTCATTTTTCTTCAATTTTAAAATTAAGCATCGAATGATTTTGTATCAATCTTGATACCAGGACTCATGGTGCTTGAAAGATAAACGCTCTTGATATAGGCTCCCTTGGCAGTGTTTGGCTTGAGCTTAATCAGGGTGTTGATGAATGCCTGGGCATTCTCCTTAATCTGCTCGGCGCTAAACGACACCTTGCCAATTGAAGTGTGCACTATACCTTTCTTATCAACCTTAAAGTCAATCTTACCTTGTTTTACTTCTTTTACAGCCTTAGCTACATCTTGGGTAACGGTACCGCTCTTTGGGTTTGGCATAAGGCCACGAGGACCAAGCACACGGCCCAAAGGACCAAGTTTACCCATATTTTGAGGCTGAGTGATAATCACATCAACATCGGTCCAACCACCTTTGATCTTTTCGATATATTCGTCAAGACCTACATAGTCGGCACCGGCTTCTTTAGCTTCGGCTTCCTTGTCGGCGGTACAGAGTACCAGCACGCGAACGGTCTTACCAGTTCCGTGAGGCAGCGACACCACACCACGGATATTCTGGTCGGCCTTACGAGGGTCAACACCAAGACGTACATCGATATCAGCTGAAGCATCAAACTTAGTGTAAGTGATTTCCTTCACCAAAGCTGCTGCTTCTGAAAGGGTGTAAGATTTCCCAGCTTCAATCTTCTCTTTGGCAACCTTTTGATTTTTTGTAAGTTTACTCATTGTCAATCGAAGTTTTTAAACGTTTTCAGGGAATTCGCCCTTAACTGTAATACCCATACTTCTTGCTGTTCCAGCGACCATACGCATCGCCGAGGCTACAGTAAAACAGTTCAAATCAGGCATCTTGTCTTCAGCAATTTCCTTCACCTGGTCCCAAGTAACTGTAGCCACCTTCTTGCGGTTAGGTTCACCGGAGCCGCTCTTTGTCTTAGCAGCGTCAAGAAGTTGAACAGGAACTGGAGAAGTCTTAACAACGAAGTCGAAGCTCTTGTCGGTGTAGTAGTTGATTACTACAGGCAACACCTTACCAGCCTTTTGTTGGGTACGGGCGTTGAATTGCTTGCAAAACTCCATGATGTTAATACCCTTAGAACCCAGTGCAGGGCCTACTGGTGGTGAAGGGTTTGCTGCTCCACCTTTAATCTGTAATTTGATCTGTCCAGCAATTTCTTTAGCCATTTGTTCTTAATTGATTTGTTTTTTTATTGTTTTAAAAAACAAGTGCGATAGCTGCAACTCGTAACATAATATGCAACTACTCGCGCTCTACTTGCGAATTGTCGAGCTCCATAGGGGTTGACCGGCCAAACACCTTCACGTTCACCCATAGCTTTCTGCGCTCACGGTTCACTTCCGACACCTCACCCATAAAGCCATTGAAAGGACCATCGGTCACCTTCACAGTCTCGCCCACGATGAAATCGTTTGGCACGTTGTCGTCGGGCTGAGTGGGATCGGCACTTGCATCACCTACCATGCGGGCAATCTGCTCCTCAGGAATAGGCTCAGGCTTTTTGCTTGCGTCGCGAGTGCGGAAAAAGTTTGATACGTTGGTGGTGTTAACCAGCATTTCCTCAACACCTTCTGCCAAAGCCGCCTTCACATACACTAAGCCAGTAATGAGCACCTTTTCTTTCAGCACCTTCTTACCAGCCCTGGTGACAAACACCTTCTCTGTAGGAACCAGCACCTGTTCGAGATTTTCCTTAAGAAAATCATAGTTAGCACAAGCCTTTTCTAAAGCTTCTTTCACTTTGAATTCCTTACCCGAAACCACGCGTAATGCGTACCACTGTTTGTTTCCTTCAGCCATTTTGTAAATGCGTCTGTTGATAAAAAAATTAGAATGATGTTAAGAAAATAATGAAGCGGTAATAATCACACCCACTCTCTCATAGGCCAGCATCAGGGAGAAGCTGAATGCGCTGGCTTTTCAGGAAGTCATCAGAGAGCGTAGATAGCGTTCATCACCAAATCGAAAACCATGTCAATAGCCCAAATCACAATTGCCATGAGTATGGAAGCCACCATAACAATCACGGTGCTATTGGCAAGATCTGCCTTGGAGGGCCAGGACACCTTATGAACAAGCTCATTGTAGCTGTCCTGCAAATCCGTAAGTATCTTATATTTTGCCATATTATTTCAAAAATTAGCACGGGAAGTAAGACTCGAACTCACGACCTACGGTTTTGGAGACCGTCGTTCTACCAACTGAACTATTCCCGTGTATAAAAAAGGCCCCACCTCATTAGCGAGGCCTTTTTTTGATATATTTAATCCTTAAAGGATATTAGTCAAGAATCTTAGTGATCTGACCAGAACCTACTGTACGGCCACCTTCACGGATTGCGAAACGCAGACCTTCATCGCAAGCAACTGGTTCGATGAGCTTAACCTTGATCTCAACGTTATCACCAGGCATCACCATTTCTACACCTTCTGGAAGAGTGATCTCACCAGTCACATCGAGTGTGCGGATATAGAACTGTGGACGATATTTAGAACGGAATGCAGTGTGACGACCACCTTCCTCTTTCTTCAGCACATAGATAGCGGCAGTGAATTCGCTGTGAGGCTTCACAAGTCCTGGGTGGCAAATCACCATACCACGCTTGATAGCGCTCTTGTCGATACCACGGAGGAGCAGACCTACGTTATCACCAGCTTCACCTTCTTCAAGAATCTTACGGAACATCTCAACACCAGTAACCACTGACTTCAAGTCTGCACCAAGACCCATGATTTGAACTTCGTCGCCTACCTTTACACAACCAGTCTCGATACGGCCAGTAGCCACAGTACCACGACCAGTGATTGAGAACACGTCTTCAATAGGCATCAAGAATGGCTTATCGATATCGCGTGGAGGAAGTGGAATCCAAGTGTCAACAGCGTCCATCAGGTCAACTACCGACTGAACCCACTTTGGCTCACCGTTCAATGCACCGAGTGCAGAACCCTTGATGATAGGAGTGTTGTCGCCGTCGTAACCGTATTCAGAAAGGAGTTCGCGAACGTCCATTTCCACGAGTTCGATCATTTCATCGTCAACATCTGGAGAGTCGCACTTGTTCAAGAACACAACCAAGCGAGGCACGTTCACCTGACGAGCGAGAAGGATGTGCTCACGAGTCTGAGGCATCACACCATCAGTAGCAGCAATCACAACGATAGCACCGTCCATCTGAGCAGCACCAGTCACCATGTTCTTCACATAGTCGGCGTGGCCTGGGCAGTCAACGTGTGCATAGTGGCGGTTTGCAGTCTCGTATTCAACGTGTGCAGTATTGATAGTGATACCGCGTTCCTTTTCTTCAGGAGCGTTATCGATAGAATCGAATGAACGAGCTTCTGAAAGACCTTTTTCTGCAAGCACCTTGGTGATAGCAGCGGTAAGAGTGGTTTTACCGTGGTCAACGTGACCAATAGTACCGATGTTTACATGCGGCTTGGTTCTTACGAATGTTTCTTTTGCCATAACTTTGTTTTATTTTTTTTGTTAAATTAATCTTCACGATTTTTATGTACTCAACTCCACCCCCAGGGGCACAATCCACCACCGAGAGGCGAAGTTTCGCCATTGTATGTAAATTTGAGCCGGTGGCGGGATTTGAACCCGCGACCTCTTCCTTACCAAGGAAGTGCTCTACCCCTGAGCTACACAGGCAATACGTAAA
>JBNMJK010000064.1:0-13293 GCA_050873765.1 Sodaliphilus sp.
CCAGCAGCCAGAAGATCTGCCACAGTGATCTTTTCAAGATTCTTAGCGGTAGCAAGCTCTTCAAGAGTTGAAACGTTTACAGCCTTGTACTCTACACGGTTGATATTCTTAAAGCCGAATTTAGGCACACGGCGTTGGAGAGGCATCTGACCACCCTCAAAACCTACCTTCTGAGAATAACCAGAACGCGACTTTGCACCCTTGTGACCACGGGTAGAAGTACCACCCTTGCCTGAACCAGGACCGCGGCCAATACGACGTTTTTTCTTATTTGAACCTACAGCGGGTTGTAAATTACTTAATTCCATAATAGTTATTAATGTTTTTAAGCGTTCGTAACTTCTACCAAATGACGAACAGTGTTAACCATACCCAAGACTTGAGGAGTAGCTTCCTTCTCAACGACTTGATTCAATTTTTTAAGACCCAGTGCATCGAGGGTCCTTTTTTGACGAGCAGGACGATTGATTCTGCTCTTTACTTGCTTAATCAAAATTTTAGCCATATCGATGTACCTAAGAATTAACCATTAAACACTTTATCAAGAGATACGCCACGATAGTGAGCGATTTCCATTGGTGAACGCATTTCGCTCAAAGCAGCGATAGTGGCCTTCACAAGGTTGTGAGGGTTGGAAGAACCCTTCGACTTACAAATCACATCAGTGATACCGATGCTTTCAAGCACTGCACGCATAGCACCACCGGCCTTCACACCCGTACCAGGAGTGGCAGGCTTCATAATGATGCGGCTACCACCAAACTTGGCAACTTGTTCGTGAGGAATTGTGCCCTTGTGCACTGGAACCTTGATAAGGTTTTTCTTTGCCACTTCCACGCCCTTGGCGATAGCAGTGGTAACTTCATTAGCCTTACCGAGACCATAACCAATCACACCATTGCCATCACCTACAACGACGATAGCAGCGAAGGTGAAAGTACGACCACCCTTGGTAACTTTGGTGGTACGGTTGATGGCCACGAGGCGATCTTTCAACTCAATATCGCTAGTTACTTTAACTCGATTATTTTTCTTTACCATGTTTTTTAAAATTTAAGTCCGCCTTTGCGAGCGCCATCGGCCAATGATTTAATTCTACCATGGAAGAGGAAGCCGTTACGGTCGAAAACAACTGTTTCGATGCCCTTTTCGAGAGCCTTTTTAGCCACAGCTTCACCCACCTTAGCAGCAATTTCAGATTTAGTTCCTTCAGTGATTCCCTTTGAAGAAGCAGAAACAACTGTATTTGCAGCAACGTCGTCGATCACTTGAGCATAAATCTGCTTGTTGCTACGGAACACACACAAACGTGGACGAGCGGCAGTGCCACTGATTTTACCACGAATACGTGCCTTGATTTTATTTCTTCTTTGAGTTTTTGATATCATAACTGTATAAAAATCAATTATTATTTGGCAGCTGCCGTTTTACCAGACTTACGACGAATAACTTCGCCAACGAACTTAATACCCTTGCCCTTATAAGGTTCAGGCTTACGGAAAGAACGAATCTTTGCGCAAATCTGACCAAGAAGCTGCTTGTCGGCAGACTCGAGGGTGATGAAAGGGTTCTTGTTACGCTCACTCTTTGCCTCTACCTTCACTTCAGGAGGGAGCTGCAAATAAATAGCGTGAGAGAAACCAAGGGTAAGCTGAAGAACCTGACCTTTGGACTCGGCCTTGTAACCTACACCCACCACTTCAAGTTCTTTCTTAAAACCGGTGCTAACGCCTACCACCATGTTATGAATGAGCGCACGGTAAAGTCCGTGTTGAGCACGCGACTCTTTTGAGTCGTCGGGACGAGAAACTGTAACCACGCCATCTTCCACAGCCACAGAAATAGCTGGGTTGATCGACTGCTTGAGTTCGCCCTTAGGACCTTTAACTGTGCAAACGTTGTCTTTTAATTCTACTGTTACGCCGGCAGGTAACTGAATTGGTAATTTTCCTATTCTTGACATAATAAATACCTCCTATAACATTAATAAACGTAACACAAAACTTCACCGCCAATCTTTTGCTCCTTAGCTTCCTTGTTGGTCATCACACCCTTGGAAGTGGAAAGAATGGCAATGCCTAAACCATTTAAAACGCGGGGCATGTCTTTGTAGCCTGTGTATTGACGCAAGCCTGGACGAGACACGCGAGTGAGGCACTTAATGGCGTTCACGTGATCGACAGCGTCGTACTTGAGCGCGATTTTAATAGTGCCGATAGGTGAATCCTCCGACTCCATGAACTTGTAGTTGAGGATGTAACCTTGATTGAAAAGAATCTTGGTGATCTCTTTTTTCAACTTTGAAGAAGGGATTTCAACGACACGGTGCTGTGCCTTGATCGCATTCCTCAATCTGGTTAAATAATCTGCTATTGGATCAGTCATTTTAAAAAATGTTTTAAATTGATTCGGTTAATTACCCGAACAATATTTAATACTTATTTTTAGTTGATTGCGGTTATTAATGATTACCAGCTTGCTTTCTTAACGCCTGGAATCAAGCCAGCAGAAGCCATTTCACGGAAATCGATACGAGAAATGCCAAACTGACGCATATATCCCTTTGGACGACCGCTCATCTTACAGATGTTGTGCAGACGCACAGGAGAAGCGTTGTGTGGCAGCTTCTGGAGAGCTTCATAATCGCCAGCTGCCTTGAGAGCTGCACGCTTGGCAGCATACTTAGCAACAAGACGTTCCCTCTTAGCCTGACGGGCTTTCATTGATTCTTTTGCCATACTATATAGAATAATTATTTAGCGTTATTAAAAGGAAGACCGAATTCTTTCAGCAGAGCATAACCTTCTTCATCGGTTTTAGCGGTGGTAACGAAAGTGATGTTCATACCGGTCATCTTGGTAACATTATCGATGTTGATTTCAGGGAAGATAATCTGCTCAGTGATACCCACGGTGTAGTTGCCACGGCCATCGAGCTTGCCAGCGATACCCTTGAAGTCGCGGATACGAGGAAGAGCGATGCGGATGAAGCGCTCCATAAACTCATACATACGGTCGCGACGCAAAGTGACACGAGCGCCGATAGGCATTTTCTTACGCACACGGAAGTTAGAGATATCCTTCTTTGAAAGTGTCTGCACAGCCTTCTGGCCAGTGATAGTGGTCAGTTCGTTGATAGCAGTCTCGATAACCTTCTTGTCTTGAGTAGCGTCGCCCAAACCTTCGTTCAGAACAATCTTCACAAGCTTAGGAATCTGCATAGGGCTGCTATAGTTAAATTGCTTCATCAATGCTGGAGCAATTTTTTCGTCATATTGTTTCTTAAGGGTTGTAGCCATTACTTAATTTCCTCTCCTGATTTTTTAGAATAACGTACTGTTTTGCCCTCTACAATCTTGAAACCAACACGGGTTGGCTTTCCAGTCTTAGGATCTACCACGTTGAGGTTCGACAAGTGGATAGGGGCTTCCATCTTAATAATGCCTCCCTGAGGATGCTTTGCACTTGGCTTGGTACTCTTTGATACCAAATTGATACCTTCAACGATTGCACGGTTTTCCTTAGCCTTGATGCTCAGGACACGACCAGTTTTACCCTTGTCGTCGCCGGCGAGAACGCAAACGGTATCGCCTTTCTTTATGTGTAACTTAGCCATTTAAAATTAAAAACTGTGATAATTATTAAAGAACTTCGGGAGCGAGTGAAACAATCTTCATGTTAGTAGCACGCAATTCGCGGGCAACAGGGCCGAAGATACGGGTACCACGGAGCTCTCCTGCATTATTGATCAATACACATGCGTTGTCGTCGAAGCGAATGTAGGAACCGTCCTGACGGCGGATTTCCTTCTTGGTGCGAACAACGACAGCACGTGATACAGTGCCTTTCTTAACTTCTGATGAAGGGATTGCACTCTTAACAGTAACCACGATGGTGTCGCCCACAGAAGCGTAACGGCGACCGGTGCCACCGAGCACACGAATGCAGAGCACTTCACGGGCTCCACTATTGTCGGCTACTGATAATCTACTTTCTGTCTGAATCATAATTTAAATTACTTAGCTTTTTCGATGATTTCAACTAATCTCCATCTCTTTGTCTTGCTCAAAGGGCGAGTTTCCATCAAACGCACCTTGTCGCCTACTTGGCACTCATTCTTTTCATCGTGAGCGTGGTATTTTTTCGTCTTGTTCACGAACTTACCATAGATTGGGTGTTTTTCCTTCCATTTGATGTCCACAGTGATAGTCTTGTCACCCTTGTTGCTGGAAACAACCCCAATTCTTTCTTTTCTTAAATTTCTTCTTTCCATTTCAGTTTGGGATTATTTGTTAATTTTTAATTCGCGAGCGCGAACTTCTGTTTTCATACGCGCGATATTTCTTCTGTCGACAGTGATCTTTGCAGGATTGTCGAGGGGAGAAATAGAATGCTGAATCTTTGTTTGAACATACTCCTTCTGAGCTGCATCCAAGCGATCGAGGAGTTCTTTATCGTTCAATTCTTTGTAATCTTCCTTTTTCATATCTTGCAATCAATTACACGGTTTGAGTTGGATCATAATCGCGGCGAACCACAAACTTAGTTGGAATAGGGAGCTTTTGAGCTGCCAAACGCAGAGCCTCTTTAGCGATGTCGTAGCTAACACCCTCCACTTCAATGAGAATACGTCCTGGGAATACAGGAGCTACGTAACCGGCCACATCACCTTTACCTTTACCCATACGCACATCGGCAGGCTTGCGGGTGTAAGGCTTGTCAGGGAAGATGCGAACCCAAATTTGACCTTGACGTTGCATGTAGCGAGTAACAGCCACACGAGCAGCCTCAATCTGGCGAGCGGTAATCCACTTAGAGTCAAGTGCCTTAATACCGAAAGAGCCGAAGTTGAGCTGAGTGCCACGCTTAGAGTATTTGCGTGTACCACCGTCTGATGGTCTTCTGTATCTTAATCTTTTTGGTTGTTGTAACATTTTTGTTCAGTTGATAAAATCAAGTTTAACGATTGTTCTTTTTGTTGCGGAAACCACCACGACGGCCACCATTGCCACGGCGATCGTTGCCGTTGTTGGTGAAGTTAGGAGCAAGGTCCTTCTTACCGTAAACCTCGCCACGGCAGATCCAAACCT
Source organism: Sodaliphilus sp. (assembly GCA_050873765.1). Lineage (GTDB taxonomy): Bacteria > Bacteroidota > Bacteroidia > Bacteroidales > Muribaculaceae > Sodaliphilus. The sequence goes on from JBNMJK010000064.1 coordinate 5,090, forward strand.
TAATACCAATCAAACCCACCTTAGTGAGTGCAGGAACGAGAGCGTAGTCGATATCTGCACGAAGAGTGTGAAGTGGAGTACGTCCTTCCTTGAACATTTCAGAACGAGCCATTTCAGCACCATTCAAACGACCGCTCACAAGCACCTTCACACCTTCAGCGCCAAGACGCATGGTAGAAGCCACAGCCATCTTCACGGCACGGCGATAAGCCACCTTGCCTTCGATTTGGTGTGCAATGTTACTTGCAACGATATGCGCATCGAGTTCTGGACGCTTCACTTCATAGATGTTGATCTGCACGTCCTTGTCGGTGAGCTTTTTCAGCTCCTCTTTCAGCTTGTCCACGTCCTGTCCACCTTTACCGATAATGATACCGGGGCGAGAGGTGCAAATAGTGATGGTAACGAGCTTGAGAGTGCGCTCAATGACAATACGAGAAACGCTTGCCTTAGCCAGACGCACGTTAAGATACTTGCGGATTTTGCTATCCTCAACCAGTGTATCACCGTAATCGCTACCACCAAACCAGTTTGAGTCCCAGCCGCGGATGATACCTAAACGATTGCTAATTGGATTTACTTTCTGTCCCATAATCTTTATGCGTCTTTATTGTCATTTTTAATTGTATCTACTACCAAGGTGATGTGGTTGCTGCGCTTGCGAATGCGGTAGCCACGGCCTTGAGGAGCTGGACGCAGGCGCTTCAACATAGGCGCGCAGTCCACTGTGATAGTCTTGATGAAGAGCTCACCGCTGTCAGCCTTCTTGTCGTTTTTCTGCTCCCAGTTGGCAATTGCCGACTTCAGGAGTTTTTCAACGTCAGCTGCAGCTTGCTTATCTGAGAAATGAAGGAGACCGAGAGCCTTGAAAACTTCCACTCCGCGCACCATGTCGGCCACCAGACGCATCTTGCGAGGTGAGCTTGGCACATTATTCAGCTTAGCGAAAGCAAGGTCGCGTTTGGCTTCCTTAATTTTATCTGCTGATAATCTTTTTCTTTTACCCATTGTATTTAATTCTTATTTTTTCTAAATGAATTGGTTCCCGGGTCTATATTACTTCTTGTTGTTGCCGCTGTGTCCACGGAAAGTACGAGTTGGAGCAAATTCGCCCAGCTTGTGGCCCACCATGTTTTCAGTGACATAGACAGGGATGAACTTATTACCATTGTGTACGGCGAAGGTGTGACCCACGAATTCAGGAGCAATCATTGAAGCGCGCGACCAAGTCTTAATCACGCTTTTCTTGCCGCTCTCGTTCATAGCATCCACTTTCTTCTCGAGCTTAACACTAATGTAAGGTCCTTTTTTTAATGAACGACTCATAGTTTAATTTTTAATCAAATTACTTCTTTCTTCTTTCAATAATGTACTTTGAAGATTGCTTCTTCGGAGCACGTGTCTTCAAGCCCTTAGCATAAAGACCGTTGCGAGAACGTGGATGACCACCAGACTGACGGCCTTCACCACCACCCATTGGGTGATCAACAGGGTTCATAACAACACCACGGTTGTGAGGACGGCGGCCGAGCCAGCGAGAGCGGCCAGCCTTACCAGACTGCTCAAGAGCGTGGTCAGAGTTGCCAACCACACCGATAGTGGCCTTGCAAGTAGCAAGAATCTTACGTGTTTCGCCCGAAGGTAATTTGATAATTGCGTAATTGCCTTCGCGAGAAGTGAGCTGTGCGAAGGTACCTGCACTACGAGCAATCGCTGCACCTTGACCAGGACGCAATTCAATGTTGTGAATTAAAGTACCAACAGGAATGTGACTGAGTGGAAGCGCGTTTCCCACTTCTGGGGCTACGCTCTCACCGCTTTCTACCATTTGACCCACCTGTAAGCCATTAGGGCAAATGATATAAGCCTTAGAACCATCTACGTAGTAAAGCAATGCAATACGAGCCGAACGGTTAGGATCGTATTCAATTGACTTTACACGAGCTGGTACACCGTCTTTGTTTCTCTTAAAGTCGATGATGCGGTATTTACGCTTGTGACCACCACCGAGGTAGCGCATAGTGAGGTGACCCTCATTATTGCGACCGCCAGTGGAGAGTTTGCCGACTGTAAGAGATTTTTCTGGTGTACGCGCAGTGATGTTATCAAATACACCAATAATTTTGTGTCTTTGCCCCGGTGTTGTGGGCTTAAATTTTCTTACTGCCATTTGTTTTATTAAATATTACTATAGAAATCAATGGTTTGACCTTCGGCAAGGGTTACCACAGCCTTCTTGAAAGCTGCCACCTTACCGCGTTGAATTCCACGCTTTGTATAGCGCATTTTCTTCTTGCCTTCGTAATTCATTGTGCTAACACCCACAACCTTAACGTCGTAGAGCTTCTCCACGGCGTCCTTGATCTGGAATTTGTTGGCATCAGGAGATACCTTGAATGAAAAACGATTAGTCTTTTCACTGATGGCGTTGGCCTTTTCAGTTACGATTGGGATGATCATTAAGCTCATTTCGTTACCTCCTTATGATTAAAAGTTATTTAATACAGCCACACTGCTTTCGGTGACCACCAGCTTCTTGTTGTCAAGAACGCGATAGGTGTTCAGCTCAGCAGCAGTTATCACAAATGTTTTCTCGATATTACGAGCAGACAAAAATACGTTCTTATTCTGGTTTGGCAAAACGAGAACGATCTTTTCGCCGCAAACTTTAAGATTTTTAGTAAAGTTTACGAAATCTTTAGTTTTAGGAGCCTCAAAGTTAAAGTCTTCCACCACCAGAATCTGGTTGTTCTGAGCCTTGAAAGTAAGAGCAGAACGGCGGGCGAGAGCCTTAACCTTTTTATTCAACTTGAAGCTGTAGTTACGAGGACGTGGACCAAACACGCGGCCACCACCCACCATCACTGGAGAGTTGATGTCGCCATGACGAGCACCGCCGCCACCTTTTTGGCGACCGAGCTTTTTGGTAGAACCTGAAACTTCACTTCTTTCTTTAGCTTTGTGTGTACCTTGGCGCTGGTTAGCGAGGTATTGCTTAACATCGAGAAATACGGCGTGCTCATTTGGCTCGGCAAGTGCGAAAACTTCGTCGTTGAGCGTTACCTTCTTCCCGGTGTCTTCTCCTTTGATGTTATATACTGCGAGTTCCATTACTTAACGATTGATAAAATTGAACCTTTAGCACCTGGAACACTTCCCTTCACTACGAGTACGTTGTTCTCAGGCATAACCTTAATAATCTGTAAATTTTGAACAGTTACACGTTCTGCACCCATGTGGCCAGCCATGCGCATGCCCTTGAACACCTTTGCAGGGTAAGAACAAGCACCGATAGAACCTGGCGCACGAAGACGGTTGTGCTGACCGTGAGTAGTTTGACCTACACCACCGAATCCATGGCGCTTAACCACACCTTGGAAACCTTTACCTTTTGAAGTACCGATCACATCGACAAATGAGGCGTCGCTGAACAAATCCACAGTGATAGTATCACCAAGTTTGTACTCACCATCAAAATCTTTGAACTCGGCCAAGTGGCGCTGTGCATTCACTCCTGCTTTCTTGAAGTGGCCAGCCTCTGGCTTGTTGGTGTGCTTAGCAGTTTTTTCCTGATAGCCCAACTGGAGAGCGGCATAGCCATCTTTTTCAACAGTTTTAACTTGAGTAACTACACAAGGACCTACTTCGATAACAGTGCACGGTACGTTCTTACCGTCGGCACTGAATACGGATGTCATTCCGATTTTCTTTCCTAATAATCCTGGCATTTCTCTTAATTTTTAAAAAATTTACTTAGAATCACTTTGTTTTGATTAACACGATAGTGGAAAATCACTCTTAGACTTTAATTTCTACTTCTACACCGCTTGGCAACTCAAGCTTCATGAGCGCGTCAACAGTCTTAGCTGTAGAGCTGTAGATGTCGATTAAGCGCTTGTAAGCAGAAAGTTGGAATTGCTCACGCGACTTTTTGTTGACGAAAGTCGAACGGTTCACGGTGAAGATGCGCTTGTGGGTTGGCAGTGGAATTGGACCGCTAACCACAGCACCAGTAGACTTCACAGTCTTAACAATCTTCTCAGCTGACTTGTCAACCAAGTTGTGATCGTAAGATTTTAGTTTAATTCTGATTTTTTGGTTCATATTATGTTATGAATAAAATTATTTCAACAAGTTAACGTTTCCCTTAACCTCAGTAAGCACTTTCTCTGCGATAGCGTGACTTACCTGAGCATAGTGAGAGAATGACATAGTGCTGGTTGCACGACCGGAGGTGATGGTACGCAATGCGGTTACATAACCAAACATTTCGGCAAGAGGAGCGGTAGCCTTAACGATGCGGGCACCACTGCGGCTTGTCTCCATACCTTCAACCTGGCCACGACGCTTATTCAAGTCGCCGATCACGTCACCCATACTTTCTTCTGGAGTAACCACTTCCACCTTCATGATAGGTTCGAGCAGCACAGGACCAGCCTGAGCGCAAGCCTTCTTGAATGCCTGTTGAGCACAGAGCTCGAATGAAAGTTGGTCGGAGTCCACTGGGTGGAACGAACCAGAAATCACAGTCACCTTGAGTTGCTCCACTGGGTAGCCAGCAAGCACACCGTTCTTCATAGCGGCAAGGAAACCCTTTTGAATAGAAGGAATGAATTCCTTAGGAATATCACCACCCTTCACTTCATCAATAAATTGCAAGTTGCCTTCAAATCCTTCATCCACTGGCTCTACGCGGCAGATGATGTCGGCAAACTTACCACGGCCACCCGACTGCTTCTTAAACACTTCACGAAGTTCAACAGGTTTAGTGATAGCTTCCTTATAGGTAACTTGTGGACGGCCTTGGTTACACTCAACCTTGAACTCACGACGCAGACGGTCGATAATGATATCGAGGTGAAGCTCACCCATACCACGGATAATGGTTTGACCAGTCTCTTCGTTAGATTCAACTTGGAAAGTTGGGTCTTCCTCAGCGAGCTTTTGCAGACCTTGGTCAAGTTTGTCGAGGTCCTTCTGAGTTTTTGGTTCCACTGCGATACCAATCACTGGATCTGGGAAGTCCATAGCCTCGAGTACGATAGGAGCGTCTTCTGAGCAAAGAGTATCGCCAGTGCGAATATCCTTGAAGCCTACGCCTGCGCCAATATCACCGCAGCCAATGGTTTCCATAGGATTCTGCTTGTTGGAGTGCATCTGGAACAGACGAGAGATACGTTCTTTTTTGCCCGAACGAGAGTTGAAAACGTAAGAACCGGCGTCGATCTGACCAGAGTAAACGCGGAAGAACACCAGACGGCCCACATAAGGGTCAGTTGCAATCTTGAATGCAAGAGCACACATAGGTTCTTCGAAGAGAGGCTTACGAGTTTCCTGCTTGTCGGGGTTACCATAAGCGTGACCCACAACCTCAGCAGTGTCAGATGGACTTGGCAGATATGCGCACACAGCATCAAGAAGAAGCTGAACGCCCTTGTTCTTGAATGAGCTACCGCAAAGCATTGGCACGATTTCCATCTTCAGGGTAGCGGCACGAAGTGCGCGATGAATCTCTTCTTCAGTGATGGTGTCGGGATCATCAAAGTACTTAACCATCAAATCCTCGTCAAACTCAGCGATGTTTTCAAGCATCTTGTCGCGATAGAGTTTGCATTCTTCGAGCATATTCTCTGGAATGTCTTCCAAAGTGTAGTTAGCGCCCATCGACTCATCGTGGTAGTAAACTGCTTTCATACGCACGAGGTCAACCATACCCTTGAAAGTGTCCTCAGCACCGATTGGGAGTTGGATAGGACAAGGGTTAGCGCCAAGAAGTTCCTTCATCTGACGAGCCACTTCAAGGAAGTTGGCACCAGAGCGGTCCATCTTGTTCACATAAGCCACACGAGGCACATTGTACTTGTCGGCCTGACGCCACACAGTCTCAGACTGAGGCTCCACACCACCCACTGCACAGAATGTAGCGATAGTGCCATCAAGCACACGGAGCGAGCGCTCAACTTCCACAGTGAAGTCAACGTGTCCTGGAGTGTCAATTAAGTTGATTTTGTATTTCTGGTCGTTATATTTCCAGAAAGTTGTTGTAGCAGCAGAAGTGATAGTGATACCACGTTCTTGTTCCTGTTCCATCCAGTCCATAGTGGCAGCGCCATCGTGCACCTCACCAATTTTGTGAGTCAAGCCAGTGTAGAACAGAATACGTTCAGAAGTTGTAGTCTTACCGGCATCGATGTGAGCCATAATGCCGATATTACGCGTATATTTCAGGTTTGCGTCTGTTGATTTCATCTTTTCTATATTATATCAATTAAAATCTAAAGTGAGCGAATGCGCGGTTAGCTTCTGCCATGCGGTGCATATCTTCTTTACGCTTGAAAGCGCCGCCTTGTTCATTGTAAGCATCCATGATTTCTGCTGCGAGCTTGTCGGCCATGGTCTTGCCGCCGCGCTTACGAGCGAAAATGATAAGATTTTTCATTGATATTGACTCCTTGCGATCGGCGCGGATTTCAGTAGGCACCTGGAAAGTGGCACCACCGATACGGCGCGACTTCACTTCCACTTGAGGAGTAATCTTTTCGAGTGCGTTTTTCCAAATCTCGAGAGGGGTTTTCTCTTCTTTTGCCATCTTCTCGCCCACGATATCGAGAGCTGTGTAGAAGATTCGATAAGAAGTGTTCTTCTTACCATCATACATCAGGTGATTCACGAACTTAGTTACGCTCACATCACCGAACTTAGGATCTGGAAGAATGATCCTTTTTTTGGGCTTAGCCTTTCTCATTGTTTAAATTACGTTGTAGTTTTTGTCCGCTTGGTTGTTGCATCTTTGTTCTTCAACGGCCATCTCTATAGCCATTTACTCAACCATCAAAATCATCAATCCAATAAAATCAAAAACTAAGTTTTAAAATTTGTTTTGTTTTGTAAGAAAAAAAATAGGTCGTCGGATTACTTTTTAGGACGTTTAGCACCGTATTTAGAGCGACGCTGTGTACGGCCTGCCACACCTGCAGTATCGAGTGTGCCACGCACGATGTGGTAGCGCACACCTGGAAGATCTTTCACACGACCACCACGCACCATCACGATAGAGTGCTCTTGCAGGTTGTGTCCCTCACCAGGAATGTAGGAGTTCACCTCTTTACCATTGGTCAATCTCACACGCGCAACTTTACGCATTGCCGAATTAGGCTTCTTTGGGGTGGTGGTGTAAACACGCACGCACACACCGCGGCGCTGTGGGCAAGAATCCAATGCAGGTGACTTGCTGGTAGCTTCCAAACTTGTACGGCCTTTTCTTACTAATTGCTGAATTGTAGGCATCTTAGTTCTGTTTTACTTGTTTTTAAAATATAGTTTTACAATAAATTGGTTCAACTTTCACCGACCTATCACACACATAGTAACACCCACTAAACCAAAAGTTTAGAGGCATCAACAGGGCGCAATAAGCCCAAAAGCGTTGCAAAGTTACGCATTAATTCGCTAATAACCAAATGTTTTACAAAATAATTCAATCTTTTTTCATGGCGCAAAAAGCGCACAAAACGGTTGCATAAACCGGCAGCATACACACCGCAAAACAAAAAGAAAGCCAAGAGCGGAATCCACTCTTGGCATAAATTTTAATAGGATTTAACAGATTTTAAAAAGGTTTAATCCCCGACAGTGGCAATCCCACCTTGTCTTTTTCACTAAGGAGCACCTTATCGGCTGGCACTTTCCAGTCGATGTCCAAGCAAGGGTCGTCGAACTTCAGCGTGGCTTCACTTTGTGGAGCATACACGTTATCTACTTTATACTGAAACTGTGCCACTTCGGAAAGCACAACAAATCCGTGGGCGAACCCTCTGGGTATGTAGAGCTGATTACCCTTCTCCGCCGTCAGCTCCACAGCCACATGTTGGCCAAAGGTGGGGCTTCCTCCCCGCAAATCCACAGCCACATCAAGCACTCTGCCCTGCGACACCCTCACAAGTTTAGCCTGGCTATACTCACCTTTTTGGAAATGTAGGCCGCGCAACACTCCATAAGTTGAGAAAGACTCATTGTCCTGCACAAAATTCACAGGCCCTACATGTGATTGAAACTCCTCAAGTTTGAATGTCTCTGAAAAATAACCTCTTGAATCGCCAAACCGCTTGGGTTGAATCACCCAAACGCCAGCTATATGCTGTTTGATATATTCCATATATAATAATGTGTAAACCGATTATAATTCACACAAAATTACAAAAAAA
>JBNMJK010000065.1:0-13138 GCA_050873765.1 Sodaliphilus sp.
AAGTAACGTAGCGGCGTCAGGATTTGGCTTCGGCAGGGATTGTAATGGCTTCACGGATTATCGCCACTTCAACCAAAACCCTTGTAACTCAATTCTATCACTATATCTTTCCGCATTTCACTTTTTTGTAGTAACTTTGCACACTAAAACAATAATAATGATATAAAAATATGGCACTTCAATGTGGTATCGTGGGGCTTCCCAATGTGGGAAAGTCCACCCTTTTCAACTGTTTGTCGAACGCCAAAGCGCAGTCGGCCAACTTTCCTTTCTGTACAATAGAGCCTAATGTGGGCGTTATCACCGTTCCTGATGAGCGCCTGAATAAACTTGCCGAGCTCGTGCACCCGGAGCGCATCGTGCCCACTACCGTGGAGATTGTGGACATTGCCGGCCTGGTGAAGGGCGCAAGCAAGGGCGAGGGTCTTGGCAATAAATTTTTGGCGAATATCCGCGAGACCGACGCCATCATTCATGTGCTGCGCTGCTTCGACGACGACAACGTGACACACGTGGATGGCTCTGTGGACCCTGTGCGCGACAAGGAGGTGATCGACACCGAGCTTCAGCTCCGCGACCTTGAGACCATTGAGAGCCGCATCACCCGAATCCAGAAGATGGCGAATGCCGGCGACCGCGACGCCAAGCTCCAGTTCGACGTGATGAGCCGCTACCGCGATGTGCTCTCGCAGGGCAAGAACGCGCGCATGGTGCAGTTGGAGTCGAAAGAGGAGCTGAAGGTGGCTCACGACTTGTTCTTGCTCACCAATAAGCCTGTGCTCTATGTGTGCAATGTTGATGACACTGCCGCAGCCGGTGGCAATGCCTACGTGGACGCAGTGCGCGAGGCGGTGAAAGATGAAAATGCGCAGATTTTGGTGATTGCGGCTCAAACTGAGAGCGAGATTGCCGAACTTGAAACCTACGAGGAGCGCCAGATGTTTATGCAGGAAATTGGCTTAAAGGAAAGTGGCGTGAACAGGTTGATTAAGAGTGCCTATGCGCTGCTGAATTTGGAAACGGTCCTCACCGCCGGACCTAAAGAGGTGCGCGCCTGGACTTTCCACAAGGGCAGCAAGGCTCCGCAGTGCGCCGGCGTGATTCACACCGACTTTGAGCGTGGCTTTATCCGCGCCGAGGTTATTAAATACGACGACTATATAGCCTACGGCAGCGAGGCGGCAGTGAAGGAGGCCGGTAAGATGCACATTGAGGGTAAGGACTATGTGTTTCAGGACGGCGACATCGTGGTGTTCCGCTTCAATGTGTAATTAGAAGTTAGAGATTAGAAATTAGAAGTTAGAGTAGGGATGCGAAATATCGCGTCCCTACTGGCTTTTATTCACGGCTTTGTGCCACTTGCTCAAGAATGGACTGGGTGTGGGCGGCAATGGTTTGCCAGTTGAAGTCCGACAGGTTGTAGGTCAGCGGCTCGCCGCCTTGCGGGTGCGCCGTCAGCTGATGGTCGATGCACTGCCGCATGGCCTCTGCATTAGCTTTCTGGAAATAGGTGTCAGGCTCAAGATCCACGAGGTGTGTGGCAGGAATGTCGCTCACGGCAAGCGGCAGCCCATAGGCCATGGCTTCGAGCAGCACGAGGGGAAAACCTTCGTTGACCGACGACAGCACATAGAGGCGCGCATGGCTGTAGAGCTGGCGCAGGTCCTCGCCCGACGTGAAGCCCGTGAACACCACCTTGCTGTGTGTGTCGAGCCGCTTGAGCTGGCTGATGTAGGCCGTGTCGTGGTGGTCGCTTGCCCCCGCTATCACCACTTGGCTGATTTGTGGAAGATGCTGTGCCGCCTCCACAAGGTATTCAAACCCCTTTTCAGGCGTGATTCGCCCCACACTTAGCAGGTAGGACCCCGGCTCAATACCATGGCTTTGGAGAAAATTGGTGGCGGTGCTGCGTGTGACCTCCGGAATGCCGTTGGGAATATACGACGATTTCTTCAGCACTTTCTCAGAGAATTTTTCGCGCTGAAACTTGTTCACAAAAATAATGTGGTGGCTGAAGCGCAGGGCGAGCGCCTCGCTCATCTTCAGCAGCGCGCGCGCCATCTTACCCCACTTCTTGTGCTCGTAGTTGGGGCTGTGGTAGGTGAGCACCACCTTTAGCCCGAACATGCGCAGCATGGGGGCGAACATGGCAGGGCCTATGTTGTGGATATGCACCACCGATGGCCTGTGGCAGATGCAGTGGCATGCGCTGATAAACGTGTGGAAAACCGCCTCAAATCCCTTGATGTGGGTAGATGGCAAGTCGATGTAGGAGATGCCGGAATAAGTGGCCTTTGACGCCTCGGAGAGGTAGGGCTTCCGGCGATACACCGTGATGCGCACCCCCGTCATGCGAGGGTAGATGTTCTCGCAATGCATCTCCACGCCTCCCTGAATGCCAGGAAAGCCCCTTGTTCCAATTACAGCAATCTTAATCATAACAGAAATTTCCTGAATTTAGTGCCAGCGTTTGATGATAGGCTGTGTATGTGAGTTTGATTAGCATCATTTAGGGAGTGCGTAAATTTTGACCAACTCTTTCAGATGGCTTTCGGGGGAGAAGCGGCTGATGGAACTTGCCTTGATGGCTTGATGATTCCACTGGCTGTTCATCATTTTGGTGATGCTTGCGGCGAGCGCCTCGGAATTGCCCGATTCGAAAGTGCAGCCCGTAGCGTGGTCGATAAGCTCCGGAATGCCTCCCATCTCAGCACCCACAACGGGCGTGCCGGCACAGAGCGACTCTATCACACCGAGCGGGTTGTTTTCATTGCATTCCGATGGCATAACCGAGCATTTGGCATGGCTCAACAGCGATGCCACCGCTTCGGCATCAAGGTGCCCAAGAAATTTGATTTGTGGGAATTGGGCATAGGCAGCTTTCAGCTCGTCGGCCAAAGGACCGCCTCCGGCAATGCGAAGCTCAAAATTGCATGTCGCGGCCGCCTTCAGCAGTGTGCGCACGCCTTTTTCTTCCGACAGCCTTCCCACATAACAATAATACTGGTTACGCTCACTACCATCGGTGCGCTGTAGAAGAGCGAGTTTTTGGGGGTCAACGAAGTTGCACAGCACCGTCAGCTTTTGCTTGCTGAAACCGCCAAGCTCCATTTTTGATGCCATAAACTCACTTGGGCATATAAACGTGTCGGTATAGCGTTCAAGAGTCTCTCTATTCCACTTTTCTGCCTCCATCCATGCGCACACGCTCGCCTGCAACGAGTTTTTCATGCAGCGGTACTTGATCACGTTTGCCTTTTGTGTGAAGCAAAGCTCACAAGGGTGTCCGCCACGCATACAGGTGTAGGCTGGGCACAAGAGCTTATAGTCGTGAAGCGTCCACACCACTTTGACACCGCGGTCATGCGCGATTTGCGCCACCACGGGTGACAGGTAGGAGTGAATGTTGTGCAGGTGCACCACATCGGGGCTAAAGTCGTCGAGCAGATGCTCAAACGAAGAGCTGATGTCGCCCAAGCCCAGTGTGCGCTTCATACCTTTAAATTTGTCATGCAATCCGCCACGGAAGTTCACCTCTGTGGCGAAATAGCTTTTATATGGAGAGTCGGTAGTGCCGGGGTATTGCATAGCGTAAACAGCTACGTCGTAGCCTGCCGAGAGCAGGAGCGACTCGGTGTTCATCATCACCACTTCGGCGCCGCCTCGCGGATAGTAGAATTTATTAACAAGTAGTATTTTTTTAGCCATAGTCAATTGCTTCTCTGTTATTGTGTATATTCAATAACGGAGAAAGCTACCCTTTTATTGTGAAAGAGTCTGAGTGGTGACTATTTCCATGCCGAAAAAATGGAGAAGAGCCTATTCGCCGATTATCCACTTTAAGCGTGGCATTTTTTTCACTACATGATAAATGACCATAGGAAAAAACACACCACACAGGATCACGAAAAGTGCTTCTGCTACGAACCAGTCGGCCACCTGCAGCGGCAACTTGGCAAGAGCGGCTTTTGCAAAGCCACTGAATGTGGTGTGGTATAGGTAGATGGTGTAGCTCGCCATGGAGATAGGCAAGAAAAGGTGCCGTTTTGCCCAAGTGGCTGAGTTGAGTATGCCCGACACACTGCTCACCATTCCTATACCGGCAATGGCAATGATGAAATATTGCGTATGCCCTGTGGGGTCGAGAGCGTAATAGAGCATGGTGTAGATGATGATAGAAGCGCACCAAAACCATCTCGTTTGAAGCACTTTGCGAATGTCATGCTCGGCAAGCACCACTCCGCACATGAAGTAAGGCCAGTATCCCTGAAATTCCTTCAAACAGAAAGTGGAGGGCAACTCGAACGGGAGAAAATACAATGCTACTGACAGCACTAACATCAGTGCGTGAGCGATGCGGCTACGGAAAATGTGTGCCACTGCCAGCATGATGAACAAAGCCAGCACAAACCATAAAAAGAAGCCTGCGGCAGGCATATAGAGCGCCTCAATATACGTTTTTACCGTTACAGGATTTTCCACATAAGCACTTCCTTGCGTGAGGAGCTTGATGCTAATCACGATGAATGAGGTGATTAGATATGGCACCAGCAAGCGCTTTGCCTTTTTCCCGATAAAAGTGAGGTAGCCGCTCTGGTCGTTGCGGTAGGAATAAATGAACCCACTGATAAACAGAAACATGGGCATGTGGAATGAGTAAATCCAAGTGTTGATTGATTTCCACCATAGTGGCGCATTGTCCCGAGAACGAGGGCATTGTCAAGTCGTCTGATGTTGGATTGATTTCCACCATAGTGGCGCATTGTCGGGGTTGTAGTGCCCTATGACAACGAGCAGAATACAGATGGCCCGAGCAATGTCGAGCGTTTCGATACGTTGTTTTGTCATTTTGTTTTGTTGTTAATAGTGTTAAAGTCAATGGTTGTTGTTGTTTCGATATATTTGTTTTCCTTTGTTTTCCTGAGCGTGTGTGGTTCATAGATGATAAGATCAAGGCGGCAGAATTGGAGGTCGGCTGTTAGTGGCGATGGTGCAGACCGTAAGAATAAATATGGAATATGGAAAGCGTGAATTTTCATTGTGGGTGGTCTATTGTTTCATTAATGATATTGCTGATGCTGCTCACCATGGCAGTGGGCAGATACACGTCGTGGTAGAGCGATTCGGTGGAGCGGCTTTCAGATGCCGCCTTGCTGATGGCCAGTGCCATGTCGTTGGTGTTGCCATTGCTGAAAAAATACACACCGTCGTAGCCAGTGGCCACCTCTTTGAAATAGGGCACATCGGAAAGAACGATGGGTTTCTTGAAAAACGATGCAATGGATATCACGCCGCTTTGGGTGGCGGAAATATAGGGATACACTACTACAGCCGCTTTGCTGAATAGGTCGGCCACCTCTTTGTCATCTACGAACCGATTGATAATCACCACATTCTTTTCGCTTGACGAGCGACTGAAATAGTAAGGACCAGATCCAGCAATCACAAGGGGGTGAGCGTGAAGTTCGGGGTGCTGCATATAGCAATTATAGAGCAAGTCCACTCCTTTATAAAGATGAATGTTGCCAAAAAAGAGAATGTAGTGGCTTAGCCCTTCTGTTTCGGGAACGGTGCAGCCACCAGATGCAATGTCGTGATTGACAAGTGAAGGGAATGGCGCATAAAACACTTTTTTGTTCACGCTTTTGTAGTGTTCCTTGATATACTGATATTGGGCTTTGCTGTTGGTGATTTTGTAAACCGTTTTATTGAGCAGTATTTTTTGAGGCCAAGTGATGATGCAGAGTTCCTTGAGCTTGCCTAAAAGAGGCTTACGCGTTTCGTGCGGAATTGCATCATGCACGGTGTATAGCACAGGCACTCGCTTCTGGAGTTTTTCAATGTTCCAGCAGAGCACAAGTTCACCAGTGAGCGCATAGATGATGTTGATGTTTACCTTGTTAAGAATACTGCGTATTTCTTTGTTTAAAGCCGTAGGGTGCAACTTGAACCATAGTTTCATCACTTTACATGTAGGGTAACTGATAAAGTGAACCCTTTTAGGGTCGAGGCCGGCAAAGTCCTGCTTGTACTTTTCATTCTTGACCACCACAATGGCATGTGAGTGCTCATTCCACATGTGGTGGATAATGGTGCACGCGTATGGCCGCATTCCGCTGTCGTACTCGGAGGCTATGAATAGTATGCTATGCTGTGGTTGCTGTATTTTCATCTTCATTTGGTTTTGAGTGATGCGGCTCGTCTGTTTCGACGCTGCTGTGCTCCTGCATGAGGCGTGTGCTCAGCGAAAAGCAGAGAAACATCATTGAAATGATTAGCGGCTGTTGTGAGAGAGGGTTCCAGTCGGAATTGCCTTGCACTAAGAAAGTGCACATGATTCCCAGCCCCGTACAAGCCATGATGTGGTAGTATATGTTGCTGGAGCGCTTGATGCGCTTTTTAAAACTTGCGAAATAGTAGATAACGAATCCCAAAATTGGCAGGAAGCCAATAATTCCCAATTCGGCAAGCAGTATGAGCCAGATATTGTGAACGGGATTGTGGAATAGAAACTCTTCGGGCTGCCACATGTTGGTGGTGTCGAATAGCTGCTCAAAATCCACTAAAGAGGTGTTGTTGAGCAGATAGTAGAGATGCCCGTTGAGCCCGACGCCAAAGAAAGGGTGGGCCTGCACTATTTCACCTGCGCAATAGTAGTGCATCAGTCGAGCGGTGGCCATGTCGTCGAGATTTTCCGCATTGTCGAAGAACTGCCGAAGAGGGCCAATCGCCAAAACAATGCCTACAATGAGCAATGGCAGAACGCCTCTGACAAAGATTTTAGGATTGAGCAGGCTGTAACGGCGGAAAAGATAAAAAATCACCAGCACCACAGTTCCCGCCAGCGATGACACTAAGGCGCTTCTACTGCCGGAGAAAACAGTGACAATAAAACTTACTGCCAGCAGGGCCATGCTTTTTCTGAACTTGTATTTTGTGAGTACACAGCTGAGGAAAAACATGAATATGTAGGAGGCATACACGCCTAATGCGTTGGGGTGGCCGAATGTGCCCACCGTTTGAAGTCGAGCCTCTGATTCGCCGCCTCGCAGTGCTGCATCAGCGTCAAAAACCTTGATGATGAATTCCATGCCGAGCAGGGGATAGAGCACACAAAGTATGGCCTGAAGGCATATTGTGAAAGCGAGCCCTTTATAAATGCCTTTGACTATGGTGTTGCCATTGAAGGCATTAGCAAGGAGATAGTAGAAGATGAACAGCGTGCCGAGAAAGAAAATAGCAATCACCGACGATCCCACCACACTATTGTATGGATTGAGCATCGTAAAGGTTGTGTAGGCTAAAAACACGCCTATCACTATCTTGTTGGGCTTGCTTGTGAATCCTCCATTCTTTATTTTGATATGCCACAGAAGATATATGGAGAACAGAAAATAGGGCCATATCGTGATGCTGTTTCCTAAAGAACCGTATTGCTGCTCTGCGTCGTAAGTAATGAGAGGAAGATAGAGCCGAGAAAAGCAGCAGGTGAAGATGTAGAAAGCAATCACGCCCTCGCATTTTTCTTCCTGGGTCTTGCTCTTGAAATTGCGCAAATGCAGAATGATAAATGCAATGAGTGCTACTACTATGATGGCTAACCTGTCCATGCTTTCTTGTGATAGTGGATAATATAAACGGTGGAGCGCACGCGGGGGAGGGGGTGCTACTCGTCGTTCAGCACGAAGCCCACATTGGTGAGCTTGCCCTCAGTCACATACTGGTTGATGGCTCTAACATCGCTGTTTTTGGTGATGTTGGCGCGTGCCACCACCACGGTGGTGTCGGAATTCTTCACCACGGCGAAGGTGTCGCTTACCGCGCCCACGCCCACGGTGTCGATGATCACCACGTCGTATTGCTCACGCAGCTGCTCAAAGAGCTGTGCGGTGCGCGTGTTTTGAAGCAATTCAGAGGGGTTGGGTGGAATGGTGCCGGCAGGATAGATGTCGAGCCCGTTGTATTCGCTCACCGTGTGCACAAAGTCGGTCAGTTCCGTGCCCTCGTGCGACACGAAGGTGGTGAGTGCCTCGGCCGAAGAAATGTTAAGCGCCTCGGCAATTTTCGGGTTGCGGAAATTCAGGTCCACCAGTGCCACCTTTTTGCCTAAAAGCGAGAATGCCGTGGCTAAATTAATGGCCACGTAGGTTTTGCCTTCAGAGGCATTGTTCGACGTGACTGCCACCACATTGCATTGATGGTTAGGGAGCATAAATTGCAGACTGTCGCGCAAGAAGCGGAACTGCTCAATGGCAGCAGTGCCAGGGGCAGCCAAATAATTGAAAGTCTTGGCGTGGCCCACACTGCCAATCACGGGGCTTGACGACAGCGTCTTCAGCCCGTTTTTGGTTCTCACCTTGTTGTCGAGCAGAATCTTGGTGTAGATCCAGCAGAAAGGAATGGCGAGCGCAAAGAGGAGCGCGAGCGGAAACAGAATCAGCTTTTTGGGCTTCACCGGCTCATCGCCAGGGAAAGCAGCGTCCACCGTTTTGCCTTTAGGCTGTGCCGCCGCCATTTTCAGCGCATTCTCCTCACGCTTCTGGAGCAGGAAAATGTAAAGCTCGTTTTGAATGGCCTGGTTGCGGTAGAGCGTGCGGGTGTCGCGCTCAGCGGTAGGCAGCTCGTCGAGCATGCCTTGGTTCTCGCCCTTCACCTCTTTAGCCTTGTCGATTTTGATGCGCAGCGCGCCCAGAGCGTTGTTCACACTGCCAATCATATTTTCGCGCACCGCGCTGATTTGGTGGTCGAGCTGCTGCAGGGCAGGGTTGTCGGCCTTGGCGGAACTTTCCAGATGCTGGCGTTTGGTGATGAGCGCGTTGTAGCTCCTCACGATAGCGGCAGAGGTGGAGTCGGCCTCAAAAGGAATGAGAGAGTGCTTGTTGGCGGGATTGGCGATAAAGCTCTTGATCATGCTGGCAATGCGGTATTGTGTTTCGAGCGCCACAACCGCATTTTCGCTCATCTCGTCTTTTGTGATGGCAGCTTTTCCCTGAAGTCCTGGGTCGATGAGATTGTGCGCCTTTTTGTAGGCCTCAATCTCTGCCTCGCTGCCAATCAGATTCTTGTAGATGAGCGACAGCCGCTCGTCGATAAACCGTGCGGTGGTCATACCCTGCGTGTCTTTTTCCTTCATGCAGCGCTCGTTGTAGAGGCGAATGAGCGTGGTGAGAATATCGCGTCCACGCTTGGTGTTGCTGTCGAGCACGTCGAGATACGCCACATCGGTCTTTTTCGACTTCATGTCCACCGTCATGTCCTTCTTCAGCTCAATGGCCGCAGGAATGTAGCCGGCCACGCTTGCTGTGATGCTGTAGTCGTGCTTAGGACGGAAATATTTAGTGGGCTTCACCACAAACAGGCCGTAGGGCGTTTTCACCGTGGCAGGCAAATCCACGCCTTCCACTTCGGCATAGTTGGAGAAAATGCCCTTCTTCACGGTGATGTCGGCCTTGCCGTCGGCGTGCACTTTGATTTTGAAAGGCAGCGTCACGGTGAGCGTGTCGAACAGTTCGCGAGGCGCGTCCACAATGATAGGCGATGTGCCGTAGTGGTCCTTCTTCTTCATGAAGCCCTTTTTCTCATAGTAGCGGCAGTTGATGCCGAGTTCTGCTATGGTTTTGGCCGTGAGGCTCTCCGACGACAGAATCTCTATCTCGTTGTACATATTCACGTCGCCACCGCCCATCAAACTTTTGAGCGCGGAATTGCCCTTGCTCGCATTCACGCCAGTGAACATGGCTAAAGAATTGTCTTCCACAAGCACCGTGGAGGATATGAGGTAGGTGTCGGGCGTTTTGCGCAGATATAGGAAAAGCGCTCCGAAGCACAGAATGAACGACAGAATGAAAAGCCACCAGTGGCTGAGCGTGGATTGAATGAAGTTGGGTGAATCCACCGATTCCTTGTTGGCAGTGGTATGTTGAAGTGATGCTGTAGTTTTCATATTGTTTGTCACAGAGAAGAGGGGGGAGATGTGAGTTATTTAATGCAGAGGGCAATCACCAGCGAAGCCACCACCGATGCCATACTCACGATGGTAGATAGCTGCGACAGCTTGTAGGCAGAGAACTGGTTGTATTTTGAGTTGTCAACCTTGATTTGGTTGGGCTCCACATACACCACATCGTTCTGCTGAAGATAGAAGAAAGGAGAGGCGTAGATGCTGCCGTCGGAGAGGTTGAGGCGGTGGTAGGTGCTCTTGCCATTTTCGGTACGGATCACGAGCACATTGTCGCGCTTGCCGTATTCAGTGAGGTCGCCGGCAGCAGCGAGCGCGTCGAGCACCGAGAACTTCTCCTTGCCCACCACCAGGCGCTGAGGCGCTTTCACTTCGCCCATCACATTCACGGTGAAGTTGACCAGCTCCACACGCACGAAGGGGTCTTTCACCTGCTGCGCCACGCGGTTGGTGATTACAGCCTCCAGCTCGCCCACACTGAGGCCTGCGGCCTTGATTTTTCCTAATACGGGGATATTGATGTTGCCATCCTTGTCCACAATCTGTGTCTGGATTCGGGGCGACTGTGTGGAGCTGATGTTGCCCTTCATAGAGGGGTTGCCTAAAGGCACGTTGTACATGGAGGTGGCCTCGGGGTTCGACGAGGTGATGGTCACCACCAGCTCATCATCGGGCTGGATTTTTATCTTGTAGTCCGAAACGTTGTCGGGGAGAGTGCCGTCGGCCTGTTTCAGATTTTGAAAATACGCTAAAGAGGATGCTTCTGCCTCTTTTTTTGTGCTGCACGAAGCACATGCCAGAATCACCGCTAAACTCAAAAGTATATTTCTTAACTTCATATTGTGAATTTGATTGATGTCGTGTATATAGTAACTGTGATATTGTATAACGTATTCGTCAGGTGGTTTATTATGCCACCTCGCTGAATTTTGCCCTGATTTTATCAAAAAGATTCTTTCTGATGCTCCTTGGGCAGCACACCGTCATCAGTCCAATGGCTATCAGCAAGGCTAACGCATCTTGCCAAAAGGCTGTGTCGAGGTAGAACGGCACCGCTGTGGCTAAGGCGATGACAATGGGCGCTGCTATGCCCCGGCTAAGCGTGATGGTGAAATATCGCTTGGAGTCGAACCAGCGATACACCACCAGCACCAAGTAGGTGATAATCAGCGTAAAGGCCACGCCAAACACACCGAATGGGCGAATCAGCGTGAAATTGAGCGTCACATTCACCGCCGCACTCAGCACGATGGCAGGGAGGGTGCGCTTGGTGTCTTTGGCGCATTGATAGCCCATGTCGAAATAGGCGACAATGGCAAAGAGCGAGGTGGAAA
The DNA here is from genome assembly GCA_050873765.1 of Sodaliphilus sp. Lineage (GTDB taxonomy): Bacteria > Bacteroidota > Bacteroidia > Bacteroidales > Muribaculaceae > Sodaliphilus. The sequence goes on from JBNMJK010000065.1 coordinate 11,293, forward strand.
TGGCCAAAGGAAACAGGTAGGGCAGACTGCCCTGGTAGTTGGCCTCCACAAGCCACCCGTAGCACATCTTCAAAGTGAAGCAGAAGCCCACAAACAAGATGCAGATGATAAAGATGTAGCTATTCAGCACCTGCGAGAAAAACTTGTTGCGGTCGGCGCTGTGATATTGCAGAATGGCTGTCTCCTGCCATGCCTGGTAGAAAATGAACGCGAGCGTCTGGAGTATGCTCACAAAGCGCACCGCCACGGCATACACACCGTTGATTTCAAGTCCGAGGTATTTCTGAATAAACCAGCGGTCGCTGCTGCCGGTGAGCCACCAGCAGAACGCCCCCGGCAGTAGAGGCAGGGAGTATTTCAGAATGGCGTGCGCCGTGGGCCGGATATCGGTGTGAACGCTGAACAGGTGGCGCAGCGTCTGTATTTTCAGCTCCACCAGCCCTATGGCGGCGAACCGGGCAAAGATGTTGGCGATAAACACGCCTTCAATTCCCATGCGCAGCCACACCACAAACATCAGGCTGAAAAGGCCGATGAAAAAGGCCGAGAGAATGCCCACGCTCACGAATGCCTTGTTGTGGCCAAGGCCGCGAAACACTTGCGCCACCACCTCCTGCACCGACATCGACACGAGCAGCGCCCACACATACCACACGTATTTCACATCGAAAATCGAGGATATGCCCACGGTGACCAATGTGGAAAGTAAGAAGGTGGCACCGAGAGTCTTGTAGGTGGTGGTCACCACCTTTTTCCGGCTTTCCTCGCTGCTGGAGTCGATGAGGAAGCGGAATGCGCCGTCGCGAAGCTGGAGTGTGGTGAGCGGCATGAGCAGAAACACCACCGTGAGGCAAAGGTCGTAGTATCCGAAGTCGGCGGTGTTCTCTACATAGTAGGTGTAGAGTGGTACCATGAGGAACGTGATAACCTTCGAGCCAAGGTTACCTATCGCGTAAATGCCCATGTCCTTCATCATTTTAGAGGAACGGCTCTGCGCTGTGCTATGTGAGGTGCTTACCGCCATTGTTGGTTACGACTTGCAAAGTTACCATATTTTTGTCATAATGGCAAGCGTGGCGCCATGCGTTGAAGCCTTGGCGGCGGAAGAGCCGAAGTCAAAAACGTGGGGTTAGTGTGTGTGGTTTCAACAAAATTGAGTAATTTTGCAGTTTGATATACATACGATTTGCGACATGATTTTTTCTTTAGAAACTCCCTATATACAATATGTGTATGCCCTCTTGGCGCTTGCGCTGGTGCTGACGGTGGCCCTTGCGCTGGTGCTTTGGCGCAAGGCCGCACGCCTGCGCAGGTTTGCCCACACGGAATCTGTGCGTGATTATCTCTCCGACGATCAGCTCCCGGGCGTGTCGGTGGTGGTATATGCCCACAACGAGTGTGAAAACCTTGAGCGGTTTCTGCCCTTGCTGCTGCATCAAGACTATCCCGACTTCGACGTGGTGGTGGTGGACGATGCCTCGTTCGACGGCACTCGCGACCTGCTGAGCGATATGCTGCCGCATTTCAGCAATTTGCGTGTCACCTTCGCACCAGTGGACTCTCGCTCGCTCTCGCGCAAGAAACTGGCATTGACCATAGGCATCAAGGCGTCGCAAAAAGAGGTGGTGCTCACCACCAACGCCAATTGCCGCGTGATGAGCGACCAGTGGCTCCGCACCATGATGCGCAATTTCGTGCCCGGCACCGATGTGGTGCTCGGTTTCTCGCACTATCGCTACCGCAAAGACACCAGCGCAGGCAGATATTTCCGTGTGTTTGATTCGGTGGTCACCTCGCTTCAATGGGTGGGCAGTGCCATCAAGGGGAAACCCTACCGTGGCATCAG
>JBNMJK010000066.1:0-13012 GCA_050873765.1 Sodaliphilus sp.
CTGATAAAGTGAAACAAACTTTCAAATTGGCAGTTTTAAGGACGTAATGCCCAATTAGTGGGAGGGGATGCTACTGATCAGGCTGCGAGCATCGGAGATGCTCTTTTGTGGTTAGCACCATGCAAGCGTAGCGCAGCTTGGTGAATTCAGTAGGTGAAGGGTACAAGAGCCTCGGAGAGGGTCGGTTGTGGTTGCACGATATAAAGATGCGGCAAAATCATCTACGTTTAACAATTGAGGCGCTTACACCACAACCGACCCTCTCCGAGGCTCTTGTTTGCTGACATCACCTACACCAAGCTGCGTTCGCCTTCGGCTCACTTGCATGGTGTTAACCATAACAAGGCATCTCCGATGCCACATCTAAAAATATGCCCAAGGAGCCATATCTGTTGAATATGACTCCTTGGGAAAAGGGTTATAAATTGTAAGAATTTTCAGCCTTGACTCTGTAAAATGGGGATTTTTTCAGTGCACTCGGCATACCGCGTCCGTCCATCTTTCTATCAATTAAATAATTACAAACATATCATTGGTTTCTGTCAAAAGTCGTCAATAATTCACATTCACGCCTTGCTCCACGCCACTGTTCTTGAGCGAGTGTTTTGTCTTCGCTTTCTTCTTTCCATAGTCAAGACGGTAGCTGACGCCCAACATCACCATATTTGCATTGTTTTTAATGCAAGTGGCCGAAGTTTCAGGATGAACATCAGAAATTGAGGTGTACTCATAGGTAGCCCCCCAGACGGGTGAACAGGTTCGCGCCAGTAAGAGAGAAAAACCAATTTTTGTAGCGGTACTGCACCTTTACGTAATTCCAACGCTCGCCAAGAGAAAACGTGTTGCCTGAAAAATACTGCCGTGGCCTAATCTGGTAGTTGGCACTGATCTCCCAGCAGCCACCCCACCACACACTTGCGCTCATTGCGCCATAAAGCCGCTCTCTGCTGTATTTCTTGCCGTGCAAGTCGGGCCGGTGGTTGTCATAGCCCAGCTTGCCATATATCGAGAAGTGGTTGTTAAACAGGTTGTCAAGTGTCACATGCCACTCAAGGTTCCACAAATCGTCATGCTGCCCATTGATAGCCTTACTCATGAATTTTTGGTAATAGGGGCTTGCCGCATCGCTGATATAAGTGTAGTCGTAATAAATAGGGTTGGTGGTGCGGCTGTAAGAGAGCCACAATGAGGTGTTGAGCTTACGATAAACGTAGCGCACATACAGACTGTTACGGAAATACTCCGATGGCTTCAAATTGGGGTTGCCCTGGCGCACCGATATGTCGTCGAGCACCTGGATCAGCTCCGACTGCTCCGAAATGGTCGGCATAGACGGGTCGTACATGAACAGATAGTTCGCACTCACATGGTTGGAGAATATATAGTTCATGGTCACATTGGCCTTAAAGCGCGACGCGTTCATCACATAGCCATTGTTTTTGTTGTGGTCGCTTTGGAATGCCAAATTCGCGCTGAGGTTGAATTTATTGAACCTGCCATAAAGCTGGGTGTAGATCGACAGGTGATTCTGGTCAATTTTATCAGTAGCCACGGCTGCGTCGTTGGTCTGCGAATTGTCGGTGGAATTGTAGTAGTCCTGCACGCCAAAGTTGGTGGTGAATTTGCTGCCGAAAGCCTTGGAATACATCACTTCGGCATTTCCTCTCCACGCCTTGTTTTTGGTGATGTTGTCCCAATGCTTGTTCAGAGCTTCATCGTCGAACACGTCATTTGAATTTCTGGCGAAGTTGCCCGATGAGTATGCGCCATTAGCTGTGGCTTCTATGCTCTGGCTTTCATCAATTTGCTTTCTGAAAAACAAGCCAAAGTTAGGAGAAGTGTAATCCGACTTGCGGTGCAGGAGCCGGCTGTATTTTTTCGTCACCACATTTTCCATTTCTGTGTTAAGCGAATTGTCGTCAGTAGTGTTGTTGTAGAAAGTTACATTTGTGCTGAGCGCCAACATGGTGTTGGGGTTGTGCATATAAGTGTATTCAAATCCCACGTAGTGTGTCAAATAGTTGAAATGTGATGGAATACCCTTACTTTCACGCACAATTTCGTTCTCCCGGCCTATAAACCGCTCTGTGGAATTGATGTAGCGCTTGTCGTAGTCGCGCCAACTGGCTCCGTAATTAAAATCAAACTCCGATTTCTTATAGTGATAGTTCACGCCAAGGTTGCCATCCATCATACCCGTTGTGACTGCTGTATTGTAGTCGGCAAGCACATAGCCACCGTCGTTGCGGGGCTTCAATATAAAGTTAATCACCTGCACATTGCCATATCTTATATCCGGATTGTCATGGTATTCCACCCGCAGCACCTCATCTGGATTGATAGAGAGCACATGGTTCATATTTGTTGGCTTTCCATTGATTTTAAACACCGGCGTTTTCTCTTCCACCTTAACCTCTCTCAGCGACTCATTCACCATCACGCCTGGCATTTTAATCTTCAGTTTGTCGAGCAGCGACAGACCGTTGGTGGCACGCTCCACTTCACTCGATGTGGGAATGATTATATACCTGTGGCTTTTTGTGTAACCGACTGGGCCGTGACGGTCACCTCGTCCAGCTTCACCGACTTCTGGCTGAGATACACGGTGCCAAGGTCAAGGTATGCGTCAGGAGTTCCCACCACGTCCATATACACAGGCATAAGTCCCTCTTTTGAAATCTCCAATGAAAGCGCTGAGTCGTTCACATTCACCGACCCGAACTGTCCATTCTCATCCGTCTCGATGCCTATACGAAACACTCCTTCCTTGTTCTTGCCTATAACAACAGCTTTTCTGATTGGTTTGCCAGATGCATCAACTATCTTTCCCGTCACCACATAGCCCAACATCTGCAAAGGCAAAAACAGCATCATCAAAAGTAGCAATGCGCCCCTGCGCGAGATAAAATTCAAGTCACCCGACCGTTTTCTCAAGAATAAAGGTTCGTTTGTAATTAAAAAGTGATTCATCATAATCATTTGCATTAGAGGTTTAACTATTAGTCGGTAGCAAATGTATAAAAAATAAAAAAATAAACGAAATAAACCTCTTTTCCTCATTATTATGCCACATTCAATTCACCAGTTTCACACAATCAATTATCCTCTTGCCCTGTAACCTCAAGCCATGTGATATAAAAGTTTTAAAATTTCCAACGACTTATACTAAAACGCTTACCAAGAGAAGGTGTCCAAAATTGCCATAAAAACCACCACGAGAAAGAGATAACCGCATCTACACATCATTTGTTATCAAATCTGTGTAAATGCAATTATTATTTCCCCACGATAGCAGTATCGGCAATGCTGTTAGTGCTTTTGGTTTTTGGGCTCGGTGTGGGGCCACTTGTCGGCCGAGAGAGGAATGGTGTAGTAGATGCTCATGGTGAAGGCAAACCGCTTGCCACGGTCGCCATAGCCAGGAATGAACCAGGGCTGTGCCTGTGTGTTCTTCTTTTCGGTGAATATGCCATGGTAGCGAGCCTGCCAGCCCATCGACACGCTGCGCCAGAGCTGCACACGAAGCCCAGCGAGAAACTCGCCCCACAGTGCGTGCGCGCTTTGCCCTTTGAGGGCGAATGGCACAGACTCGCCCCAGTAGTGGTCGGTGTAGGCGGCATCGGTCACATCGAATTTAAATGTGGAGAATCCAATCCTCACACCGGCATACACTTGATATTTCGGGTCGTTCTTAAAGGTGAAGTTGTAGTTCGCCCCGAGTTTGAAATAAGGCGCGAGTTTGCCTTTATAGGTAAAATTCATGTCATCGGGGGTGTTGTTGGCAAAACCCACACCCAACTCCACCTCTGGCTGCAAGCGGTTCCACATGTTGAGCGTGGCACTCACGCCAAAATTGCCGTATTTCTGCCCGAAAGCCATGAGCAGCGCATCGCCCACCGACACGCCGAAGGTGGCCTGCGTGAGCATAGGATAACGAGGATACACACGGCGCAGCGAGTCGCGGCGCAGCTCCTCGGCAGCCGAGGCAGTGTCGCCGTCGAGATAGCGCTGCACCACCTCCTCTTTTGTGCCCTTGGCTGGGCGCAGCACGGTGTTGGTGCTGGGCTTCACAGGCGTGATGCGGCGGTGCTGTGCCGACTGGGCAAAGGCAGTGCCTGCCACGAGCGAGAGCACGGTGGCGAAAAGCAGCAGCAGTAATGGTGAACGGCGTTTTCTCATCGCATATACACTCTAAAGGTTACGGCATTGTTGTTGGTGACCACGGGGCGCACAAGCGCCACTGAGTCGATGGCATGGCGCGTGTAGGCGTGGGAGGAAATCTCAAAGTTGAGCATCGCGCCACAGTCCACACTTGCAAACACGGGCTGCGAGCCGTAGTGCACCGTGATGGTGTCGGACGGCGCGTTAGCCACGCCATAGTTCAACTCAAACTGGCACTCACTCGCCAGTGGGCGCAAAGGCAGATACACCTCGCTCACCGTTTGCTTGTCCACATAAATGCTGTCGCCGGGAGCGCCGATGCCACGCACGCTGAGGTTTTGCACGCTCACGGCAGTGCTTCCCTTGTAGAACGCCGCCAGCGGCATACTGGAGCGGTTGTCAATACAGCCGTCGCCACTGCAGCCACTCAGCGTCAGCACCACGGCAAGCCACAGCGCCGCCATTGCCAGAAACCTACGCATGCCCGCCATATTATTTCGTGATTTCCTCTGAAATTTCATACACATTGCGGTCGGGCGAATGACGGATAATCAGCTCGCCAAGGAAGCCGCACAAAAAGAGCTGCACGCCCAAAATCATGCACACCAATGAAAGGTAGAAGTAGGGCGACTGGGTCACTAACATTGGGTGATTGCCGGCGTAGAGGTTGTAGAGCTTGATGCCGCCCACTAAAATCACGGCTATGAGCCCGAAGAAGAACATCAGCGAGCCGAGCAGGCCAAAAAAGTGCATCGGCTTCTTGCCAAACTTGGTCTGGAACCAGAGGGTGAGCAGGTCGAGATAGCCATTCACAAAGCGGTCGAGGCCAAACTTGGTGACACCATACTTGCGCGCCTGGTGATGCACCACACGCTCGCCAATCTTGGTGTAGCCCGCATTTTTTGCAAGGTAGGGAATGTAGCGGTGCATATCGCCATACACCTCAATGTGCTTCACCACCTCCTTGCGGTAGGCCTTCAGCCCGCAATTGAAGTCGTGCAGATTGTGAATGCCGCTCACCTTGCGCGCGGTGGCGTTGAACAGCTTGGTGGGAATGGTCTTGGTCTTGGGGTCGTAGCGCTTCTTCTTCCAGCCGCTCACCAGGTCGTAGCCCTCCTCGGTAATCATCTTGTAGAGGAAGGGAATCTCGTCGGGGCTGTCCTGCAGGTCGGCGTCCATGGTGATCACCACATCGCCCTGCACACGCTCAAACCCGGTGTTGAGCGCAGGCGACTTGCCATAATTGCGGCGGAAGCACACGCCCTTGATATTTTCATTTTTCTTATGAAGTTCCTTGATCACTTCCCACGAGTTATCGGTGCTGCCGTCGTTCACCATCAGCACTTCGTAGGTGAAGTGATTCTCATTCATCACGCGTTCAATCCATTCTGCCAGCTCTGGCAGGGATTCGGCTTCGTTATACAGCGGAACTACTACTGAAATATCCATATCGGTGTCAAATTATATATATTTGTGTTAGAATCAATCTATCTCTCTACATTCAAAAGGCGAGCGCGCCTGCTATTTCCGCGCCACCCTGCCCATGAGCTTGATAAAAGCCGCCAGCAGAGCACTGAGCAAAGAGCCTGCAAACGAGCTGAACCAAAAGCCCGTGAGCGCCAAATCGATGCTCCGCGGTGCACCATGCTTCTCTATCACCAGCCGCAGCGTGGCCACCACGTCGCGCATGCCGTCGGCAAACAGTTCCGGCTGGGCATCGTACTGCGCTATCAGCAGCTGCGCCTGCTCATAAAAATAGTCAGGGCGCAGCAGCTCTATCACCGCCAAACTCACGCCACAGGCGATGAGCGACCCGCACATAAAAATAAGAATCCCAGTCATCCACAAGTTGGAAAACGTGGTGAGCCCATCATCAGCCACATAGCGCTTTTTGAGCCACCTGTACACTACAACCGGTGTGAGCAGCACCATGGCCATGGCAAGCGCCGCTATGGCCACATGCTTATCGGAGAAGATGAAGCCCACAGCCACCACCGATAGGTAGATGCCAAAGGGTAATCCCCACTCTGCCGCTTGCTTGAAAAGGCTCTTTTGATGTTCCATATAGTGTGCGTGGTTAGCAATTTGCAAAGTTAGGAATTATTCTCCACATTCACAATATTGATTTCACCGCACAGCCACAGCGCCCCGGAGGCTCTGAAAAATATCGGAAGAAGCTAATTCAGAAGTGCCGGTATATCGACAGATTGCCCGGAACCACGTCCCGAGCAACCTGCTGATATAACGGCAAATGCTGCCATGGTTAGTACCCACAGCACATTTGCCTACTTCATGATATCTGATTTTTAATTCAGAATGACGGTAGCGTAACATTCGCCAGCCAGCACACTATCGGCATCGGCCTTGCTCACCGCCGCCTTGAATGTGACGGGCTTCACTTCGCCCTGCGCGGCATTTGCCAGCACATTCACCGTGGCAGGGTCGCCCTCAAGCTCAAGTTTCTTGTCGTTGGCCTTGTTCTTCAACACCACGGAGCAGGATTTCACTTCCTTAAAATCGCTGTCGGTGCGGCTGATGGGGCACTCCAAGCTGAGGTTCACCTTTTCGCCAGCCGGCTCGGCAGCCAGCGTCAGCGTGTCGGCCTTGTGCCAGTCGTTGGTGAAGGCCAGGCAGGCATCGCCCGACGAGGCGGTGCCACAGAGCGTGATTGAATAGCCAGCGGCCTCACTCACGGTGTCGGCGGCTTCGGCGGTAGAAGTTTCGGCAGAATTGCCTGAGCTATGGCATGCGAAGAGCGCCATCGTCATAGCCACAGATGTAAGGATAAAAAGAAATTTCTTCATGTCGGAATGATGTGTTGAGTGTTTTATGTTAATGATGATACTACTATTTTTTCAATGGGCGCTTCATAGAGTCGGTGCCAGCCTGCATAAAGGCATCAGAACTCTTGGCATCCTTGGTGAGCACGGCCTGCTGCACATATCGCTTGCCGTTTTCCACGGTCACCACAGCGCAAGGCAAGCTGTAGGCTATCACATCGTAGGGCCATTTGGGGCTTTTGAGTGTGTGCCACTTGGAGTCGAGATAGATGATTTTCTCCACCTTCGCCCCAGCTGCCACAAATTTGCCCACCACGGAATTGGCGAGCTTCTTGATGCTGGCATTCACAGCCACGCCCTTAGGCTCGGCCACAGGCTCGGCGTGGGCACCTGCCGCATTCATATAGAGCTCTCCGGCATTGGTGCTCTCCACCACGGTGGACATGAGGCGGTAAGCGTCGTCGCTCTTGCTGAAGCCATTTGCCGACGGCATATAGCTGCTCACCAGTCGGCGCAGCACTAAAAAGTGCATGAGCTTCTGTGTGGGGTCCGACGCGTCCTTCATCAGCTTGTTGTACTTATTGGCGAGTCTCACCAGTTCGGCATAAGGAATATATTCCGCCGCCATGTTCTGCGCAGCCCACTCGCGCTGCTGGCACCACTGCCTGTACTTGCCCGGCAGCATGTGCTCGCCATCCACCACGCCGCGCGCCTCGTCCTGCAAGCCAAGTTTGCACTGCATCGAGAACTCGTTCTTATACATGTCGGCCTTCAGCCACAGCTCAAAGGCAAAAATCGACTTCGGGTCGGCGATATACTGGCAAGCCAGCGCATTCATAAACATCTCATCTTTCGGCACCACCAAGGCAGGATTGTCGGGATCGATATTGATGTAGTCTGTAATCCAATAGATATTACTTGCGTCGGCGGCAATGGCCTTCATCAGCATCTTCCCGAAGGTTTCGTTGATTACATCGTCCACGCCCGTGCCAGTGAAATAGAAGGCGCGGTTATTGTCGGTGTAGTAAGGCTGATACGGCGCATGCACTCCGTCGGCGGCATTGTAGATGGCATCGAGGTGCTCATAGGTGGCGTGTATCTGCCCCACCGACTTGGTGAAACCTGGCTTCACCGTGGCATCGGTGGCATAGCGGTCCGACGCCTTGCACTCTGCACTTGGGGTGAACTTCTTGTAGGGGTTGAAGTCGGCGCCACTGCCATCGTTAGAAGTCCCTTTCACCACAGATCTGGCCTTCGACTCCACGGCGTTTTTGGCTTCGCGCTCTTTCTCCCTCACTTTACTTCTCACTTCCTTCTTCACCTCCTTTTTCACCTTTTCTTTCAGTTTGCCGAGCCCGAACTGAGCCGAGGCTGGTGTTGGGGCTGTGGCAAGGAGCGCCACACACCCTAATGCGGCAATAAATGATTTCGACATTTTCATTTCATTAAAAATTTATGCTTAGAAGCTGATTGTTTGCAAATTTTTTCACTGTGTAGAATAAGCTGTTTTTCCTGTGTGGGCCGTGTCAAAACACCACCTTGCGCACCTTTGAGCCACGCTGCTCTATATAGATGCCATGCTGCTGCGGGGCGTTCACCTTCTGGCCCTGCAAATTATAGTACACCACGGGGGCGGCAGCATCGTCGGGCGCAGTGGTCAGGTCGTTGATTCCCGATTCGCCCAGATAGTCCGAATATATGATTTTTTTGTAGTTGTTCCACGTTCCTTCCACAGGTGGCTTGGTGGGGCTAAAAGGCAGCGGCTTCACCTCCACGGCCGAAGGGGTGGCAGAGGCATCGACCACAAATTTTTTCAGAGTGTGCATGGCGGGGTTTTTGCCTTTTAGTTTTTCCTCATAGTCTATCCAGCGGGTCATCTCGTATCCTTCATCGGAAAGGCTATACTGAATATCTCTCACTTCATCATCAATGGCGTTGGTGACCGTTTCATTATAATCACTCATCATCAGCTTGTCCTTGCCGCCAGAATTGAGGTAGGTGTTGGTAAGCAGAATCTGTAAATCGTTGCCAAATTCAGCGCCATAATATTCCATCACGCTCGTCATAGGCCCTTGATTCACGGTCACCTTCACGTGGTCGGTGAAATATTCCATAGTGTAATTTGCCGCATTTTCGCCATTAAACATTGTGAACGACAGCGGCTTATTGCCTGCAAAAATCCACGAAAACGGATCAACCGACACAATCTGGCCGTTGGTCTCTGCCCATTTGATGTCGGAAATACGGATACCTTCTTGGGTGTCGTTGATCACGCTGGCCTTACCGTCGGTGTAGGTGATGATGAGGGGCTTATTCTCTTGGAGAACGTCGCCTTTGAGCGTGGAGGGTGTCACTTTCACCACATTGCCAGCGGCGTCGCGCACCACCGTGTTTTTATCCACGCGGGTGCGGCGCCACGCGCCTTTAGTGTTGTCCCAGTCGTAATCTACACAGCTGCACTCAAACCACTTGACCACATCGTCGTAAAGCATTTCGCTCATCTCATGGCGATAGAGCGTTTTGCCGTTGTCGGTGTAATATTTCCATACGGTTTGCGAAACTTGCCCATCGACATTATATTTATAGGTTCTGACGTCACGATCCTGCACATCGAATCTCACATTGTCTTTACACTTCACTTTTCCATAGCCGTTTTCTGTGGGGTTGGTAAAATACTCCAGTGTCACTGCACTGCTTTCCACCCATGTGTTCTTAGCGGTGTTCCAGTCGAAGATGCTCACCTTTGTGGGCAAGTCGGAAATGGTGGCGGCGGGGGCATAGTTCTTTTGGTGTTTCGATGTGGTGAAATAGTTGTGTCCTACCACTTCACTCACGCTGCTGAATTGTGCCGATGCCGATGCGGCGATGATGGTGCACAATGCGAATGATAGCTTCTGTCGTTTGTTTGTTGTCATACTGCTTACATGTGTTAATGTTTATATGAATGATTAGATGATTGTAAGGTGATTTTTAAGCGTGCCTGCTTTGCTTGGCAAGGCACACACCTCAAGGCACAAAATTAGCCCACCACACGCCCAAAAGGCATGTAAAAACGCGCCAATTTCATGATGAAATCAGACAATATGCACAAAAACACACGATTTTACGCCTTGCTGCCGCTATTTTCCATAGCGCTCGCGATAAGCCGTGGGCGAGCAGCCATACACGCGCTTGAATGCGTGGGAAAATCCGCTCGCCTCTCCGAAGCCGCACATGTGGGCCACTTCGCTGATGGTGTGGGTGGGATTCTCCACCAGGAGCTTGGCACAACGCTCCATCTGAATGGCGGAGATAAACATCTTGGGCGACTGCGCCGTCTGTTCCTTCAGCCGCCGACAGAAGGTGCGTTCGCTCATATTCATTGCCGAGGCTATCTGCGCCACGCTGCACTCCCCTTTGGCGAATGCCTCATCCACCACGGCAAACAGTTGCTCCATAAATGTATTCTCATGGTTCTGCGCCACAGGCTGCCCAGCCTCGCGGTGCTCTGTGGCGGTTGGCCGTACGCTGCCACGTTCTTTTTTTGTAGAACTTATCCTTCAGTTCGTCCACCTCCTTGATGAGGCACTGCATTTGAAGGCGCTGCCTTCGGAAGTAGATGCGGAAGCAAAGCACCGCCACCACCGCCAGCACCACAACGATGCCGAGCCCCAGCGCCAAGTCGCGGACGCGTGCCTGCTTACGGTGCTCAATCTCCTCCTGAAGGCGGTCGTTGTCAAATTCTGCACTATATCGGGCGAGCGCCTCAGCCGAAGCCTGCTGGTAGAGCGAGTCTTTCAGCTCGTTGTATTGCTGGAGCGCTATTTTCGCGGAGTCGGGATTCAGGTTCCAATAGCTTTCATAAAGTCCCTTGCAGGCATGCACACGGTTATACAGGTCGCCCATCTGCTCAAATATCTTAGCGGCTTCTGCAAAGCAAGCCACAGCCTCGCGATGGCGGTTTTGCTCCACAAGCAGAAATCCAAGCTGGTTAAGGTCGATGCCCACCGAGTGCAGGTTGCCCACCTCACGCAGCATAGCTATGGCCCGGCGGTAAGTGCTCTCGGCCTCCTTGGCCCGCTTGAGCCCCACTAAAGCCGATGCCATCTGCGAGAGGCGAATAGCCATTTTAGGTGTTTTGCCTTGAGCAGAGTCGAGCGCAAACGCACTACGGGCGTAGTCGAGTGCCTTGTGGTCGTCGCCCTGCTTGTGATACACCTCCGAAGCCATACCCATCAATATAGCCTTACGCGACGGATTTTGGGCACGATCAGCATATTTCAGTCCTTTCAGTATATACCGCTCGGCGTCTTTCATCTGATCGGCTGCCATATATATGCCAGCCAAGGTGTTCAGCCCCGATGAAATTCTGTCGGCATCACCGCCGCGCATATCTATATCCACACTCTGCTTGGCATAGGTGGCAGCGGTGGAGAAGTCGCCCAGGCGCAAGTGAATAATGCCCAACAGGTTCAGGCAGTCGGCTTTCTCGCTGTTGGCATAACGGAACAGGGGCAGCGCCTTGAGGGCGTAGTCTTTGGCTTTGGCATACTCCTGCCCGTCGTTGTACCATTCTGCGGCCCAATACCACACTTGCTGGCGCACGGAGTCGGCGGGTGTGTGGGCAGCGAATGTCACCTTGGTATCGGTAAACTGCTCTTTGTCCAACAGGCTGAAAATGCGATTGGCGATGGCTACAGAGCAGCCCGAACTGTTGAACTGTGCCACTAAGGCATCGAATGGGCTTACTGTGGTCTTTCCCGCAGTGCAAGGCAAAATGCTGAAAGCTAAAAAAATCCACACAGTGATGGCAAATCTCACACGCCAATTATTCTTCATGTTAATGCTAAAAGTTTTGTTCCGTTTCATTTTCCTGTTGTATGAGCTATAAATACTTCCTGTTGTAATGACTGCAACATCATTCTATCCACAAATATACCTCTAATTTTCCACATGCACAACCCCACCTCCCTCCAATGTGCCGCCGAACGAACCCAATTGTTTTTCACGATGCACAGGGGGGGGGGACGCACGGGCCGAGCGTCCCCACATGGAATGGTGATTTATCGGGTGAACGCATTTGTGGGCTGGCCCGAAAAAAGGAAACCCGAAAGCAGATAAATTCTGTTCGGGTTTTGAATATATATAAAAAATAGTAGTTATGGACGCATAAAAAAAGGGCAAGCGATCTACATCGCACCGCTACAACCAAATACCCTTGCTTCGGTCAAGACCTGGGGGATTCTAAGGGAGCTGGCCGTGTAGGACTTACCCGACTGCAAAGGTAACACTTTTTTCTAAACCCACAAAATTTCTGTGAATTTTTGTAGCCCGTTCTCATATAATCTTCTATCGGAAAGCTGTTTATATTAAGCCTCGCTTCAGCATTATTATGAGCACAAACGGTGGCACACGACACGCTTCTCCCCTATTCACTGCGAGAAGTCGTGCAGTTTAACGTGAATGTGTAGTTCTTTTTTGCGGCAGCCTTTGTGCTAAAGGCGTTTCAGCACCATCTTCTGGCCATACTGCTGGAGCACCTTTTTCTTAAACTCGTAGAGCGCCTTGAACGTGCTGGGCAGATAAGTGCCTTGGTGCATCGCGAGCGAGACATTCACCACCACCGTTTTCTCATCGGTCTTCGCGGTGGCCAGTTTGAATTGGCCAAACGCCTCTTGCAGCGTAACGCCAGCAGGCAGCGCCTCCACCGCATATCCCTCAGGCACATGTATCGTTATGATATCCACATCACGATAGCCCGAAGCCACATACACATTTCCCTTGCGGTTGGGGCTGCTGGCCACTGATGAATAAGTGCGATGCGTGGGATTCAGCGGCACAAACATTCGGCTGCCCGTGATGCTGGCATACTTGCCACTGGCGAGACTGGCCTCCACATTCATCTTTGGCGACATGTAGGGAGTGCGGCACTCGTCCACTTTGATTGCCTCCACCGTGGCCTGTGGAGCCTTCACCTCGCGCAAAAGCCACTCGCGGCGCTTTTTCTCATCGGCATAGCGCAGCGGTATCAAGTGCTCATACTGCTCCCACTCCGAGCACTGCTCAAAGGTGATTTTCGCCGAGCCGTCGGC
>JBNMJK010000067.1:0-12923 GCA_050873765.1 Sodaliphilus sp.
CACCTGAGTGGCGTCGAAGGCAGCACTCCATGGATGATGTGCACTTTGTATCGGGGAGTCTATCTTATAGTTGGTTAGATTCTCGCCACCTAAGTAAAGACTGAAGTTGCGGAACTCTCGTGTCACTTGCGCCTGCAACTGGAAGTAGGCAGGATAGCGACTTTGGTCGTAAAGCTCGCCACCACCATTAAGCTGACCGGTTACGTCGAATTGCCAAAGTTGGAGCGGTGTCTTATACGAGAGGGTGAGCAATCCCTTATAGCGAGAAGTGAGGGGTTTGCGTCGCAAAACGCCATCGTAGGTGCATTTCACATCATTGAAGCGGAAAGCTCCCGTGGCAGTGAAGCCACTGAACAGCGGATATGTGGCATCTATCTGGAAGGTGTGGCTGTAACTTTTACCGTCGAGGTTCTCAAAACTGAGCACGCGCTCACCCGAGCTGCCCGACTGGCGGTAGTTCACCACCATCTGGTTTTTGAAGTCGGTGTAATAGTATTCCGTGTTCAGTTCCAGATATTTGTCGGCCACAAGAATGTTCAAACCAGCCGACACGCCCATATTCCATGCCTCTTCCTGCTTGAGGTGGTCATCGACCAGCACTTGGCGGCCAGTGGCCAAAAGGGTGGCATTTTCTGCCAAAGCATGGGGCGAGCGATAGCCTTTGCCAATGGAAGCACGCAGCGTGAGTGCGCTCACTGGCGTGTATTTCAAGTGCAGCCGAGGCGTGAAAAATCCGCCATACACGTTTGAGTAGTCCCATCTCACGCCAGGCATCACGGTGAGTTTGCTGCCTAATTTATAGGTGTACTGGGCATATATGCCCGATGTGGTTTCGCTGTTGTGCTCCCTGCCGGCATTTGCCGAGGCACCAAACAGGTTGAAGCGTTCACTGTAGTAGTCGTGATTGACGGAAGCTCCCACACTCAAATTATGCTTGTCGGTAAAATCCGTTTCAAACATCAGTTGGGCATAGCCGTTTTTCTGCGTCACATCATATTGCGTGCGTCCAAACTCATTCCACGCATCGTGCCATGAGCCATGCAGCATCAGGGCAAGCGAGGTGTTGTGGTCGGGATTGAGGGTGAAGCCGTTTTTCCATTGCGCCACATATCGGTTGGTGGTGACAGCTGTGGTGTAGAGAGGGGCGGAGATGTCCTGCATGGCTAAATGCTTTGCGCTCTGCCCTCCGGTGCGCTCATCTCTGATCAGGTGAAGCGACAGCTGGCTAATCCATGTGGGCGAAAGGTAGGCCCAGCGGTGCATCAAATTGTATTGTCTGATTTTTGGCATATCCATAAAGCCGTCGCCATTGCCGTCATGCTCCTTCTGCCGGTTCTCAAAGTGGGCAAGAATACCGGTAGAGAGGCGGTCGTTAAGGTGAATGTTTCCGTCGAGGTTCACCTCTTGCTTCAAATCGGTGTCGAGATAGGCATTGGCATGGATAGCATCGGTGAGCTGTGGCTTCATAAACTCAATGTTGATTTGCCCAGTGGTGCTTTCATAGCCATTTTTCACACTTGAGGCTCCTTTGCTCACCTGAATCGACTGCATCCACGGTCCTGGCACATAACCAAGTGAATAAGGAAGGGAGGCACCGCGCAGATTGGGCACATTTTCTGTGAGCATCTGCACATAAGTGCCCGAAAGTCCGAGCAACTTGATTTGCTTTGCACCTGTGGCAGCATCGCTGTAACTCACATCTACAGAGGGATTTGTGGTGAACGATTCGCCCAAATTGCAGCAGGCGGCGCGTATCAACTGACCTTGACCAATGATGTCAACATTTTCGGCTCTCAGTTTAGAGCGCAAGCCATTGGTGGCCTTCACCACCACATCGCCAAGCTGATGACGGGTAGGCATCGTGTCGGGGGCAGCCACTTCCTGCGCCTGCATCACCTGAGGCACCAGCGTTGCTGCCACGGCAGCCATCATGAATGATTTTTTGCTAACTTTCATATCCTATTACATATATCACATTTCACATTCATTGTTGTGTGATGCAAAGATACACACCCGTGCCTCATGTGTAGTTACATAATTATGGATAAGATTTATACTGCGCCATTTTGAAGAAAAGGGCAAATGTGAGTGTGTGAGCAGTGCGCTACTTTTCGTTGAGCAGCGCCACCGCATAGGCCGAGATGCCTTCCTCACGCCCCGTGAAGCCCAAGCGCTCGGTGGTGGTGGCCTTGATGCTCACCTGCGTCAGTTCACAGCCCATACAAGCCGCCAGTTGCTCCTGCATGGCAGGAATGTGCGGATTGATTTTGGGCCGCTCGGCACAGATGGTGATGTCGCAGTTGCCGAGCTTATAGCCTTGCTCGTCAATGAGCCGAGCCACCTCACGCAGGAGTTTTCGGCTGTCGATGCCCTTATAGCGGGGGTCGGTGTCGGGAAAATGATAACCGATATCGCGCAGGCACGCCGCGCCCAACAGCGCATCGCACAAGGCATGAATAGCCACATCGGCATCGCTGTGGCCAAGCAAGCCAAGCGAATGGTCGATTTTCACTCCTCCAAGCCACAATTCCCTGTCGGGCACCAGGCGGTGTACGTCAAAACCCATTCCTATTCTCATATCGCGCTTTTTTAGATGTCAATCTGTTTATTTTCTGCCAAAGAGGTTTTTTATGCCGTCCATGTCAAACGACAGGGTGAAGCGGAGCGTTTGGTCGAGTGGGCTGTTCTGCGCTGTGGCTATCATATAGGAAGCGTCGATTTTCAGCACATTGAGTGCAAAGCCTGCGCCAAAGCCGAAGTAGCGACGGCCGCCAGAGAATTTACTTTCATGGAAATAGCCGCCACGAAGGAAGAACTGCTGATTATAGGCATACTCCGCACCAATGGAATATGTGATACGCTTGAAAGTGTTTTTGTCGAAAGAGTCGAAAATACCAGAAATCGACGACTTGTCTTTCCATGACTGAAGGGCTGTTTCATAAGCCTCCAGGTCGTCGTATTCCGAAAGACGAGGCTTGGCAGGCACCAGCAGTTTGTTGGCGTCGAGCGAGAAGGTGAGGTTGTGGTAGTCGGCCAATGGGAAGGTGAACGCGGTGCCAATACGCAAATTGGTGGGCAGGAACGCAGGGTTGTCGCCATGGTCATACGACACCTTTGAACCCACATTAGAAAGGTTCCAGCCCCAAGTCCACTGGCACTCGTTGCGGCCAATCACCGGATAGGTGGTGAAATAGCCCGATATGTCGGCAGCAAAGGCCGAGGCTCCCTTATTGCCTTCGGTAGATGAATACTCCGAATAGCCGAGGTCGCTGTAAATGTAGCGCAGCACCACGCCCATGGAGAATTTTTCACTCAGTTTACGGGAATAGCCCACGTCGAACGACATTTCAAACGGATTGACGCTGCCCACAGTGGCACCGCCCTCCTCACGGCTTTGAATCTCGCCCAAAGAGAAATAACGAAGCGAGGCACTCACAGCCTGGTTGTCGCCTCCGCCTATTTTCCAGTAGCCGGCAAGGTTGGCAAGAAAAATGTCGTTCACAATCTTACGCATCCATGGCGTGTAGCTTAACGCCACACCGGCGGAACTTTCCGCAAAGGCGTATTTTGAGGCATTCCAGTATTGAGAGTTCACATCGGGGTCGGTGGCTACACCGAGGTCGCCCATCGACGCGCCACGGGCATCAGGAGTGATACCCAGCGAGTTCACGCCTGTGGTGATAGGGTTAAAGTCTTGGTCCTTGATGTCGGAATCGTCGGCCTGTGCAGAGAATGTGCAGGTGGCACACACAGCTGCGCATATAAAAAATTTTATCAGTTTCATCAATATAAAGTATATTAGTCTGTTAAAGTAATAACTGAAAACTCTCCTTATTATTGTGCCACCACCAGCGCTTTTCATAAAAAAGTGCCGGCACTCACGCCACAGCATGAGCACCGGCACAGTAATTTAATTCTTTAACCGTTATTACTTCTGGTCAGTTGTTCACATCAATCGCGGTTGCCAAAAATGCGGAGCAGATAGAGGAACAAGTTGATGAAGTCGAGATAGAGGGTAAGGGCACCGATAGCTGCCAATTTGCCCACATTCTGCTCGCTTGTGGCATAAGCCATTTGCTTGATTTGCTGCACGTCCCATGCGGTGAGACCAACGAAAATGAGAACGCCTGCAGCACTGATGCCCCATGTGAGAGCAGGGCTTGACAGGAACAGATTCACAAGCGACACTAAAATCAAACCAATAAGCGCCATAAACAGGATTGAGCCCATTTTGCTGAGGTCTTTCTTGGTGATATAGCCATAGGCCGCCATGGCGCCAAATGTGCCTGCGGTGATAAAGAATGTTTTGATGATGGAATCACCGGTGAAGGCTAAGAATATCGGAGTGAGCGTAACGCCAGTGATGGCGGAATAGAGGTAGAACAGCAGCGAGGCTGTGCCTGCGCTCATTTTATTGATGCCTGCGGAAAGCCAGATCACCAAAGCGAACTGGGCGATAATCAAGCCGAAAAATATAGCTCTACTTGAGAACACCGCACCAAGAATGGCTGGCGAACTTGCAATACCGAGCGACACAAATGCTGTGACAAGAATGCCCAAGAACATTTTGCCGAACACGCGCTGCATAGTGCGTGCTATGTACGACGACATACTCAATTCTGCCTGAGCGGCGGTGGCTGTGCTGAAGCCCTGTTGCTGGCTGTTGAGATAATCAAGATTGTTCATAATATCCTACTTATTTAAAAGTTAATAATTTCTTTTTTGTAACACTGAATTTACAATAAGCAAAAACCGTGCCAAACTGCCTACATTCGTTCAGGAACTTCCACGCCAAGCAGGCTAAAGCCGCGGCGAAGTATGTCGGCCACGGTGCTGGAGAGCTTCAGTCGGAATGAGCGGGTCACGCTATTCTCCTCTTTCAGAATACTGTAGTCGTGATAGAACTGGTTGTAGCTCTTTGCCAATTCAAACACATAGTTGGCTATCAAGGCTGGGCTGTAGGTGCGTCCGGCCTCGGCCACCACCGTCGGGAAATCGGCAATGCGCTGAATAATTTCTATCTCTTTCTCATTCGGCTCATAAGAGGTGATGTCGGTCTGTGCGTCGGCAGCCTCACTCTTGCGGAGCACGGAGCGAATACGCGCGTAGGTGTACTGGATAAATGGTCCTGTGTTTCCGTTGAAGTCGATCGACTCCTGTGGATTGAAGAGCATATTCTTGCGTGGATCCACTTTGAGAATGAAATATTTGAGCGCACCCAGCCCGATGATGCGATACACATCGTCCATCTCGGCTTCTGGCACACCTTTCAGGCGGCCTTCGCTCATCTTCTTGGCGGTGGCTATCATCTCGTCCATCAGTTCATCGGCATCTACCACTGTGCCCTCACGGCTCTTCATCTTGCCGTTTGGCAGTTCCACCATGCCGTAAGAGAAGTGAATCAAGTCCTTGCCCCAACTGAAGCCCAGCTTGTCGAGCAAGAGCGACAGCACTTGGAAGTGATAGTTTTGCTCATTGCCCACCACATATATCATCTGGTCGATGGGATAGTCTTGAAAACGCAGTTTGGCGGTGCCAATGTCCTGTGTCATATACACGGAAGTGCCATCGGTGCGGAGCAGCAACTTTTGGTCAAGGCCGTCGGCTGTGAGGTCGGCCCACACCGAGTTGTCGGGCTTGCGGTAGAAAATGCCCTTTTCAAGTCCTTCAAGCACCTTTTTCTTGCCTTCAAGATAAGTGTTGCTCTCGTAGTAAATCTTATCGAAGCTCACACCCAGGCGGGCATAGGTCTCGTCGAAACCGGCATACACCCAGTCGTTCATCATGCGCCAGAGTGAACGCACCTGCTCGTCGCCGTCTTCCCACTTCTTGAGCATGGCGCGAGCCTCTTTCATCAAGGGTGATGCAGCCTCAGCCTCTTCTTTGGTCATGCCTTGGTCCATGAGCTGGCTCACTTCGGCTTTATAGTGCTTGTCGAAAGCCACATAGAAGTCGCCAATCAAATGGTCGCCTTTCTTGCCAGCCTTTTCAGGAGTGATGCCGTCGCCCCACTTTTGCCAAGCCAACATCGACTTGCAGATGTGAATACCACGGTCGTTCACGATGTTGGTCTTCACCACCTTGTTGCCATTGGCCTCCAAAATCTTAGCGAGGCTATAACCCAACAAATTGTTGCGCACATGGCCGAGGTGGAGGGGTTTGTTGGTGTTAGGCGATGAGTATTCTATCATCACCAGCCGGCTCTTGTCGGTCACTGGTTTGAAGCCGAAATTCTTGTCGGCCTCAACATGCTGCAGCACTGAGGTCCAGAACGATGGCTTAATGGTGATGTTGAGGAAGCCCTTAATCACGTTGTATTTCTCCACTGCCTCGCAGTTGGCCACCAGATAGTCGCCAATCTCCTTCGCAGTGTCTTCCGGGCGCTTGTGCGACGCCTTCAGAAATGGAAACACCACAATGGTTAAATTACCCTCAAACTCTTTCTTGGTGGTGGAGGGGACAATGCTATCCGCAGCCACTTCCACGCCATAGAGTGCTTTCACCGCTTCGGCGGTACTCTTTGCTAAAATATTATCTATCGACATATATATCTATATTATTTTCTAAACAATGTAATTATCACACTTCTTTTCAACCTACAAAGGTAAGAAAAAGATGCCACAGTTATGATGTGAACCGCCACATTTTTAACAAATTCAAGCACGGCAAAGCACCCAAAACGAGGAAGATGATGGCTATCAGTGCCGTGTTCATGGTGGCAAGGGATATTGGAGCTGTGAACATAAGATTCATGGTGAACAAGTTACATCACTCGGTGAACGGTGAACGATTTTGCGTAAAGCAGATAGCCCTCAACCGGTGTATCCCACAGTTGCGACAGGAGATTGCAATAGGTCTTCACCTGCCGTTTGTAGGCTTGCTGCTGCTTTTCACTGGGGTCGTCGCCAAACTTGTAGTCTATAACCACTGTGCGACCATCGGGCGTGCGCACGATGCGGTCGGGGCGCAAATGCCGCTCTGGCGATGATTCGGTGGCAGGAATGAATATGGCACGTTCGTTATACACCTTGTTGCCTTCCGCATACCACTGTGCAGTCTGTGGATCGGTGGTCAGTCGCTTTATGAACGCCTTAGTTTGCTTCAGCGTCCAGTATTGGTCGCCCTCATCAGCAAGGATTCGCCGCTTCACAGCATACGCTATGGCTTTATCCACACTTTCAGCGGTGCGGATACGGCTCATGATACGGTGCAGGCGATTTCCGCTATCCTGGCTCTCCGTCACCAGTTCTGGCAATTTCACACGAAGCCTGTCGAGGGCAGGCCTTACGGTGTAGTCGGGCATCATCACCTGCTCCACCTCTGCCGCGTGGGCATCGGCTGCTGGAATTTCATATTTTTCCTCTTCGCCTAAGCAATAGTATTGTATAAGTTCCTCCTGTCCTTCCTCCTCACTTTTCACCACCTTGCACCCTTCCAAGTGGGGGAAAATGGCGAGCAACTGCTCGTTGATATGGGGGCGGGGCGATTTACTGGTGAAGTTGTCGGAAAGCGCAGAAGAAAAGATGTGGAGCGCCTGACGCGGACGTGTGAATGCCACATACGATTTATTCAAACTGTCGATGACGCAATCTTCAAGCAGAGGTGAAGCAAACGACTGGAATTGTGACAACTGGCCGAGCACATTTCCCGGCATCGGTATCAGCGGTGGCACGATGTCGTCGCCTTCGTCAGCCGATGGCACTCCAAGGAATGGGGCATCACCCTCGTCGGGGTGCAGCCAATTGGCGCGTGGCAGCCAGCATAGCTCGTCCATGCGCTCCATTTGCCAGTCGGCAAATGGCACGATCACACAGGCGCGCTCCAAGCCTTTAGCCTTGTGAATGGTCATCACCTCCACAGCGTCTTCGTTCTGCCCAGAGTCAATAGCCAGTTTGTCTTTTTTCGCTTCCCAGTAGCTCAAAAACTCATAAATGGTGCCTCCGCTGCTGCGCTGCGAGCAAAAATCAAGCACCACACCTTGAAATGCCAAAAGGAAAGAGGTTTCGGCACCCTTGTTGAGCCCTATTGGCTCCAAAAACGCTTTGATGATTTTATCCACCACGCCAGAAAGGCTGGTTTGCTCATTCTTGGAGTTAGGCAACAAGCCTTTCAACTGGTCGGCAAACACGGCCATCTGTTCCTTTTCCGGCTTGGCGCGCAGCTCTTCGTTGTCACGAAACACTTCATATAAAAGTTCACCGGCATTTGCGCCGTCCTTTGCATTTCCCAACTTCTGGCCGAAATCGTGAAGTATCTTGTAGAAGAGTTGCTCCCTCAGTCGCTGCCTCGACAAGGTTTGCGACCTCGTCAGTTCGCTATCCACCTCGCCATCGTCGTCCTCCTCCTCATCTTCATCTGGCACACACTGCGATGAATTGATGAAATAGAGCACGCTCACTATCATTCGCACGGCGGGTGAATTCTGAAGCAGCAGCGATTCAGCCGACACAATGTTCACAATCCGGTCGGGGTGGGCCTGGTTGTAGTCCAAGATGGCGTTCACCACGTCCACCCCTTCTTTGTTTTGATTCACCAAAACCAGAATCTTGCCGAAAGGAAATCCCATTCGCTCATGCTGGTCGAGGATATAATAGGGCAGCAGCTTCAACACACCGCTCTTGCCGTAGTACTGCTCGCCGCTGTCGGCATCGGTAAATACGGGTATTGATGATTTTGCGCCATACACTAAATTCAGCTTCACAAAGCCCTTGGCGCGGGCGGCCTCTTTCTGTTTGTCGGCATTTTCGGGATAATCCTGGTGCAGCTTACTGTAGGTGTTCTGTAGCTTTTTAAACGACTTGTGGTTTTTGTCGTAGTAGAGGAGCACCTGCTTGAAAAATTCGTTGTTGAATTCCACCACGAGTCGTGCGCTGCGGCGATTGATGTGCAAATCCACCGAATCGTCGTAATAGGCGCTGAACTCGGTGGGCAATGCCGTTTGAAACAGGTCGGGATCGCTGTTGCGGAAACGGTAGATGCTCTGCTTCTCGTCGCCGATAATCAGATTGTAATGCCCGGTAGAGAGGCTGTTTTCAAGAAGTGGCTTAAAATTGTCGTACTGCTTGCGGCTCGTGTCCTGAAACTCGTCAATCATAAAATGGTTGAGCCAAACGCCCATTCGCTCATAGAGAAATGGCACACCGCCCTCAAGCACTTTAGCAATCAGGTCGGCAGTGTCGGAAATGAGAATCTGGTTGTTGTCTTTACGGAACTGCTCCAAATATTCGTCGATTTTTCCAAGCAGACCGAGTTGCCAAAGGTTCGACACGATTGACTTGGCCACCTTCATCGTGTCAATCCACCCAAGATACTGCTGGAGCAAGGAGCTAAGCCGTGGCAAATACAAGTCGGCCTGGGCCTGGGTGAGCGTGCCTTTTTTAAAAGCGGAAGGCAATTTGTTTTCCTTCACGTAGGAGGTGAGTGTCTTGATGTTACTGTCTGTCATCTGCTTCAAATCACTCACAGTCAGTAATTTAAACAAAGGCGACTTTTTATTGATTTGATCGGCAGTCACGCCCATTTCATCTATCATCGCCGCCACTTGCACATGGAAGTCGGCCACGTTTTTCTCGTGCATAGCTCTTTTGCGCGCCAGTGCACTTTTAAACTGCAACAAGTGCGATTTTCCACCTGCGCCAATATCTTTAAGGTAGTCTCTAATCTCATCGTGGTGCCTCATGAAGTGCTCATTGCCCAGCACCTTGGCAAAATCTGCCAGGTCGGCCACCATCTTATTGCCGAAGAAGTTCCAGTCGTGCTGACTGCGTACTTGCTCCGACACATACTCCTCCACCCATTTGGCAAGGAATCCTGCGTTGCGGCCACCGCCCACATTCTGCATCAGCCCGCTCACGGCCTGGAGCATAGCATACCTTTCATCAAGCTGAAGATCGTAGTCGTATTCACGGTCGAGCTCGTAAACAAAGGTGCGCAGCACTGTCTGGAAAAACGAGTCGATAGTGCTCACATTGAAGGCCGTGTAGTCGAACAGAATATCTTGAAGCGCAACCTCTGCAGCCTCTCTCATTTGTTCGGGAGAAGTGGAAGGGTGTGCGGCTAAAAAGCTCTGCTCATAGGCGGTGCATGTGCCTTTCGACAGTTCATACAGGCGCTCGATGATGCGCTCCTTCATTTCTGCCGTAGCCTTATTGGTGAATGTGATGGCCAAGATATGCTGGTGATAGCAGCCGTGCGGCTGGCGCAGCTGACCGTCAGGCCCCCAAAGCAGTTGTTCAATATATTCTTTGGCAAGCGTGAAAGTTTTGCCAGCGCCTGCCGAAGCCTTGATCACATGAAGATTTTTTGTGTGCTTCATCTTTTTGAATTGGTATAGTTAGTTAGCTATAAAAAAATAATGGTTAGTTCATCAAATAATGCGAGCCTTGAAGCCCTTGCTTTTAAGCATCTGCACCACCTTCTCGCGGAAGTCGCCCTGAATGAGTATTTCGCCTCCACGGGCCGAGCCGCCCACGCCACAATGCCGCTTCAAGTCGGCGGCAAGCTGCTTCAGCGCCTCATCATCGCACAGCAGATCGGTAACGAGGGTCACCTTCTTTCCGTTACGCCCCTTCTTGTCGAGCATCACGTTCACCATCTGTCCGCCCTGCTGGGTCACTACATCAGTTTTTTGCTCAGCGCCGGCATTTTGCGCAGTCTTTATTTCTTCCTCCGATGGCACCTCCATATTGAAAGCAGCCCCAAGTTTTTCTCTCCAGTCTTGCATATCAAACTATCTTTTTACAAAAATAATGCTTAAATCGGGCATTACCAAATACCATGCCGATTTAAGCATTATAATCATTATAATTTCTATCGTTCACCCATCATAAAAGAGGGTGATGCCACTATTTTTTAGCCTTGAAAAGCAATTTTCCGGCCTTGTCGAAGAAGCTCACCTCTGAGCCGCCAGCCGAAATCTTATAGCTTGCCACATTGTTGAACGCTTCCACAAACTCATTCTCGCGCATCACATCGGGGCACATCATCCGAGTCATGCCGCCAGTGGTGAACGAAATCTTGCCGTCTTTTTCCACCGAGTAGTCGGCAAAAATTTGATTACAGCCCACAGTGGCGTTCACTCGTTTGCCGGTGAAGGAGATGGTGGGTGTCACGTCCACCTTCTGCAGTGTCGAACCATTAAGTTCGGTGATGGTGAACGAATTGTCGGACAAGGTAGCAGTCGTGCTTTTGCATGACGCAAACATCAGCGAGGCTGCCAGTGCAGTAAAGTAACAGTATTTTTTCATCGTCTAAATTATTTTATTTTGGTGGTTATGACTAACGCACAGCCACAAAGTTTAAAAATTCGGAATGCAAAATTACGAAATATCCTCATAAAAGACTATGATTTTCAGCCGAAATCAAAAAAGCAGAAAAAATTTCTGCCGTTTTTATGGCACTATTT
The DNA here is from genome assembly GCA_050873765.1 of Sodaliphilus sp. Taxonomy (GTDB): domain Bacteria; phylum Bacteroidota; class Bacteroidia; order Bacteroidales; family Muribaculaceae; genus Sodaliphilus. The sequence continues at coordinate 11,405 of JBNMJK010000067.1, forward strand.
CAAATTAAATCACTACTTTTGCCAAAGTTTACTAATAATTAATTATTCACTAACTCATAAATTTATTTACTACAATGGCATACGTAATTGATGACACTTGTGTAGCTTGTGGAACTTGCGCATCTGTTTGCCCTACTGGCGCAATCAGCGAAGGCGACAAGTATGAAATTGACCCAGATGTTTGCATCAGCTGTGGCTCTTGCGAGGGTGCTTGCCCTAACGGCTCTATCCAAGAAGGCTAATTGACAACCCTCTGTGAAAAGGTCAATTTCACTTTGACTACTACAGAAATGAATCAAAAGTCGCGTCTCATTCTATCATGAGGCGCGACTTCCTTTTTTATATCTCGCTAAGTCCTAATTCTGCCAAACTCCAATCGCAGTCACCTCACCTGAAAATTGAGTACGGTGCATGCCCTGTCGCACCTCACATATAGTGGAAATGTGAGCTGCCGCATTGCCTCTGGCATCTTTTGCAGCGCATCTGGGCGCAAACTCACCTCAAAATTGGTGCATTTCTTTCCTTTGCCCATGAATCGGCACTCAAAATAGGCGTTGTAGGGCTCTGGTATCATGCCTTCGCAGTTCTTGGCCGGCACCGACACAAACAAGGGCGCACTCTCCCCTACCGCTCCCACTTCGGTGTAGGCGTTAGGCAGACCTCCGGTCACCGGCACATACTGGGCGAAATTCACGATGGCGCCCACCCGCTGCTTTTTAGGCTCGCAGATGAAGTCGTCAACCCAAATGCGGTAATACGGTCTGTCGATGGGAATTGCCAGTCGGCCCGACGTGAAGCGCACCACATCTTCTTTGCGAATGGCCAAATATCCGCCATACTGCTCCACGGCGGCCTTGTCGGTGAAGGTGTTGAGTTCCGGTTCATTCTCCTCCACATGGCCCAAATCCTGTGCCTTCATCACCTCAATAAAAGAATAGGCGCCACCCGACACGAAATTCATGTCGCGGTCGATATAGATGTCGGTATTGCCCATGATGGTCTTGCCGTGGTCCTCATTCATCATGTTGAGTGCCACCATATCATCGGGCACGTCAAACGGGTCTTTGTCGCTGCATGCCACCAGCATGGGCAGCAACGTGGCCATTAAGAGTATCGTTTTTACTGAAAAAAGTTTCATCATGCGCAGTTATCAGAATGAAAATTTCACACCAAATGCAGGAATAAAGCGAGTGGCGTGCTTCACCATCTGGAAAGTTTGCTCGGTGTAGATGGAAAAACCACTTGAGAGCGCATATTCCGCTCCGCAGCCTAAGTTCATGCCGCAATTGTCGGCACCGTCGCCATTCACATAAGCCAGTCCCGCCATAGGATACAAATTAAACCCGGAAGCAGTGCCCACCACATATTGCAAATTGAGGTTCACATTGGTCACATGCCCATGGTCGCCCGACGAGAACGAGTAGATGAGCTCGGGAGCCACCCGGAAATTCTTCACAAATTCATATTCCAGCTGCACACCTAATCCCGATGTGCCACCTTTTGTGGAGTAGTTATAGTC
>JBNMJK010000068.1:0-12908 GCA_050873765.1 Sodaliphilus sp.
CCATTTGATTTGGCATTGCCCGCTTCTGCTAAGTAAATATGAGTGAAGTGTCTATTCAATGGGCAGGATTTTCTTGTAGTTTTTCCAGGGCTTTGTAGCAGCGTAGGCATCTACTGATGCTGCAGGCACATAGAGCGGAACATTTTTCTCGCTATCACTCTTCAGTAGAGGTGGTGTGATGGCATGAACCACTATTTTCTGTAGGTTTTTGTTTTTGTCCACCATCTTCTTGTCGATAACTTCAACGGTGCTCGGAATGTCGATGCTGAGCAGGTTGCAGTTGTCGAGCGCACTTTCCTCTATCACTTTCAGCCCTTCATTGAGAGTGATGTGCTTGAGGTTTTTACATTCATTGAAAGCCTTGAACGAAAGCGTTTTCACAGTGCTTGGAACCACCACATTGTCGAGCAATTTACAGCCACGGAAACATTCTTTACCGATGCCGGTTAGGCCTTCTGGCAGGTTGATGCTCTGCAATGCCTCGCAGCTGCGGAAGGCATCTTGGCGCAAGTCGGTAACGGCATCGGTGAGACGAATAGATTCCAGCTTCTTACAGCCCTGGAATGTGCCAGCCCCTACCACACTCACACCATTTGGCCATACAAATGAAGTGATGCTGGAGCACCCGCTGAATGCTTTGCCGCCAATCTCTTTTACTGATTTGGCAAAACTGACGCTCGCCATGCTCGAGCAGTCCTGAAACGCGCCTTCACCGATTTCGGTGACCGACTCAGGCAAATACACACTTTTCACTTTGCTGCCGCTGAACGCGTAGGAGCCGATGCGAGTCACCCCGTCGGGCACGGTCACGTCGCCACCTCTGCCCATCGGGAAAGTGTGCAGCGTGTAGCCATTGTCGCAGTACAGAATGCCATCTTCCGACATATAGGAGCTATTACCGCTCTCCACATCTATCCGGGTGAGTGTGCTGATATTTCCGAGCCGACCTTTGATGAGAGTGCTGGCAGGAATAAGAATTTGCGTCAGTTTAGTGTAGGAGAATGCGCCATTGCCCAAAGTGGCCAACTGCCTTGGCAAACTAATGCTGCGCAGTGGGCAATAGTAAAATGCCTCATTGCCGATTTCCCTAAGCGTGTAGGGGAGGCGCACTTCGGGCAATTCAAGGCAGTTGTAGAAGGCACGGTTGCCGATGCGCTCAATGCCTTCGGGCAAATCCACTTTCCTCAGCCGGCTGCATGAGTAAAACGCCTCATCGTCGATGAAGCGCACTCCACGGGGCATCATCACGTCTTCCAGCTTGTTGCAGCCATAAAAAGCCCTTTTCCGCAGGCACGAAGTGAACTCTGGAAGTATGATGGTGCGCAGCGCCGTGCAGCCGTAGAACATATTGTCGCCCACTTCATCGCGAGTGGCGCGGTTGCTTGAATAGTAGTAGCCGCCAGTGGTGATGTGTGCTCTCGACAGGTCGAGGTCCACATAGTTGTCAACAGGGCTGTTGTTGGCATCGGTGCACGCCGACCGAGAGCAGAGTTTTCTCAGCAGGGCTATGTCGTCGCCATTGATGTTGCCGTCAATCACCACCACGCGGGCCTGGCGCAGCTCGCGGTCACCGAGCTTGTCTTTCAAGTGGCCTGCATAGGCGCAGCTGATTTCAACCACATCGGCGGCTCCGCGCCTAAAATAACCATTATTATAGTAGGCCTCACCGCTACATTCAGCCATGGCAGGAAGTGGCAGTGTGAGTGATGACGCGCAAATTAAAATAGCAGTAACAACGTTTCTCATATATTTTTTCTGTGTAAAAAAGTGATTACTATCGGCAAAGTTATAAAAAAATGTGATGAAAGGCTTGATTATTTAGCACAGAATGAAATTGGCGCATAGGAGCATGATGATGGTGCGTACGCATTGCTTTCGTACCAAGAAATGGTGATTTTAATCACTTTTTGTTAGCAACAAATACTGATTTTGGCGTTTTTTTTACTACAAAATGGTGATTTATCAGAATCGTATTTTAGGATAATTTTGCATTGAGTTTTCGGAGTGTAAATATTAACAAAAAAACGATATTCAATGCTAAATTTTACATCAATGAAGTATGTGGCTGCAATTGTGGCAAGCTCATTTTCTCTGCTTGCGTTGTCGCAGACAGTGCCGACCGACACTGTGGCAGCCCCCAAAAAGGTGAGCCGACTCACCCTTGGCGGCTATGGCGAGGCTGTGGCGAGTAGAATGTTTTACAGCAACAACTACAAGCGCTATACCGACGCATCAAAATACAAAAACGCCAAAAGTTTCGGTCAGTTCGACATTCCTCACGTGGTGATATTCTTGGGGTATGACTTCGGCAAAGGCTGGTCGATGGGATCAGAAATAGAATTCGAACACGGTGGCACCGAGAGCGCCATTGAGATAGAAGAGGAGGAGACCGGTGAATATGAGAGCGAGATTGAGCGCGGCGGTGAGGTAGCGCTCGAACAGTTCTGGATTCAAAAAACGTTTTCTCCAAAGTTTAATCTGCGATTAGGACACATGGTGGTGCCTGTGGGCGAAACCAACACCGCGCACATGCCTACGGAGTTTTTCACCGTGTATCGCCCAGAAGGGGAAAACACCATATTGCCCTGCACCTGGCATGAAACCGGTATTGCTGCATTTGGCCGCATTGGCGATTTCCGCTATGAGGTGATGGGTATGGCCGGACTCGATGCCGACCGCTTCGGCAACAAAGGCTGGATTCATGATGGCGCAGGCTCACCTTATGAGTTTAAGATGGCCACCTGCTATGCTGGCGCACTTCGTATCGACAACTACTCTATCAAGGGGCTTCGCTTGAGCGCCAGCGGATACATCGGCAACAGCGCAAACAACACGCTGAGCGCTACCGACAAGTACAGTAATCTGAAAGGAACTGTGACTATCGGCACATTCGGATTCCTCTACGACGACCATAACGTGATAGCACGCGGCAATTTTGACTACGGCCATTTGTCGAACTCGCTGGAAATCACTAATGCTAATGTGGCTTCGCGCAAAGACTCGCCTTCGCCTAAAACCAATGTGGCGTCAGACGCCATAGCCATGGGCTGCGAAGTGGGCTATAACGTGTTTTCACTGAGCAGAAAACTCACATCAGCCAACCAGCGCTTCTATGTGTTTGGCCGCTACGACTACTACGACTCCATGTATAAGACGGTGGCTAATATGGCCGATGAGGCACAGTGGGGCCGCCAGAAGATGACTTTTGGCTTCAACTACTATCCTATCAAGGAAGTGGTGATAAAAGGCGAGTGGAGCAAGCGAATGTTTAAGGCGCAATTCAATGATGAGCCAACCATCAGCCTGGGCGTGTGCTATTATGGTATGTTTCATCTGTAATGAGAAATCCCTTTGAATTTTAGACTAAATAATAATCACAAAAAATAAATCAATTAATAACTATGAATTTTAAAACGATTTTCAACAAAAGCCTTGTGGTGCTGGCATTTGCCACTGCATTAGTGTCGTGTAGCGACAGCAAAAACAACGATGAGCCAGATCTGAGCGGCAACACTGCTGAGAAGCAAGCCATTCTTTCACAATATGTGAACAAAGTGGTGGTTCCAACCTACAAATCGCTTGCCGATGCTTCTATGGAACTGGCCGACCTCTGCGCAAACCTGAAGGCTAATCCTTCACAAGAAAACGTGCAAAAGGCTTGCGACAAGTGGATTGAAGCCCGTAAATACTGGGAATTGAGCGAAGCCTTCCTTTTTGGCGCCGCTGGCGACTATAACATCGACCCACATATCGACTCTTGGCCACTGCAGAAGAGCAAGCTCGACCAGGCACTTGCCAATGAGGAACTTATTGCAGAACTCGATTCAGAGGGCGCAGGCGCTGAGGGTTACTCCTCACTTGGCTATGGCTTGCAAGGATTCCATGCCATTGAGTATGTGATTTTCCGTGACGGACACGCCAGAGACGTAGCCGACATCTCTAAAAACGAGCTCATCTTCAATGCTGCCGTGGCTGAAGACCTCGCTTGGCAGACCATTCGCCTTGAGGCCGCATGGGCTGGCATTGATAAAGTGACTACAGAAAAGCAGAACATTCTGAAAGAAAATGAACTGGAGCCAACCACCAACTATGGCGAAATGATGATTCTCGCCGGTGAGAAAGGCAATGTGAACTATAAAACCCAAATTGCTGGTATGGTGCAGATTCTTCAAGGCGCAAGTGATATCGCCGATGAGGTGGGCAACACCAAAATCACCGACCCTGTGAACTCAGGCAATGTGCTCGATGTGGAATCTTGGTACTCTTGGAACTCGATTGAAGACTATACCGACAACATCAGAAGCGTGCGCAACATTTACTACGGTTCGCTCGACGGTTCTGTTCAAACCAATTCTATCGCCTCTTACCTGAAGAAGGTGGACGCAAGTGCCGACACCAAAATCCGCACAGCTATCGACAATGCCATCAAGGAAGTTTCTTCTATTCCTGCTCCTTTCCGTAACCACCTTAAGAAAGAGGAGAGCCAGAAGGCTGTGGACGCTTGCAATGAACTGATGAACGCCCTTGACGAAGCTATCACAAAACTTCAGAAATAATTTTAATCAACTCATATTATGTATATCACATTTTTTCATAAACTAACAGCTGTTTCGGCATTGGCAGTGGTGCTGCTGAGCACATCTTGTGCCGACAACAACACTAAGAAGGATGATGTGGATCCTGATTATGCCGAAGAGGTGTATGCCGGCGGTAAGTTGGGCACCACTTTCAATACCACATCATCGGCTTATGAGCAATTTGCTCCAGCAGTGGAAAACCAAGGACTGGTGGCTTCATTTAAGCGTGGTGAGCGAATTTTTGAGGCGCCTTTCGATACCGATTCCGACCCTTCACGCCCAATGCGCGGCCTTGGCCCGCTGTGGGTGAGAACAAGCTGTATCGCCTGCCACCCTGGCTACGGCCATGGTCAGCGTCAGCTCTCAAGCTATAATTCTGAGGTGATAGGCAATGGCTATCTGCTTGTGCTTACCGACGAGAACGACAACTATCTGTCGTCGCTCACCGGTATGCCACAAACTCAGGCCTCCGCGCCTTTCAAAGCTCCACTCGATGAGAAGAAGATTCGCATCAATTGGGAGAAATACACCGATGAATGGGGCAACAAGTTCCCTGACGGTGAAACCTACGACCTCATCTACCCAGAGGTGACTATTCCAAAGGACGCTTTCTATGTGCCACTGCAGGTGGGAGGTAAAGACATTGACTACTCTCAGCTTCGCTGCCGTGTGGAAAGCACCATCGGAATCTATGGCACAGGGTTGCTCGACGCCATCACAGAAGATGATATTCGTGCGCAATACCTTGCCGAAGAAAAGGCTGGCGTGTCGCTGAACCCTTCTATTTGGGCTAACGGCGACTTCAAGAGCTACTACACCAACACACTCCAGGGCGATGGCACAAAATATGTGCGCCGCTTCACTTATGCGCTTTCAAGAGGTAATCTGCAAGACGGTGCTGGTGCTAACGCCATTTGGAACATCACCAACGTGACGCGTGGCGACCGCCGCTACCACTACATGACCGCTGCTTATGCCAAGGTGGCTTCGCAGGACAAGGACGTGCAGGCTAAGTTCTATAAGTATTATCCTGAATGGAAAAAGACTGGAAATCCAGAGACCGACATCTATAATTATTTGATGAGCAAGGAACTGCCAGTGGAAATGACCGACGACGAGTACATCGACTTGATGGCTTGGCACCGTGGCTTGGCAGTGCCCGCAGCGCGCAACGTGAATAGCGCAGAATTCCAGAGAGGCAAGAAACTGTTCAGTGAAATAGGTTGCGCCTATTGCCACCGCCCCACATGGACCACTGGCACTGATGAAATTCGCGACCCTAACAACTTCTTTGTGGGAGCAAGAGCGCAAAAGTTGCCTCGCTTCCCGAATCAGAAGATTTGGCCATACACCGATATGGTGCAGCACCGTCTGTTCATGGTGAACGACATTCGCACGGGCTGGTGCCGTACCACTCCTCTTTGGGGTAGAGGCTTGAGCCGCCAGTGCACAGGTGCCGATGACCGCTTGCACGACTGCCGTGCACGCACTGTGATTGAGGCCATCATGTGGCATGGCGCCGCAAAGAGCGATGCCCGCAAATCGGTGGAGAAATTCCGCAACCTTTCAAAATCGGATAGAGATGCTGTGGTTGAATTTATCAACTCAATATAATTAATTGTTAATGATTTTTTCGCCATGGGTGTGCCTAAGCGGCTTGCCCATGGCGAATTTTGTGTATGATGAAAGTTGTAAAACGCATATCTTTTATAGGGCTGTGGCTGATGGTGATTGTATTGGCAGCCGCAACTATCATTGAAAAAGTCAGCGGAACCGATGTGGCTCGCGCTGTGATTTACGACTCGTGGCCATTTTTCGCCCTGTGGTCGCTCGTGGCGGTTTTTGGGCTGGTGTATGTGCTGAAGAGTAAAATGTCGGTGCCGGCATTGACGTTCCACCTGTCGCTGCTGCTTATTCTTGTGGGCGCGGCTGTGACTTGGCTTTTTGCCGAGCATGGAAAAATCAGACTGGAGCAGGGGCACCCATCGGCAGAGTGCGTTAGAGCCGACAGCACTACCTTTCAGTTGCCCTTTAGCCTTACACTCAAGGAATTTAAGATCGACTACTATCCAGGCACTTCCGCTCCTATGGATTTTATCAGCGAACTGAATGTGGCGGAAAGTGGCCGACCGGCAGAGAATGGGCAAGTGTCGATGAACAAGATTTATTCGTATGGCGGTTACCGCTTTTGCCAGAACGGCTACGACCCTCAAAACAATGCCACCATTCTTTCGGTGGCTCACGACCCTTGGGGAATTGGGGTGACTTACACTGGCTACGCTTTACTGCTGCTGTCGTGCGTATGGCTGCTGGTGGCTAAAAATGGCCGTTTTCGCCAGCTTTTGCGCTCATCGGTGCTGAAAGGTGGTCTGGTGGTGGCTTTTGTGCTCTCGGCATCAGCCTCTTGGGCTGCTCCACGTGTGCTGCCCGAAGAAGTGGCTGAGCGTATGGCCGACATTGTGATTATGCACAACGATAGAATGAGCACTTTCCAGACTTTTGCGCGCGACTTCACGAAAAAGCTCTGTGGGCGAAACTCCTACCATGGCTATTCGGCTATGCAAGTGGTGACGGGCTGGATGTTCTATTACGACGACTGGAAGCATGAACCCATGATTAAAATCAAGAGTGGAGAAGTGCGGAAACTGCTCCACACCGATGAGAAAATGGTGTCGCTTGCCGATTTTATCAGTCCTACTGAAGGATACCTGCTCGATGCGGAAATGAAGCGCGTGATGCAGGGCGACCAAATGGCCGACGCAAAAGGCGTGCAGCAGGCCGATGAAAAATTCCAGATAGCTACGATGGTGGCCACGGGTAGCGCCATCAAGATTTTCCCGTTGCGCTACAAGAACCAGTTGTTGTGGTATTCGCAGGTGTCGCAGGACATTCCCCAGGACATCGATGAGAATAAGTGGATTTTTGTGAACAAGGGACTGAACTACCTGAACGAACTGGTGGTGAAGCAGGACTGGGACGGCTGTGAAAAGTTTATCGACAAGTTTAAGACGTATCAGCGCAAGGAGGCTGGCGATGAAATGCCGAGCGAGATGCACCTGAGGGCCGAGAACTTGTTCAACGCGTTAGACTACACGATGGTGATGGGCGAGCTGTCGGTGCTGATAGGAGCCTTGTTTTTCTTCTACCTTGCCCGTATGGCCGCAAAAGGAAAGAAGCCCAACACAAAGCTGTTTGTGGATTTGTATGGCGTGGGTGTGGCGTTCTTCCTGTTCCTCACCGCCTACTTAGGGCTGATGTGGTATGTGGCAGGCCATATTCCAATGAGCAACGGACCCGAAACGATGCTGCTCATGTCGTGGCTGTCGCTATTAGTGATGTTGTGCCTGGCTCACAGATTCACCCTGTGCCTCTCGTTCGGCTTCCTAATTTCGGGGCTAACAATTATGGTGGCAATGATGGGCGATACTAATCCGGCCATCACTCCATTAATGCCCGTGCTCCAGTCGCCCCTGCTGTCTGTGCATGTGGCAGTGATTATGATGGCGTATGCCTTGTTGGCTTTCCTGATGCTGAACGGACTGATGGCCCTGTCGCTCCGAAGCCATACCGACCAGGTGAAGAGGCTGTATGTGGTGGGCCAGATGTTGCTCGTGCCGGCAGTGTTTCTGCTTGCCGTAGGCATTTTTGTGGGTGCCGTATGGGCTAATGTGTCGTGGGGCACCTATTGGAGCTGGGATCCTAAAGAGACCTGGGCTTTGATAACGCTGATTATTTATGCCATGGCGCTGCACACCAAATCGCTGCCTTGGTTCACCCGACCACTTTTCTTCCACGCGTTTTGCGTATGTGCATTCCTGAGCGTGCTAATCACCTACTTTGGTGTTAATTTCTTGCTTGGAGGTATGCACAGCTACGCCTGATGCATAGTTTTGAGTTTTTTTTTAAAACACACATAATTCTTTGCACACACGAGCCTTGCGGAATTGGTGCCATTTCCGATAGGCTCGTGTGATTTTTTTCTGGTAACCCATCTTGTAATATCTCTTCAGGTTGCCCTTGCCTTCTGAAACCGGGGCCAGATAAAGCAAATTCTTATATAGGGTGGGGTGAAAAAATACCTAAAAGTAGGTATTGGGCGTTTGTGTATTAAGTTGTAAATTTGCAAATTGTAAGAAAAGTGTCTATGCTTATGGAAATCGACAACAAATATTTGCCATCCGACAGGCTTTGTGATCTTATCGACGACAATTTTAATTTGCTCATGGTGATGAGCCGTTTTGGAATTCCGCTCGGATTTGGCGACAAGAGTGTGAAAGAGGTGTGCGAGAATGAGAATGTGGACTGCGATACTTTTTTAGCCGTGGCTAATTTTATAAGCAGTGAGCAAACCTCATTCAGCGTGGAGGATTTGCCACGCCTGTCTATAGCCTCGCTGATGAACTATCTGAAAAATGCCCACACCTATTTCCTTGACTTTATGCTGCCAATGATACGCCGCAAGCTCATTGAGGCCATCGACTGCTCGCACGAGGACAAGGTGGCGTTTTTGATTATTAAATTTTTTGATGTGTTTGTGAACGAGGTTCGCGAGCACATGCAATATGAGAATGAGCATGTGTTTGTGTATGTGGAAGCGCTGCTTAAGGGCAAGCTGAGCCGCAAGTTCAATATTTCAAAGTTTGCCAGTCATCATTCTAAGATAGATGAGCGGCTGAATGAGTTAAAGGGAATTATTACCAAATACTATACGGAGAGCAGCGACAACTTGCTGCTCAATGCCACACTATTCGACATCTACAATTGTGAGCAGGATTTGGCCTCGCACAATCATGTTGAAGATTGCCTGTTTGTGCCGGCAGTAATGCATGTGGAAAAGGAGTTGGAAAATGAATAGTAGTTTGCTTACTTATCGATTCGTGGTGGCCGACAATTCCTTCATTGTGAGGAGTGGCCTGGTGTCGGTTTTACGTCATATACCAGGGCTGACGGCCACGGCTTTTGACGTGAAGACGCAGGAGTCGCTTCGTAATTATGTGGCTATGCACCACCCCGATGTGGTGATAGTGAACCCGGTGTTTGACGGCCTTTTTGATGTGAAGGCGTTTAAGGCCGAGTTTAAGCAGGAAGATATGCGTGTGGTGGCCATATCCACAGCAGTGCTCGACCAGAATGTGCTGTCGGGCTATGATGAGCATTTCTTGCTCTACGACAGTCCGGACGATGTGTATGAGAAAATCAAGAAAGTGCTGATGGCTGAAAAGCAGGAAACCACCAGCAGCACCGAAAGTCTCAGCAACCGCGAGCGTGAAATTATCGTGTGTGTGGTGAAGGGAATGACCAATAAGGAGATAGCTGAAAAACTGTGTCTGTCGATACACACGGTGATTACCCACCGGCGCAACATCAGCAATAAACTTCAGATACGCTCAGCGGCAGGCTTGACTATCTACGCCATCGTGAATAAGCTGGTCGATATTAAAGATGTGAAAGACATGTAGCTGATAGGCACGTGGCTTTTTCTCCTTGGAGGGGATAGCTGGATAAAATGGGGGAGGATTGCGCACCTTCATTTTTCCAGTTTTTTTATCGCGTTGTAAAGATAATCATGGTCAGTAAAGATTTAACACACGGAAGCGTGTTTGGCAACATTCTCAACTTCTCGTTTTAGCTGGAGCAGTCCCGATTATTAATAAATTTTAATCGGGATTAATGCTTTGGTATTCTGCTTGTTTTTGCGTAATTTTGCATAGTTTTTGTGCCGTTTCAGACTGTTATGCAGTTTGGAGCGATGCCACGATTATGGAAAATTGAATTAAAATTATATTAAACAACTGATTATGAGTTTGAACATCATTGTGCTGGCAAAGCAGGTACCAGATACCCGTAATGTTGGCAAAGATGCCATGAAGGCCGACGGCACTATCAACCGTGCGGCACTTCCTGCAATCTTCAACCCCGAAGATTTAAATGCACTGGAGCAAGCCCTTCGCTTGAAAGAGCAGCATCCTGGTTCCACTATCGGTATGCTCACGATGGGCCCTCCACGTGCAGGTGAAATTATTCGTCAAGGTTTGTATCGTGGCGCCGATACCGGCTGGTTGCTCACCGACCGTCTGTTTGCCGGAGCCGACACACTGGCCACAAGCTATGCTCTTGCCACCGCAATCAAGAAAATCAGTGCAGAAAAGCCTGTTGATATAGTGATTGGTGGCCGTCAGGCTATTGATGGCGACACCGCCCAAGTGGGTCCACGGGTGGCTCAAAAGCTCGGGCTCAACCAGGTGACTTACGCTGAGGAAATCCTCAAGGTGGAAAATGGCGTGGCCACTATCCGCCGTATGATCGACGGTGGCGTTGAAACCGTGGAAGCTCCACTTCCTGTGGTGATTACCGTGAACGGCAGCGCTGCGCCTTGCCGCCCATGCAACGCCAAATTGGTGATGAAATATAAATACGCCACCTGCCCAATGGAGCGCACTGGCGAAGAGCCCTGGAAAGAACTCTACAACGAGCGCCCTTACCTCACACTCAACGAGTGGAATGTGGCTGACGTGGATGGCGATCCTAAGCAATGTGGCCTGAGCGGCTCACCCACAAAGGTGAAGACCGTGAAGAACATTGTGTTCCAAGCCAAGGAAAGCAAAACACTCACCGGAAGCGATGATGACATCTCTGGCTTGGTGAAAGAATTATTGGACGAAAAAATTATTGGTTAATAGTAGTACACAACGACGACGACAATGAATAACGTATTTGTATATTGCGAGATTGAAGGCACTACTGTGGCCGAAGTATCTCAAGAATTGCTCACCAAGGGCCGTAAGCTGGCCAACGAACTTGGTGTTGACCTCGAGGCTGTTGTGGCTGGCACTGGCATTAAGGGCAAGGTGGAAGACCAGATTCTGCCCTACGGTGTGGACAAGCTCCACGTGTTTGACGCGGAGGGCCTTTTCCCCTACACCTCTGCTCCTCACACCTCTGTGCTGGTCAACCTCTTTAAAGAGGAAAAACCTCAAATTTGCTTGATGGGCGCAACTGTGATTGGCCGTGACCTCGGCCCACGCGTTTCATCTTCTCTTTTCAGCGGTCTTACTGCCGACTGCACCGAGCTTGAAATCGGCGACTATGACGATGTGAAGACTAAAAAGCACTACGACAATCTTCTCTATCAAATCCGTCCGGCTTTTGGCGGAAATATCGTGGCCACTATCGTGAACCCCGAAAACCGTCCACAAATGGCCACTGTGCGCTCTGGCGTGATGCAGAAAGCCATTTATGAGGGCAAGGCAAAGGGCGAAGTGGTGTATGCAGATGTGGCAAAATATGTGCCAAGCACCGACTTTGTGGTGAAAGTGATCGACCGCCATGTGGAGGCCGCACACCATAACCTTAAAGGCGCCGCTATTGTGGTGGCTGGTGGCTACGGAGTGGGCAGCAAGGAAGGGTTCGACCAGCTGTTCACGCTTGCCAAGGAGCTTCATGGCGAAGTGGGCGCATCGCGTGCAGCCGTTGACGCCGGCTGGGTGGATGCCGATCGCCAAGTGGGTCAGACAGGTGTCACTGTTCACCCCAAGGTGTATATTGCATGCGGCATCTCTGGTCAGATTCAGCACATTGCCGGTATGCAAGACGCTGGCATCATCATTTCTATCAACAGCGATCCTGATGCGCCAATCAATAAGATTGCCGATTATGTGATCAATGGCACAGTGGAAGAAGTGGTTCCAAAACTCATTAAGTATTACAAGCAAAATTCAAAGTAACACTTATAGGCAGGAATTGAGAAATTAAAGAAGTGAAGAAGTTGAAGAAGTTAAGATAATACCTTTTGATTATGGGTGGCACTTATAGTTTTGAAAACCTTCAAGTTTGGCAGAAAGCCCATACTTTTGTGCTTTTCGTGTATAAGGTGACACGTCATTTTCCAACTGATGAGAAATATGGTCTTACTTCTCAATTTAGAAGAGCTGCAATCTCAATTGAAGCGAATATAGCAGAAGGTTATAAGAAAATCGGCAAATCCGACAAGTTGCGATTTTTTAATATTGCTCAAGGCAGTTTGGAAGAATGTAGAGACTACCATATCCTTTCAAAGGATTTGGAATTCCTCAAGCCAGATGAATTTGAAACGATGCGTTCTATGATTGAGGCAGCAAGTAAGTTGCTCAATGCATACTGTAGGGCAATAATTAACAACGTAGCTGCAAATCAAGATGGATTATAAATTGCGATATGTACAGAAGGTGCAAGTAAATATGCATTTGTCGTAACTTCTTAACTTCATTACTTCATAACTTCTTCTCAAATTCTTGCTCCTTAACTTTGGGAAACAATTAAAATTTAATAAAGAACAAAAGCTTAATATTACAG
>JBNMJK010000069.1:0-12496 GCA_050873765.1 Sodaliphilus sp.
ATCCATTGGTGATTGAAATCTGGAACCTCGTGTTCATGCAGTACGACCGCCACGCCGACGGCTCGCTCCACCCGCTCCCTGCCCGAGTGATCGATACCGGCATGGGATTCGAGCGCCTGTGCATGGTGATGCAGGGCACCAAGAGCAACTACGACACCGACGTGTTCCAGCCATTGATTAAGGCTGTGGGCGACATTGCCGGCGTGAAATATGGCCAGGACAAGGAAAAAGACGTGGCCATGCGTGTGATTGCCGACCACGTGCGCGCCATCGCATTCTCCATTGCCGACGGCCAGCTTCCAAGCAACGCCAAGGCCGGTTATGTGATTCGCCGCATCTTGCGTCGTGCCGTGCGCTACGGCTTCACCTTCCTCAATCTGAAAGAGGCGTTTATGTATCGCCTGGTGGATACGCTTATCGAGTCGATGGGCGCTGCCTACCCTGAGCTCCCTGCCCAAGCCGACCTCATCAAGCACGTGATCAAGGAAGAGGAAGATTCGTTCCTGCGCACGCTTGCCACGGGCATCAAGATGATTGAGGGTATCATTGCCGACACAAAAAAGGCTGGCAAGACACAAATCCAGGGTGTGCAGGCGTTCACGCTCTACGACACCTACGGATTCCCGCTCGACCTCACCGAACTGATTCTCAAAGAGAACGGCATGACCGTGAGCGAGGAGGAATTCAACGCCGAGATGGCTAAGCAAAAGGCGCGCGCACGCAATGCCGCCCAAACCGAAACCTCCGACTGGGTGACCCTCCGCGAGGGCAACACCGAGTTTGTGGGCTACGACCTGCTGGAATGTGACACCGAAATTCTGCGCTACCGCAAGGTGACCCAGAAAAACTCATCATATTATCAACTGGTGCTTTCACGCACACCATTCTACGCCGAAATGGGCGGCCAAGTGGGCGACAAGGGCACACTCACCGCTGGCGACGACGTGGTGGAAGTGACCACCACCAAGCGCGAGAACAATCTGCCTGTGCACATTGTGAAAAAGCTCCCTGCCGATGTCACCGCCACTTTCAAGGCTGCGGTCAATAAAGAGGCACGCATGGCCATTTCCTGCAACCACACCGCCACTCACCTGCTTCACGCCGCACTGCGTCAGGTGCTCGGCACACACGTGGAGCAAAAGGGCTCGCTGGTAGATGCCAAGATGCTGCGCTTCGACTTCTCCCACTTCAAGAAACTCTCGCTCGAGGAAATCCGCGAGGTGGAGCACGTGGCCAACGCCATGATTCGCCAGGCCATTCCGCTGGAGGAGCATCGCGACATGCCTATCGCCGAGGCCAAGGCCCTGGGCGCTATGGCTTTGTTTGGCGAAAAGTATGGCGACAAGGTGCGCGTGGTGAAATATGGCCAGTCGGTGGAGCTGTGCGGTGGCACCCATGTGCCCAACACCGGCAACATCGGCTTCGTGAAAATCATTAGCGAGAGCAGCATTGCCGCCGGTATTCGCCGCATTGAGGCGGTGACCGGTCAGGCTGTGGAGGATATGATCTACGGCATGGAAGATGTGGTGATGAAACTGCGCTCCTTGCTCAACAACGCGCCTGATGTGGTGTCGGCTGTGGCGAAGTCGCTCAACGAGAACACCTCGCTGCAGAAGCAGGTGGAATCGTATGTGGTGGAGGCCGCCAAGAGCCTGAAGAACGACATCTGCAACAATGCCACCGACATTGCGGGCATTCGCGTGCTGAAGATATATGGCGTGTGCGACCCTAATGTGGTGAAAAACGCTGTGTATATGGTGAAGTCGGAAAATCCCGAAAACACGGTGCTGCTGGCAGCCACCCGCATGCATGGCAAGCCCACACTCACCATCTATGTGAGCGACGACCTGGTGAAAAAGGGTATGCACGCCGGAAAGATGATTCGCGAGGCTGCCAAGACCATTCAGGGCGGCGGCGGTGGCCAGCCTGGCTTTGCACAAGCCGGCGGACGCAACGAAGACGCCATCAGCCTGGCCATGGAAAAGATGGAGGCTCTCGTGGCAGAAGCGTAAGAAAACCCGTTACATATATTATATAGGTTTCATGCAGCCGAATGTGTGCCAAGCGCCACATTCGGCTGCTTTAGCATCATCTGGCTCATGAAGTGCCGCCAGCAGGCATTTTGGGCGGCATTTGGCGGCAAGAATTGTTGAGAAACGTAGAAAACTGGTCAAATTTGCACATTCCTTTTGTTTTGTGCAGAAAAAATAATATCTTTGTTGAGTTTTTCAGAAATGGGAAAAATTTAATTTTTTATAATTTAATTTTTAGAATCTATGAAAAAGATTATTCTGTTAGCGGTAGCTGCTCTTGGTTTTACAGCAGCACAAGCTCAGGTCACTTTGGAGGGATCCAAACTGACTGACAACATTTCATTCACACTTAAAGGCGGAGCCGTGTCACCATTCCAGCATTATGCATTCTTCAAAAATGCCCGTGGCATTTTCGGTGCCGAACTTCGCAAGCAAGTAACCCCAATCCTCGGTTTGGGTATCGAAGGTGAATGGACAGTGAACACTTCAAGCTGGGGCAAGGCTCCTGCCAATGTGTGGCAGTCGGCTCTCGGCGTGAAGAGCAACAATATGATCGACCACCAGTTTGTGGGTGGTTTTGCCACTTTGAACCTCTCTAACTTCTTCGGTGGCTACAAGGGCGCACCCCGCGCTGTGGAAGTGGAAGCAGTGGTGGGCGCTGGTTGGCTGCACGCTTATCAAAACGGCGCTGACGTGACCGACGAAAACTCTTGGTACACCAAATATGGTGTGAACTTCAACTTCAACCTCGGCGAAAGCAAGGCTTGGACTATCTCTCTGAAGCCTGCCATTCTCTGGGACATGAACGGCGACGTGAAGAAGGTGGAGCGCAAGGGCGGTATCGGCACCAACGCTCAGAGCAGCCGCTACAATGCCAACAACGCTGTGGTGGAAATGGAAGCTGGTCTCACCTACCACTTCAAGAACAGCAATGGCGCACGCTATTTCACTGTGTGCCCAAAGCAGTACACCCAGGCCGATGTAGATGCGCTTAACGGTCAGATCAACTCTCTGCGCAACAACCTCAACAACGCTCAGGCCGACCTCGACGCTTGCAACGCTCGCGCCGCTCAACTCGCTCGCGACCTTGAGGCTTGCAAGGCTCAAAAGAGCAAAGTGACTGAAGTGGTGAAGGTGAAAGAAACTCAGGTGAAGAGCGCTTCTCTCGAAACCAACGTATTCTTCAAGCAAGGCAAGAGCGTGATTGAACGCGCACAGCAACCCAATGTGGAGCGTGTGGCCACTTTCTTGAAGAACCACAAAGACGCTACCGTCACTATCAAGGGCTACGCTTCTCCAGAAGGCTCTGCCGAAATCAACAAGAAGCTCGCTGAGGCTCGTGCCAACGCTGTGAAGGATATGCTCGTGAAGACTTACAAGGTGAAAGCTAACCGCATTCAGGCTGAAGGCCAGGGCGTGGGCGACATGTTCTCCGAACCTGACTGGAACCGCGTGTCGGTTTGCTACATCAACACCAACGAAAAGTAAATATCAGCACTTTTTCCCTACCTTGAAAAAGTAAACTGAATTTTATAGGTTAACCGCACCCTGCGCATCACTATGATCTGCGCAGGGTGCTTTTTTTGTGTATCACCGAAATAATTGCTAATTTTGCACCACACAACACAATTTCTACGCAAGCATATCTATGGGATTAATCGACGATAAAAACATCATCAACGAGCTCGAAAACGAAACGGCTGTGCTCGTGGGGCTGATCACTCCTCAGCAAAATGAGATGAAGACCAATGAGTATCTTGATGAGCTGGAATTTCTGGCCGACACCGCCGGAGCACGCACCGTGAAGAAGTTTCTGCAGCGATGCGACGCTCCCAACAGCACTTCGTATGTGGGCGAGGGCAAACTGGCTGAAATCAAAAGCTACATCGAGGAGCACGAGGTGAACATCATCATCTTCGACGACGACCTCTCGCCCAAGCAGATTGCCCATATCCAGAAGGAGACACACATCAAGGTGCTCGACCGCACAAGCCTCATTCTCGACATATTCGCACGCCGTGCACAGACCGCCAACGCTAAAATGCAGGTGGAGCTCGCTCAGTATCAGTATCTGCTGCCACGCCTCACCGGCATGTGGACCCACTTGGAGCGCCAGCGGGGTGGTATCGGTATGCGCGGCCCGGGCGAAACGCAGATCGAGACCGACCGCCGTATCGTCAAGACCAAGATTTCGCTGCTGAAGCAGAAACTCGCCGACTGGGACAAGCAGAAGGTGATCCAGCGCAAAAACCGCGGCAAGCTCACGCGTATCGCCCTCGTGGGCTACACCAATGTGGGAAAATCCACGCTGATGAATGTGCTGAGCAAGAGCGATGTGTTTGCCGAGAACAAGCTCTTTGCCACGCTCGACACCACGGTGCGCAAGGTGGTGATTGAAAACCTGCCTTTCCTGCTCACCGACACGGTGGGCTTCATTCGCAAACTCCCCCACCACTTGGTGGATTCGTTCAAGACCACGCTCGACGAAGTACGCGACAGCGACATCATGGTGCATGTGGTGGATATCTCACACCCTCAGTTTGAAGAGCAGGTGGAGGTTGTGAACAAAACCCTACAGGAAGTGTGTGGCGCTGGCGACAAGGAGATGATTATGGTGTTTAACAAAATCGACCAGTTCACTTATGTGCAGAAAGACGACGACGACCTCACGCCACGCCTGCGCGAGAACATTCCACTCGATGAGCTTAAAGAAACGTGGATGGCGCGCATGAACAACAACTGTGTGTTCATTTCTGCCAAGACGGGTGAGAATATCGACGAGTTGAAGCGTATGCTCTACGAGAAAGCCAAGCAAGTGCACATGCAGCGCTTCCCCTACAACGACTTCCTCTACCAGACCTACGACCACCTCACCGAAGAATAGCCCCGCACCACCACAAAAAAATAAAGCACGGCTCACGAAAAAATGAGCCGTGCTTTTATGTTATTGCCACGGGGGAGCTATGTAGGATTATTTACCTTTTTTAGGAGCCACCTTAGTGTATTCCTTGTTGAGCTGCTCCACCACATCGCTGGTCACGTCGAATTTAGAGTCAACGTAGAAAGTGGCAGCCTTGTTCAGAATCATATCATATCCCTTTTCCTTGGCGTACTTTTTCAGAAACTCAGTGATCTTGTCGTTCAAGTCCTTCTGATTCTCTTGCAGAATCTTAGAGATTTCCTCCTGCTTGTTGGCCACAGCCTTCTGAGCCGCGTTCATTGCGTTTTGGTAAGTAGCCTGGTCGGCTTGAGCCTGCTGAGGATTGGTGGCATACACATTGTTCTTTTCCTTCTGTGCAAAACTTGCCTGCAAGTTACGTATCTTTTCTTCCTGAGCCTTTTGCAGCGCGTCGAGCTGGTTTTGCAAGCGCGTAGCCGACTCGTTGTAGTCTTTGGCCAGGTTGTAGAATTTCAAAAGTGTGTCGGCATCAACATAACGCACGGTCATGTTTTCATTGGCCTGCTTAGGCATATTAGCAGAAGCCGGAGCTTTATCGTCGGCCTTCTTGTCGCTTTGGCAGGCGGCGAAGCCCACCATCACCAATGCCACTAAAGCAAGTTTGGAGATTTTGTTCAAAAAATTCATTTTTCGTAGTGTGTATGAGTAATTATTTATAAAATTCTTTGTCTTGAGCGCAGGTGATGCCTCGCTCCCTCATGTGCTTATTGCTGTGGATGTGCGTGTCGGGAAACCGTCCGCCTTTCACGAAGAATATTCTCACGCCAAGCAGCATCACGGCAATGCCAATCAGTAGAGTAATCACCAATACGAGTTTCACTTTTTCCTTTTTTAAATTTTCGTATTGCAAATATAGAAAAGGTTTGCGACATTTTGACCTATATTTCAAATAAAATTTGTAACTTTACGATTGTTATCCTACGGATTTAACAAAAATTTGATACACGCAACGATAACTAACATTTGATAACCATTATTGTAATATAATAAACATTGAACTATTATGGAAGTAAAAGATTTAAAACCCGCTCGCGTCTGGAAAATCTTCGACGCGATTACTAAAGTGCCCCGTCCATCTGGCAATCTCGACAAAATTCGTGAATGGCTTGTAGGCTTCGCCAAAGAGCACAACCTCGAATACAAGGTTGATGAAACCGGCAACGTGGCCATGTTCCGCCCTGCTGCCCCTGGCTTTGAAAACGCCAAAGGCGTGGTGCTTCAAGGACACATGGATATGGTGGCTGAAAAACTTCCTACCTCAAACCATAACTTCCTCACCGACCCTATCGAGACTCGCATCGTGGACGGTGAGTGGGTGTTTGCCAACGGCACTACCCTCGGCGCCGACGACGGCCTCGGACTGGCTATTGCCCTTGCTGCCCTCACCGACCCCGACATCAAATGCGGTGCGCTTGAGGCTCTCGCCACCGTTGACGAGGAAACTGGCCTGACCGGTGCCACCAACATCAAGGCCGACATGCTTCAGGGCGACTATCTGCTCAACCTCGACAGCGAGGACGATGGCGTGATCACCATTGGCTGCGCCGGTGGTGTGGTCACTCCTGTGCTTTTCGACTACAAGCCTGAAGCCGCTCCTGCCGACCTCACTTATTTCTGCATCAAGCTCGGCAAACTGATGGGCGGACACTCTGGCTCCGACATCGACAAGGGTCTGGCAAGCGCCACCAAGCAGATGGCACGTATCCTGTATATGCTCGGCAAGAAAATCAACTACCGTCTGGCAAGCGTCAACGCCGGCAACCTGCACAATGCCATTGCCCGCGACGCCGAGGCTGTGGTGGGTGTGAAGCCTGCCGACAAGGAAGCGCTCATCACCGTGGTCAATACGCTCGCTGCCGACATCAAGGACGAGTACAAGCGCTCTGAGCCACACATCGAGCTCACCGTGGAGAGTGTAGATGCTCCTGCCACCGTAATCGACGAAAGCACCGCCAAGCGTCTGGTGGCTGCCTGCTTTGCAGCTCAGCACGGCGTGTATCACATGAGCCAGGAAGTGGAGGGCTTAGTGGAGACTTCCACCAACTTCGCAAGCGTTAAGACTGGTGCCGACACTATTTATATTGAATTCTTCAGCCGCTCGTCCACCGAAAGCTCTAAAGAGGAACTCGCTCTCCAAATCGAGGCGCTCTTCACCCTTGCCGGAGCCAAGGAAGTGAAATACGAAGGCAGCTATCAAGGCTGGGCACCTAACACCGACAGCCGCCTGCTGAAGCTCGCTGTGGCTCAATGGGAGCACCTCTACGGCGTAGAGCCTAAGGTGGAGGCCATTCACGCAGGTCTTGAGTGTGGTCTGTTCTTGAAGGTGGCTCCACACATGGAAATGATTTCCTACGGCCCAACTTTGAAAGACGTGCACTCACCACGCGAATGTTGCCACATTCCTGCCGTGCAAAAAGGCTGGGACTTCACCGTGGCACTGCTCAAAGCCATTGCAGCCGACAAGTAAACCAATATAGCATCAAGCCATAGCGCCGAAAGGCGTGGTAGCACCACATCCGCCGCATCACCCCCGATGCCGGCGGATGTTTTTTTATTCCACACATGCCTCCCACAAAAATATCTTCCGTGGGATACGTATGAGGCAAAAAATAGGCTCGGATTTCTCAACCCAAGCCCACACAGGAAAACATTTTTTTGATTCTTTGCCGGTTCCGCTCATCACTGAGTGTGGCCAGCTCAATTAACAATTAACAAAATGCTATTATTCTTAGAACTCTAACAGTTTTTGAAAAATTTGATTAACTTCTTAATTATAGCTAAACTAATAATTGTATTATTAACTACCAAACGTTATGCAATTAACCTTTTTGCAGCTAACATAAACCCATTTTTTAGCTCCAGCTGGCCATTATCGCATGTGCAGCAGGAGCGATGCGTGATTGTCATAAAGAACCATCGTTTCAATGCACGCAAGTTACAGTAGCACAAAGATAAGGAATAAATCGGTTATTGCCCAAATTTATGCCATATTTTTCAGCGTAATCTCACAGATTTCACACATCTCACAGATTTTTTATTCAGTGATAGGGGTTGGCATTTCCACATGCCGCTACCCTGCCCCATACCACCCAACGCCCTAACCGTGAACCGTTAAACTCAAATAACACTCTTTTTTTTGCTTATTCAGAATTTATTTATAATTTTGCACCCGATTTCGGGAAAAGGACTACAAAAAGGGATTGGCTCACTGCGCTTATCCGCTTTTCTTGCTCTCCTCAACACCCGCAACGCAGAAACATAAGGGAAATAAATTTTAGATTTTAACTACTATATTTAAAAACATTTTAATACACAAAATGTTATGACTTACTTCAATTCTCTGAAAAACGTGGCAAGACACGCCTTGAGCACCACCGCAATAGCCGTGATGCTCCTCTGTGGCTCCAGTGCTCACGCACAAAGCAGAGCCGCCACCGACGACCCTGATGCCACCAACAATGCCCAGCTCACCTCTTGGCAGGTGAACAAAGGGCACCAGGCTGTGGGCTATGTGGGCCTGGGCAATGAAAACGAAGTGCTCGCTATGGCATGCGTGAGCTATGCCGGCGGCGAAATCCCCACCGTAAACTATCGCCTGTTTGGCAACACGCAGTATTTGCGTGCCGTGGGACTTTACGCGCGCCCTCGCGACACCGACCAGGACTACACGCCCGAAAGTTCGAGTCTGAAGAGCTACGAGAACACCTTTGCGCACGTGTTCGACAGCCGTAACCCCGAAAAATATACAGGCGCCAAATTCTTGGGCCTCACCACCGATATTCCTAAAGCGGGCACCACTGCCACCCTCAAGAGCAACATCAAGCTCGACGCCGGTGAGTATGTGTTCTATCTTGTGGCGCTCATCAAGACTGAGGAGGAGATTGGCGGTATCGACAATCTTCCGCTCATTGGCGGCAGCCAGTCGGGCTTCACCCGTGTGGGCGGCATGATTGACGTGGTGAACTGCGGCAGCACTGCCTACGCCATCACTTCGGTGAACAACTACTCAGCCGATGGCGGTGGCCGAGTGATTGTGCCTAAGTTCCAGACGCTCTATGCGCCTCGCTACAATAAATTAGCCACCACCGACGAATACTCCAACCTGTATCGTCTGCCAGCCATCACCAAGACTGCCGACGGCACCCTGCTCGCCATCAGCGATGCGCGCAAGGGCCACATTCACGACCTTCCCAATGCTATGGATATTGTGTCGCGCCGCTCCACCGACAACGGCCGCACCTGGAGCAACTATCTGGTGATTTTTCAGGGCGGACAGCCCGTGGGCACCGACTGCGCCAACTGGAGCGGTGGTTATGGCGATGCAGCCTTGGCCTCGTTTCCCAACGGCACCGTGGTGGCCACCGCGCTCCGTGGCTATGGCACTAACAACGGCGGCACCAACGACCCTGCTTCCGACGTGGTGTGGAAAGTGAGCCGCGACAATGGCCGCACCTGGAGTGTGGAATACACCATGAACCAGGATTTGTATGGCGGTTTCCGTGGCTACATCACACAAGGCAACATCTGCGTGCCAAAAAGCGGTTTTCTGAAAGGCAAGGCCATAGCAGCCCTTATCACCAGCGGCAAGCCCAACAAAGGCAAAATAGTTTCCTCAAGCAATCCTCGCATCTATTTTATGGTGTATGACCCTGATAAGAACGCTTGGACAAGAGTAGAAACAGTGCAAGGTGGTCAGGCCACTTTTGACGCACTCGAATATACAAATATGTTAGGCGAAGCCCAGATTGTTGAAGTAGGAGAAAATCAATTCATCTTATCGATTCGTGGCGGTAGTTCTTACGCTATGGATCGCCGAATACTCTATCGTATGCAATTCTACTCAGAATCAAATGTGTATTGCAATCGCTTATGGAGTAACAATGCTGGTATGCCTATGGCCACCGTGTGCAACGCAGGTTTGATGAGTTACACTACCAAAGACGGCACAGCCTATATGCTTCACACGTTGCCAAAAGACGCTGTAGATGTGGGTGCAGGTTCATCTGGCGTAGCCCGCTCAAGTCTTACGACTTTCTACGCTAAGAGCTCTACAAGCGGAACTCCATCTTGGACACGCAGCCTCGACCTGTTCGACCCATTCGACAACGGCACAGGCGGACAGACCAGCACGGGCATCGGCGGTCTTGACGAAACGGCGCAATACAGCACCATCGTGGGCCAGGCCGACGGCACTATCGGTGCGGTGATGGAGGCTTATCCATTGGCTTTCCGCCATTTCGACAATAAATACCCATCGTCGCTTGCTACCGGCCACTATGCCGATTACGTGATGGGTGAATACTACATCAATCTGCGTATTGGCGACCTCATTCCAGGTGCACAAGCGCCTGAGCAAGCCGTAATCGACGCTCCGGTGATTACACCTAAGGCTGGCACCTACAACTCGGCTGATGCCGACGAGCGCCCCACGGTCACCATCACCAACCCCAACTACGCCAATCACCCCGACCTCTACAACACCACCGACAAGATAGTGAACACCTACTATGAGCTGCAATACTACAACGCCGATGGCGAGGTGATTGCCTCTGCGCCTGTGAGCATGTTCACCACCGAGAAGAAGACGGTGGCTTGGGCCGACCTGTGGTCCACATTGGTGAAGGCTGGCACCGACGGTGAGCACTACTCCACCGACCCCACGCTGAACACGAAGAACTACATGCTGCGTGTGAATGCCTACTGTGTGCCTGCCGCCAACGCCAACGCGGTGTCGAACAAGACTTCGGTGGCCTACACCTTCGACACGCCTGTCAGAAAAATCATGATTAAGGGTGTGCCTACCAGCGGTGCCGCCAACATGATGCTCGCCACACAGAACGGCCGTGTGGAGGCCGACGAGTGGCTCACCGTGGGTGCCGGCAAGAAGGTGGTGATCAACACCCCTGCCAAGTATCCCTACACGTTCAGCGGCTTCTACTACGCCTACACTTCCGACGAAAGCAACACGCCTTTGAGCGAGAAGATCACCTACAACAAGGTGTCGGATTTGGAGCACCAGATCAATTTCACGGCGCCTACGGAAGAGGAGCTGCCCGACAATTACAACAACGACGGTGAGAGCGGTCTGGTGATTTACGTGCTCTACAAGGTGGAGGCTGGTTTCGCCACTCGCGTCAATACCCAATACAACAACGGCCGCACGCCTTCGGGCGACTACGTGAGCCAGTTCTCCTACTGGACACCAAGCACCGAAACTAAGGATGTGGAACGCATAGCCGAAGCCAAGGGCGGCGACCTGTTTGATGGTTCACTCACGCTCACCACTGCCACCGAGCAGCTCAACAAGGCCAACGGCGGCAATGGCAATGCCAGCGATGGCGGCCTCACCTATCCACAGAAGCTCAACTATGGACTTAACGCTTACGTGACCGTGCTGCCCGATGCCAATGCAGCAGCCAACCTCTGCGCCATCGTGCGTGTGAAGAGGGACGGTGTGTATCTGCATAAATACTATGTGCTGAACAGCTTCTACTATCCACTCACGGGCGACATTCTGCTGTCTCAAAACGGCTGCGCTGACATTCTGCACCTCTACGACTTCGATGGCGGTGTGATGGTGCCAAAGGCTACAGGCTGGAAGAGCTACAAGGTGGGCGCTGGAAGCAAGCCTGCCGACACTCGCCGCCGCGCCGGGGTGGAAGGCGGTGATGGCAAAGCCTGGTATAAGGTGGAGAGCGACATCACTTTCGATAGCATTTGCAGCGTGGGCGAGGACTTCTCCGGAGAAGTGGATGTGGAAATCTACCTACTCGACAACAGCATCACGTCAATCAACGCCCTCAACGACGATGTCAACTACATCACCAAGGTGGTGCACACCATTGTGATGGACCCTGAAATTGCAACGGGCGTGACCGATGCCGTGGCGCAGAAAACCGTGGCACGCGTGGTGTATTACAATCTGCTCGGTGTGCCATCAGCCCGTCCTTACGACGGGGTGAATGTGGTGGAAACCACCTACACCGACGGCACAAAGAAAGCCATAAAGGTAATCAAGTAAAAAATAAGATATAGCATTTTGTTAATTGTTTATTAAAGCCGGAATAGCTCAGTGATGCGCAACGCCGGCAGCAGATTAAAATGTTTTCCTGTGTGGGCTTGGGTTGTGAAACCCGGGTCCACTTTTTTGTACCCCAGCCTCCCACAGAATATATTTTTTGTGGGTACCACCCACACGGTGATGTCGCCCACACGGTAGGGACTCGGCATGTCGAGAGCACTGAAAAGGGTCTCATTTTACAGAAACGAGACTGAAAATCCTTAAATTTATAATTCTTTTCTCAAGGAGGCATATTCTATAGATATGGCTTATGGCACATTTTTAGATGTGGCATCGGAGATGCCTTGTTATGGTTAACACCATGCAAGTGAGCCGAAGGCGAACGCAGCTTGGTGTAGGAAAGGTCAGCAAACAAGAGCCTCGGAGAGGGTCGGTTGTGGTGTCACCTCAATCCGTTAAACGTAGTTTACCGCATCTCTACAT
>JBNMJK010000070.1:0-12211 GCA_050873765.1 Sodaliphilus sp.
GAAGTTTTCGCTCCTTGCAGTCGCTTAGAAGATAAAGTTCAGAAGTTAAAGGAGTTGAAGAAGTTATCGCTCCCTAACAGTCGCTTAGAAGTTAAAGTTCAGAAGTTGAAGGAGTTGAAGAAGTTTTTGCTCCTTGCAGTCGCTTAGAAGTTAAATTTCAGAAGTTGAAGGAGTTGAAGAAGTTATCGCTCCCTAACAGTCGCTTAGAAGTTAAGACGATAGTCTATTATCTGTGTAGCTTTGAAGCCACGAAGCATTCGTCTTAACTTCCTGACTTCTTAAACTTCCTAACTTCTTAAACTTCTTTTGTTAGCTTTGAAGCCACGAAGCATTCGTCTTAACTTCCTAACTTCTTAAACTTCCAAACTTCTTAAATTAAACTTCAAAGTTTCATTCCACCCGGTGCCCGATCAGTGTGGCGCTGGTGGCTTTCTCCACCACGCACATCACGCGGTCGCCCACTTTGGTGTCGGCGGCAGGAAACACAATCACCTTGTTTTGCTGCGTGCGGCCAAACATATCATCGTGCGAGCGTTTGCTGTAGCCCTCCACCAGCACTTCAAAGGTTTTGCCCACATCTTTGCGGTTGCTGCACAGCGAAAGTTCGTTTTGCAGCGCAATCATGCGGTTGAGGCGGTCGATTTTCACCTCCTCGCTCACATTGTCGGGCAAGTGCTTGGCAGCGAAGGTGCCGGGGCGCTCACTGTATTTAAACATAAATGAGGAGTCGAAGCCCACTTCACGCATCAGCGAGAGCGTCTGCTGGAAGTCGTCCTCCGTCTCGTCGTGGAATCCGGTGAACATGTCGCTGGATATGCCACAGTCGGGCATCGCCTCGCGGATTTTGGATATGCGGTCGAGATACCATTCACGGGTGTACTTGCGGTTCATCAGTTTTAGAATCTTGTTGCTGCCGCTCTGCACAGGCAGGTGAATATGGTTGCAGATATTGGGGTGCGCCGCCATGGTGGCGATAATCTCGTCGGTGAGGTCCTCAGGGTTGCTGGTGGTGAAGCGCACACGCATTTCTGGCGCAGCCTCAGCCACAAGGGCGAGCAGAGCAGCCATATCTACCGGCTTGCCATCGACAGGCTTATAGAGATAGCTGTTCACGTTCTGCCCGAGCAGAATCACCTCCTTGAATCCCTTGCTCTGGAGGTCGCGAAGCTCATTGAGAATACTCTCCGGCTCACGGCTGCGCTCACGGCCACGGGTGTAGGGCACGATGCAGTAGGTGCAGAAGTTGTTGCAGCCACGCATAATGCTGATGTAGCCGCTCACCTTGTTGCCGCTGATGCGCTGCGGAATGATGTCGCGATACGTTTCGGTGGTGGAGAGGGTGGTTTCGATAGCCTTCTGTCCGGCTTCGGCGCTGGCCGTGAGGCCGGGCAGCTCCAGATAGGAATCGGGACCAGCCACAATATCCACGTTGTAGTCGTTGATAAGCACCTCTTTCAAGCGCTCCGCCATGCAGCCAATGATGCCCACGATGAGCCTGCGCTTACGGCCACGGCGCAATGCGTTGAGCTGGTTGAGGCGAGAGAATATTTTCTGCTCCGCGTTGTCGCGAATGGAGCAGGTGTTGATGAAGATGGCGTCGGCGGCATCAAGCGAGTCGGTGGTGTCGTAGCCAGCCATTTTCATGACCGATGCCACCACTTCGCTGTCGGCCACGTTCATTTGGCAGCCGTAGGTTTCGATGAACAGTTTTTTTGAAAATTCGCCTTGATTGTCGTAGCTCAACTTTAAGTCCATATCTTTTTTTCTTCTTCTTGCGTGAGTTATTGAGTTATATAGAATTATGAATGGAGGCTGTGATGCTGGGCGATAAGTGGAAGCGTGTGGGTGATTTTTTACTCGCATTGCTATCGCGCAGCTCTTGGCAGACGCAGCATGCCGCGCATTGTAGCAGCCTTGATTCGTGGTGCAAAATTACATCTATTTCCGCTAACAACCAACTTATCACGCCTTTTTCAACTTGCGCACGAGGGCACGCAGGGCGAAGCCGAGGTGGCGCAGGGTGGTGGACACGGTGCCGTAGTAGTGACACATGATGCGGTATCGCTCCAGCAGCGAAGCCTTGTGGTGCTTATCGGTGAGCCCGTCGGTGAGGAAGCTCACAATGGGCGCGTCGCCCACATAGGCGCATCGGCCAGCCTTCATCAGCACGCGTATGCACCAGTCGAAGTCGGCGCTGAATCGGTAGGCAAGATTGTAGGGTGGCGCGATGTCGCGTCGTGCGGCAAAGGCTTGGTGGCACACCAGCATACCGTGCTTGAAGCTGTCGGCAGTGAGGGTGGCTGGGGCGGTGAGGTGGCGCATGCCCACCACCTCGCGGGCGGCGTTCACCACTTGGGTCTGCCCGTAGATTACGCCAGGGTTGCCATCAGCCACCGCCGCCATGCGAGCGAGTGAATCGGGGGCGGCAAAGGCATCGCCGGCGTTCATCCATATCAAGTATTCTCCTTTGGCAAGGCGAATGGCCTTGTTCATGGCGTCGTATAGCCCGCCATCAGGCTCACTCACCACGCGTGTGGCTGCCATGCCGGCATCTTCCACCATGCTCAGGGTGGCATCGGTGGATGCGCCGTCCACCACCAAATACTCAAAGCCGGTGAACGTTTGCTCCTTCACGCTCTTCAGCGTGGGCTCAATCACGCCAGCGGCGTTCCACGTGACCGTTATCACAGAAAACAAAGGATCCATATCAAATTATCTATTTATTTTATTTTTATCCAGTTGGTTAATAATCCAGTAGCCGCCCTTTGTGCCTACCCGTGTGATGACACCTTCTTTTTTGAGGCTTTTCAGATGATAAAGCACCCCATTGAGCGATAGCCCTACTGCTTTGGCAATGTCGGTGGCTGTTATGGATTCATCGTTTTTTATCAAACTAAGAATGTCGTCAACTTTTTTTCTGGTAGTTTTTTCAGTAGTTTTTTCAGTAGTTTTTCTAGTAGTTTTTTTAGTAGTGTTGAATGAAAATATCACCATAGAGCAGTCAATTTCTGATTTGATTTCTACCTGGTTGTTTGTGAAGTTATTCCACGAATAAATGGTTTTTAGCCCGAAACCCACTGTCTCTGCAAGTTTTGCCAGCCGAAACATCTTAGCAATTGAAGGATTTCTTGGGCGAGAAATAAGCCGATAGTGTTTGTGCTGCTCTTGTGGAGAAACTGCAAAACTTCCTGCGTTGATGAAGCATATCCGATTAGAGTAGGCTTGTATGCATGAGTGTGTAGGGTTAAAGAAGTCGGTGTGCATGCACATATTTGCCAAAGCTTCTCTCATGCACTCAAATTGTGATTCTTTGTCGGTTGCAGTGCCATCGTGATTTAGGTGGAATTCATTATTGCAAAAGATTCTCAATCTCGGGAGGATTGCACGATAGTATTCCCAAAGATTTTCTTGTGGCTCTATTCTGAAAGTGTAACGTGATGTAGCACTTTCAAGTGTTTCTCCAGGTATTTCTATATAGTCCATCCAAAATGTAGGTACAAATCTGTCGATATGTTTCCTCTGTCCAAGGAATAGCAGACCAGCGTAAGTTACTTTGCCTTTTCTGTCGCAAGCACCAATCTGGTAACAGAATTCATCCATTGTCATTGCTGGTTGCGAGAAATATGAATTGATTTTCTCTACATGTGCTTTATAGCTCTTTAAGGAACTTTCGTTGAAAAAGCTGATGTCTGTGCCATCGATAGGCTGCTCGGAACGCACGCCAAATGCTTGCTCTCTAAACATAGAAGCAATTTCGCTTTCGGTTGCTTTTCTGTCGCCAGAACCGCTTCTTATATAGCTGTTTTTTATAGAGTTGAAATATATTGGCTTTGATGACGAGGATGGAATATGAAACGCAAGCACGGTTTTGCTATTGAATACGAATTTCTCGCATTTTGCAGTGAGTACATGGTTGAATTTCTCTCCGTTTCTTAAAATGTTTAAGAAATCGGATTCTATTTTTTCGGGGTTCTCCAGCCCTTCAATAAAGAATTTCTTGCCTTTTTGAACCACACCAAGCACTATCCAGCCACCAGATGTGTTGGAAAACGCCGAAACCGTTTCCCAAATGCTTTTTGGCAGTTCGGTGAGAGCACTTTTTACCTCAAAGTCCTCCCATTCAATGCCTTGTAGTAGGTTTTGTAGTTCTTGTTTAGTCATTGTCTGTACGCATTTTGGATAATAAATCGGCTGTTATATTCACAAAAGTAGCAAAAATCTGTGAAAAAATGGTGTAGTTGTTTTTGTGGGCATTGTGTTTGTTGTAATTTTGTGGTAGGCAATGCGCTTAGGCGCACAAGGTAACCGATATTTTTTCAGACACATCATTTTATATAAAATATTATGGCATCAAAACTTTGGGAAAAGAATGTGCAGGTCGATCACGATGTGGAGGCCTACACCGTGGGGCGCGACCGTGAAATGGATATGTATTTGACCCGCTACGATGTGCTTGGCTCGCTGGCCCACATCACTATGCTGCAAACGATTGGTCTGCTCACCGCCGATGAGCTTTCTGTGCTCACCGATGCGCTTCGTGAGATTTATGCCGAAATAGAGGCAGGGCGCTTTGCGATAGAAGACGGCGTGGAAGATGTGCACTCGCAGGTGGAGCTGATGCTCACCCGCCGCCTTGGCGATGTGGGCAAGAAGATTCATTCCGGCCGCTCGCGCAACGACCAGGTGCTCGTGGACCTGCGCCTTTTCATTCGCAGCGAAATAGAGGACGTGGTGCGCCACGTGGATATGCTTTTCCACACCCTTCAGCTCCAGAGCGAGCGCTACAAGGAGGTGCTGATGCCGGGCTACACCCATTTGCAGGTGGCTATGCCGTCGTCGTTCGGCCTGTGGTTTGGCGCCTATGCCGAGTCGCTTGCCGACGACCTGGTGGTGCTCCGCGCCGCCTACGATGTGAACAACCGCAACCCGCTTGGCTCTGCCGCAGGCTACGGCTCGTCGTTTCCGCTCGACCGTGAGCTCACCACCCGGCTGCTTGGCTTCGCCTCGGTGGACTACAATGTGGTGTATGCCCAGATGGGGCGTGGCAAGACAGAGCGCATCGTGGCCATGGCATTGGCTGGCATTGCCGCCACAATATCAAAACTGGCGTTCGACGCCTGTATGTTTAATTCGCAGAATTTCGCCTTTATCAAGCTCCCCGATGAGTTCACCACGGGTTCATCGATCATGCCACACAAGAAGAACCCCGATGTGTTTGAACTGACACGCGCACGCTGCAACCGTCTGCAGGCGCTGCCATACCAAATCACGATGGTCACCAACAATCTGCCAGTGGGCTATTTCCGCGACCTTCAGCTCATCAAGGAGGATTTCCTGCCGGCGTTCGATGAACTGAAAACCATTATTGCCATGGTCAATGCCATGGTGGGGCAGGTGAAGGTGAACGAGCACATTCTCGATGACCCACGCTATGATTTGATGTTCAGCGTGGAAGAGGTGAACCGCCTCGCCGCGGCTGGTATGCCTTTCCGCGATGCCTACAAGAAGGTGGGGCTCGACATTGAGGCTGGCAAGTTTACCCCGGTGAAGAAGGTGCACCACACCCACGAAGGCTCTATTGGCAACCTTTGCAACGACCGCATAGCCGCACTCTTCCAGCGCACGCTCGATGCCTTCGACTTCCATACCTATCACGAGGCGTTCAATCATCTTTTAGGACGATAACCACACTATGAGAAAATCGCTTATAAATAAAATGCTTGTGGCTCTGATTCTTCTGGGCGTAGGTGCCTCATGCAACCGCATCGACAACAAGGTGATTCCCTCCTACACCGTGCGTCTCGACTTAGGCACATACGGTCTGTGGAACACCTATGGCGTGAACGCGGTGGGCGAATACCGCATTTTCAACCGCGACAAGCGACTGCCTGCCAACTTCCCCTACAATGCCAACACCTACACTGGCTTTGGCGGTGTGCTGCTTGTGATGGGGCTTGACGGGGCTACCGGCTCCTATGTGCCGCTTGCCTTCGATGCCGCCTGCCCTGTGGAGCGTAGAGCGGAGTATGTGCTGACGGTTGATTCCAAGAGTTTTGATGCCGTGTGTTCCAAATGCGGCTCGCATTACAACGTGCTCAATGGCGCAGGCGGACCGATTTCGGGCACCGCGCTCACGCAGAAAGTGGGGCTTACCGCCTACAAGTGCCGCCAGTCGGTGAACGGGGGCTACATCATCACCTCCTATTAAGTTACTTTTCATTTTGTTTACCACGAATCACACGAATTTTACGAATTCCTTATTTTTCAAAGTCCGTTGGTTTAATTTTTTCGTGAGATTCGTGAAATTCGTGGTTGAAAATCACAATTCGTGGTTGGGAAAGCGATAAAGAATTTGCCAATATAAAAAAAAGCATTAACTTTGCACCGCATTTGTTTACCACAATAGCTGCTCGGATGGTGGAATCGGTAGACACGAGGGACTTAAAATCCCTTGGCCTTTGGGCTGTGCGGGTTCAAGTCCCGCTCCGAGTACGATTAAAAATGCTAACATTGTGCAAGTCACTTTGTTAGCATTTCTTGTTTCT
Organism: Sodaliphilus sp.; assembly: GCA_050873765.1. Taxonomy (GTDB): domain Bacteria; phylum Bacteroidota; class Bacteroidia; order Bacteroidales; family Muribaculaceae; genus Sodaliphilus. Next base: position 6,546 of record JBNMJK010000070.1, read on the forward strand.
GACCCCCCCCACATTTTAGGCGCGCAACTATATACAATCTCTCTTTTTTTTGAATTAGTATTTTTGCATTTGATAGATAGGAAGTTACCTATCGCCAGGGCGGACGTGGCATGCCACGTCCCTACTATTGCATCTGTATCGCCAATGCTATTATTAGAACCTTATTCTCTCTGTGCAAAACGTTTCTATATAACACATAAAAACATTTTGCATGTAGCTTTTTTATGACAAGCAGCCATTTTATTTTGACTGTTATACAAGTATCTCATTCCGATGTAGTATCTTTGCGGAAATTATTAGTCTTATGGGGAACAAAGATTCAAATCGTATAATAGTTGCTCTCGTTGAGCACAAGAATACTGCTCGGTTGTGGTTTGGAACATTGGGAAAAGCCACAGCAACTGTTAGCAGGTGGTGTACAAACACTACTCAACCATCTCTTGAAACCCTATTCAAAATATAAGGACTATTGCAAGTGTCTGTATAGGAGCTTATCAGAAAACAGAACATATAGAGTATGACCGAACAAGAATTACAGCAATATCTGCTTTCTAAATATCCAAAGGAAAACGAGGAGTGTGAATGGAAAGAGTTCAAGAACATGAAGAATGACTTCATTGGCAAGGAAAAAGATGATGTCATTTCTTATGTCTCCGCTTTGTCAAATATGGAGGGCGGACATTTGGTTATTGGTGTTGTTGACAAGACGTTATAGATTGTAGGTACCAACACATACAACTATGACAGACAGAAGGCAAAGCTCAGACTTACGGATTTATGCGCAAACCTACCATCTGAAGGATTACTGGTTGAAGAATTCATTACGGATGACTCTCACAAGACAGTATGGGTAATTCATGTCCCAAAACACATGAAACGTCGTCCTGTATATGCGCACAGCAAAGCATGGCAAAGGATAGATGATTCATTAGTGGAGTTGACAGACTCACGCCTGAATGCTATACTTGACGAGCAAGATGCAACATACGATTGGACTGCGCAAGTCGTTGCCGACGCTACAATAGACGATCTTGATTCCGATGCCATCATGCTTGCTCGTGAAGGCTACAAGCAACGCTACCCAATGTTTGCAAAAGAGTGTGACTCTTGGAACGACAAAGTTTTTCTTGACAAAGCGTGTCTGACCATCGATGGGAAGATTACAAAGACCACACTATTGCTTGTAGGTCAAGAAGAAAAGGTACACAAGCTCAACCATATTGCTCAAATTGTATGGAAATGCTTTCAAGACGGACATACTTTTGGCGACATCTACACAATACCATTCATACGCACTACAAGTGAACTGCTGAATAGGATACGAAATTATCGTTTTAAGATTTACCCAAAGAATTCACTTATTCCTGCCGAAGTGTGGAAGTATGACACTAAGAGTATTCTTGAAGGCCTTCATAATTCAATAGCTCACCAAAAGTACGAAAGCAATGCACGAATCATTGTTTTGGAAGATAAGGACAAACTGACGTTTCAAAACGACGGTAACTTTTTCGACGGCAATTATAGCCAATATATAACAGGAGAGAAAACGCCAAAGCACTACCGCAACCCTGCATTGGTAAAAGCTATGGTTAATATCAAGATGATTGATACTCAAGGTTATGGTATTCACAAGATGTTTGTGAGCCAAAAGGAGCGATACCTTCCAATGCCAGATTATGACAAATCAGCAGCAGAAGAAGTTGTCTTGACTTTGCCTGGTACTGTCATTGATGAAAACTACAGTCTCTTGCTGTTGGAAAATAGGAATATTTCTCTCACTGACGCTGTGCTTTTAGACTCTGTGCAGAAAGGCAAGCGCATTCCGCCAGAAGCTGTAGCCATGCTCCGCAAGCGCAAGCTAATAGAGGGACGCTTGCCACACATCTTCATAGCAAAGGATATTGCCCAAGTAACAGACCAAAAGATTGAGTATTCAAAGCATAAAGGGCTGAATGAAAAGAAGTGTGAGGCTTTGCTGCTTGATTCGTTGAAAGACCATGGTTCGTTGACGAAGCCAGAAATTGTTCAACTGCTTTGGGATGTGTTACCCGATCAGTTGGATGACAAGCAGAAGAGTAACAAATTGGATTATTTACTTAAACGATTAAGGAAAGCTGGAAAAATCTGGTGTACAAGGAATAGTATAACTTCTATATGGTATCTCACGGAAAAGCTATAAAATTCCGTGAGACATAAGACCTTTTTCCGTGAGGTATAAGCGAAATCTGCACATGGGATTTGTACTGATGATTGGTAATCAGTATTTTATGATAATCTTTAATTTCACGGAAGAAGTTTTTCCGCTAAAAAATTCCGTGAGGTTTCCGCATGTGAACTATCCCAAGTAGCTCTTCATTATGGTCAATCTTCAAGATAAATATAATTATCTTCTCATATAGTCCAAGACTCTTCGCCAAGAGAATGAGGAGTTGAAACGTTTTATAGCTATATTCTTTTCCTATAGAGTTTTTTTTGAAATTTTCTTATGTTGTGATGTTAATATCAAAAAGTCTATGATTTTTCTCTTTATGAGGTGATATTTTTGTTGCGGCATTGGTGGGCGGTGAATGGGAGGAATGTGAAACTTTTTTTGTAATTTTACGGATATATATATTGTGAGTGTATCACACAATTGGATTGATTAGGAAATTTCAATATACAATATACTCTGATGAGGATAAAGTTTTGGATTGAGTATGTGGCGGCTTACGGTGAGGAGCTTGTGCTGAATGTGCACTGCGGCACCGATGGCGTGAAGCGCTGCGTGATGAGTTCGGTAGATGGACGTAACTGGTGCTGCGAGTGGACTGCGCCCGCCGATGCCGGGGCTGCTGTACGTTACCACTACAGTGTGGAGCGCGCGGGCGATGTGGTGCGGCATGAGTGGCTTGTGCAACCCCATTGCCTCGATTTGCAGGCCTCTGAGACGGCAGGCTGCATGACGGTGTACGACCACTGGATCGATATTCCAGAAAACAGCTATCTCTACAGCTCGGCATTCACGGAGTGCTACGCGAAGCGCGAACTGACCATGGTGCCAGCCACCGACCACCCGTTCACGGTGATGCTGAAGGTGCGTGCTCCGCAGTTGGGCTCGTGGCAGCGGCTTGCTTTGGCTGGCGCCGGCTCTGCGCTTGGTAACTGGGCGGTGAACAGCGCCTTGCCCATGGCAGAGCACGCCCATGGCGAGTGGGTGGCGGTGATTGACGCATCGGAGCTTGGCTCACGGGTGCTGGAGTTTAAGTTCATAGCGGTGAACGATGGCGACGCCTCGCGCGTGATGTGGGAGTGCTGCGCCAACCGCATCGTGGTGCTGCCCGAACTTGAGCGGGGCGAGACGGTGGTGTATGAGCTGTGCGAAGCCACTTTCGCTATGCCGGCATGGCGCGTGGCTGGCACGGTGGTGCCTGTGTTCTCGCTTCGCAGCGAGGGGAGCTTTGGCGTGGGCGACTTTGGCGACTTGAAGGAGATGATAGACTGGGTGGCCGACACCGGGCAACGTGTGCTCCAGGTGCTGCCCATCAACGACACCTGCGCCACCGGCACATGGCGCGACTCTTATCCCTACAACAGCATCAGCATCTACGCCCTTCACCCTCAGTATGCCGACTTGCGCCAGCTTCCGCCGCTTGCCGATGAGGAGCGAATGAGCCATTACTCAGCCTTGCGGCACGAGCTCAACGAACTTCCACAAATCGACTATGAGCGTGTGGTGGCCACCAAGATGGCCTATCTGCGCGAACTGTATGCGCAGGAGGGGACAAAGATGATGCGCAAGAAGGCGTTCAAGGTGTTTTTCGAGACCAACAAGCATTGGCTCGTGCCTTACGCCGCATTCTGTCATTACCGCGACCTCTATGGCACGGCCACGCCAAGCCGCTGGCCCGACCACCATACATTCGACGACAGCGCACGTGAGGCGATGGCCAACAGTCGTACCCGTGAATACAAAAAAGTGGCGCTGTGGTATTTTGTGCAGTTTGTGCTCGACATGCAGATGCGCGATGCCCACCAGTATGCGCGCCGCAGAGGGGTGATACTGAAAGGCGACATTCCGATAGGCGTGAGCCGCGATGGGGTGGAGGCTTGGGTGGAACCCCGCTATTTCAATATCGACAGCCAGGCCGGCGCCCCGCCCGACGCATTCTCCACCAACGGGCAGAACTGGGGCTTCCCCACCTACAACTGGAGCGCAATGCTGGCCGACGGCTGCTCGTGGTGGGTGAGGCGGTTTCGCAAGATGGCGGAATACTTCGACGCATACCGCATCGACCACGTGCTGGGCTTTTTCCGCATCTGGGAAATTCCAATCCATGCGGTGTATGGACTTTTAGGGCAGTTTGCGCCCGCACTGGGGCTTACCAAGGAGGAGATTGAGAGCTATGGCCTTCCATTCCACCCCGATATGCTCACGCCATACATCACCGACTGGACACTCAATAGCACTTTCGGCGCGCTTGCCCCCGAAATTCGCGAAAAATACTTGCAGCCACTGTCTGCCGACAGATACAGGCTCAAGCCGGAATACGACACGCAGCGCAAAATTGAGGCCGCCTTCAAGAATGCCGACCAGAACGGCAAGAATGTGGCACAACTGTTGATGAAGACGGTGAGCGACGTGCTGTTTGTGCCCGACCGCAAGGATTCACTCAAATTCCACCCGCGCATATCGGCACAGCGCACCTTTATGTATGGCTCGCTGCGGCAGCCCGAAAAGGTGGCGTTTGACCGCCTATATACCGACTACTTCTACCGCCGCAACACCGACTACTGGTATCGTGAGGCAATGAAAAAACTGCCACGTCTGGTGGAGGCCACACGCATGCTCGTGTGTGCCGAAGACCTTGGCATGGTGCCTGAATGCGTGCCGTGGGTGATGGAGCGGCTACGCATTCTCAGCCTCGAAATACAGACGATGCCCAAAGACCCGAATGTGCGCTTTGGCGTGCTCGCCAAGAACCCCTACCGCTCCGTGAGCACCATCTCCACCCACGATATGCCCACAATGCGACAATGGTGGGACGCTGACTACGCCCTCACACAGCAGTTCTATAATGAGGTGCTGTGGAAACAAGGGCCTGCGCCACACCCGCTGCCCGGCGGTGTGGCAGAGCAGGTGGTGGCCAACCACCTTGGCTCGCCATCGATGCTGTGCCTGATATCGCTGCAAGACTGGCTTGCCATCGACGAGCGTCTGCGCCTGCCCAACCCCGATGCCGAGCGCATTAATGTGCCTTCCAACCCACGCCATTACTGGCGCTACCGTATGCATCTCAATATCCGCGAGCTGAAAAAGGCCGCGACATTCAACGATAAACTAATCAACTTAATAACCAATAGCAAACGAAAATGAAGAAAATCGCATCATTACTGACACTTGTGGCGGTGGCGCTCATGCCATTCGGCATCGCCGCCCAAGAGGTGAAATCGCCCGACGGCAATGTGGTGGTGAAGTTTTATCTCGATGAGAGCAAACCCACTTACACCCTCACCTACAAAGGAAAAACCGTGTGTGCCCCCAGCCACTTGGGGCTCACACTGGCAAAAGACAAGCACGCCAGCAACGGCCTGAAAGAGCAAGACCTGCTCGATGGCTTCACTATTGCCGACACGCAGTACGACACCCACGACGAAACGTGGACCCCAGTGTGGGGGCAGTATAAGCA
>JBNMJK010000071.1:0-11824 GCA_050873765.1 Sodaliphilus sp.
ACGTGGAAAACCATCTGGCAAAGAGCACTGGCGTGATTGCCACTATCACTGGCCGCTACTATGCTATGGACCGCGATAAACGCTGGGACCGCATCAAGCTCGCCTACGACCAGCTCGTGAATGGTGAGGGACGCAAGAGCGACAATATGGTGCAGGCCATGCAGGAATCGTATGACGAAGGTGTGACCGATGAATTTGTGAAGCCTATCGTGAACAGCACCGTTGATGGTCGCATCAAGGAAGGTGATGTGGTGATATTCTTCAATTACCGCAACGACCGCGCTAAAGAAATCACCCAAGTGCTCACTCAGCAAGATATGCCAGAGCAGGGTATGACCACCATCAAGAACTTACAGTTCTACTGCATGACCCCTTACGACTCTTCATTCAAGGGCGTGGGCGTGCTGTTCCCCAAAGAGAATCTGCACAACACACTTGCAGAGTATATCTCGAAAAAAGGACTGAAGCAGCTCCACATTGCCGAAACCGAGAAATACGCTCACGTCACCTTCTTCTTCAATGGTGGCCGTGAAGCACCTTTCGAGGGCGAGGACCGCATACTTGTGCCATCGCCAAAGGTGGCTACCTACGACCTCAAGCCAGAAATGAGTGCCTATGAGGTGAAAGATAAGCTGGTGGCAGCAATCGGAGAGAAGAAATACGACTGGATTGTGGTGAATTTCGCTAATGGCGACATGGTGGGCCATACTGGCGTGTATGCTGCCATTCAAAAGGCTGTGAAGACTATTGACGAGTGCGTGAAAGATACTGTGGAGGCTGCTAAAGCTGCCGACTACGAGGTGATTATTATTGCCGACCACGGCAACGCCGACCATGCGCTCAACGCCGACGGCACTCCTAACACCGCACACTCGCTCAATGATGTGCCTTGCGTGTATGTCACTTCCGACAAGAATGCGAAAGTGGAAAACGGACGCCTTGCTGATGTGGCACCCACCATTCTGCAAATCATGGGACTTGACAAGCCTGCCGAAATGACCGGCAAAGGTCTTATTGTTAAGTAAGCGCTCCAAATTGTGGTGAAAAAGATTTTTTAAGATGTAATCTATTTCATAACTATTCGTTCTAAAAACCTGCGGCTCTATGCGCTATGCGTATGGAGCCGTTGCTTTTTTTGTGAGTTTTTCATGAAAATTTATCAGAGAGTCGTTTTTTATTTGTAATTTCGTAAAGTGAACTATTTTGAATATAAATTAATGAAAACTAATTAAATGATATCGCTATGAATCCACTGAAAAGAATATTGTTGGCCGCTTTGATAGCCGTGTCGGTATATTCGGCGGTGCAAGCCGAGCATCTTGTGATTGCCGCCGTGAACGACACCCACAGCCAAATCGACCCGGCCAGCGACGGCAAGGGTGGCTTGCTTCGCCGCCGTGCCATCTACGACCAACTCCGCAAGGAAAACAAGAACACGATGATAGTGCATTGTGGCGACGCTGTGCAGGGCACACTGTATTTCTCGCTGTTTAAGGGCGAGGTGGAGTTTGCCGCCATCGACAGCCTTGGCTACGATATGATCACACTCGGCAATCATGAGTTTGACAACGGCATGGCCCAACTTGCGCACTACTACAACCGTATGGCTACGCCCGTGGTATCAACCAACTATGATTTTAGTGCCACTCCAGTGAAAAGGGTGCTGCCTTACTTGATTAAGACATTCGGCGACAAGCGTGTGGCATTCATTGGCATCAATGTGAACCCTCGTGGCATGGTGTCGGAGGGCAATTATGATGGACTGTTCTATCAAAATGGCGAACTGGTGGCCGACCCCACTGCAAAATATCTGAAAGAAGTGCAGAAAGTGGACTATGTGGTGATGGTATCTCATATCGGCTACTTTGCCGAAATTCCAGGAGAGCCATCCGACTCCTCTTTGGTGACCAAGAGCCACTATATCGACCTCGTGCTTGGTGGCCACACCCACACCGAAATCAAACCAGGGTCGCCTCAAGCCAATGTGGAAAATGCCGATGGTAAGATTGTGACTATCGGACAGAATGGCAAATATGGAAAACTCGTGGGCGTGTATGACCTCGACCTTGAAACGGGAAAGGTGGAGTATAGGCACATCAAAGTGAATGCCGATTATGATGAGGCCGCTAAGAAATATACCGCTTTTATTAACTGGCTCGCCCCCTACAAGAGTAAAGTGGACTCAATCATGAACGCTCCTGTGGCTCACAGCGCACGCGCCATGTCGCTCAGCAGCATTGCCTATCAAAACTGGCTCACAGATGCAGTGATGGATATCATGCATGGTCTGTATGCCGGAAAAGTGGATTTCTGCATCATGAACAAGGGTGGTATTCGCCAAGATATGCCTAAAGGCATGGTTTCGGAAGGACTGATTAATTCCACTTTCCCCTTCGACAATCGCTTTGTGGTGCTCGACATTAAGGGCAAGGACATTATTGAGGCTTTCCGCGTGATGAGTCTTCGCGACGGTGACGCGGTGAGCAAACAGATATCGGTAGTGTATAACGACAAGCATGAGATACTGAGCGCCAAGCTCAACGGCAAGCAGATTAAACCAGAGCAGACGTATAAATTGGCCACCATTAATTTCTTGTCGAATGGCGGCGACTACCTTGTGTCGCTGCGTAATGGCAAAGTGCTGTTTACCGACACTGTGCCTTATGGCGAGCACATGCTTCAATATGTGAAACAACTTGAGGCAAAAGGCAAACTGATTGATGCCTCCGATAAGCCACGCTTTGTGAAGAAATAAACTACAATTTTTTTATCATAATGAATTTAAAAAAACTTATACTCCTTGCAGTGGCTGTGCTGATTACGGCCACTGCTTCTGCCGCAGCCAAGCGTCAGCCTTCCATTCTCGGTAAGGTCGATAGCAAGGCTATGGAATCGTGGGTGAACACCACCTTTAAGTCGATGTCGCCCGATGAGCGTATAGCGCAGCTTATTGTGATGGCGGTGAATCCACGCAGCGCCGATGCAGAGGCTTTAGTGAAGAAATATGTGGAAGAATACAAGGTGGGCGGCCTTATCTACAATGAGAACGACATTGTGACCCAGGCCAAACTCACTAATTATGCCCAGTCGCTCTCGAAAGTGCCTTTGATGATTACGCTCGACGCGGAATGGGGGCTTTCGATGCGATTGGAAGACGCTCCCAAATTTCCTCGCAATCTCTTTCTCGGCTCTATTAGTGATGACAAATTCTTTTATGAGTATGGCAAGGAGGTGGCTCGCGAATGTAAGCGCATTGGCGTGAATGTAAATTTCGCTCCAGTGCTCGACCTCATCGACCGCCCAAAGACCGTGCTTGGCACTCGCTCGTATGGCTCTAATCCCACACTTGTGGGCAACCATGGAGTGGCTTTTGCGCGCGGTATGGAAGACGGTGGTGTGCTTTCGGTGATGAAGCACTTTCCTGGCCATGGCAGCACAACTGCCGACTCACACAAGGAATTGCCAACAGTTGACAAATCGCTGCAAGAGTTGAAGCAGTACGACTTCGCTCCATTTCAGCAGTATATCAATGCTGGCTTGGGGGGCTGTCTCACGGGTCATCTTTATGTGCCCGCCATTGAGAAACGCCGAATTCCTGGCACTATGTCGAAGACCTATGTAACCGATTTGCTACAAAAGAAAATGCACTTCAATGGCTTGATCTTTACCGATGCCCTCGGTATGGAAGGCGCAAAAGAGGTGAATGGGTCGGTTTGTGTGAATGCGTTTCTTGCCGGTAACGACATTCTGCTCATGCCTGACGATTTGGGCAATGAGATTAAAGCGCTCAAACAGGCTGTGGCCTCAGGAAAAATCAAGCAAAAAGACCTTGATGCACGAGTGAAGAAAGTGCTGAGGTTTAAATATGCACTTGGACTGAACGTTAAGCCCTCTGTAAGCCTTGACAATATTGTGGCCGACGTGAATGCGCCTGAGGCAAAGGTGCTCCAGCGTGAACTGACTGCCGCCACTGTGACGGTTGTGAAATCGGCCAACGACATTCTTCCATTGAAAAATTTAGACAAGCGCAAAATCGCAGTAGTGGTGATGGGTAATGAGAATGGCGAGAAATCAATGTTTGCCCGCCGCTGTACCGACTATGCCGAAGCCACTGTGATTGACTATAAACGAATGGAAAACTTTGAGGCACTGCAGCAGAAAATAGCGAAAGGCGGCTTCAACACAGTCATTGTGTGTGTGGCAAAACCCGACTATGTGAGTGTGGCAAAGCGGCTGGCGAATGTGAATGCTGATGTGGTGGTGGCAACGATGTGCCACCCGGAACAACTCGAAACAGTGGGTTCGTTGCTCACTGCCGACCAAGTGAAAGCCTCGCTGGTGGCCTACGGCACCACAATGACCGATGAGGATTATCTGGCTCAGACTATTTTTGGCGGCAATGCTGCCAAAGGCGTGCTGCCAGTGGATATGAAAACGGGTAAAGGCGTGCTAAAGGCAGGAACAGGCGTCACTTTCGATGCCTGCCGCCTGGGTTACACCATACCTGAGGAAGTGGGCTTCAAGTCCGACTTGCTGGCAAAAATTGACTCGGTGTGTAATTATGGCGTGAAGCAAAAGGCGTTTCCTGGCTGCCAAGTGGTGGTAGCTCGCCATGGCAAGGTGGTGTGCAAGCGCGCCTATGGTCAAATTGATTACAATATAGGTATTCCTGTGACCAACAACACGCTCTATGGCTTGGCTTCCGTGTCGAAGGCAACTGGCACTATCACAGGCGTGATGAAGGTGTATGATGATGGGAAAATCCAGCTTGATGAGCCTGCAAGCGACATCATACCTCAATTGAACGACAATGGCAAGGGCGACATCACCTTCCGTCAGCTTCTCTATCACGAAACAGGCATGCAGCCCTCGCTCAATATGTGGCAGATGATGTTCGACCCCAAAACGTATAAAGGTCCGCTGATTACCACCACTCCCAGTGAATACAACACTATTTTGGTGATGAAGAACGCCTATGGCAACAAGCAGGCAAAACTCCGCACCGACATCTTGTCGCGGAAGATGACCGACACATTCAATCTTCCTATAGCAGACGGGCTGTGGGGCAGCCGTGCCACTTACGACTCGATTATGGCACGCATCTACACTTCGCAGCTTGGCGAGAAGAAATACCTTTACAGTTGCCTCAACTTCTGCCTGCTGGCCAATGCGGTGGAGAAAATCACCAAAAAGCCGCTCAACACATTTGTGCAAGGCGAGGTGTTTGCTCCTCTTGGCGCTTATCACACCATGTATCGTCCGCTTGAGAAATTCCCACAATTCCAAATCGCCTACACAGAGGTTGACACCTATTTGCGCCGGCAGCACATACATGGGTATGTACACGATGAGCTTGCCGCATTTTCTGGTGGTGTGCAAGGCAACGCCGGCTTGTTTTCCAACGCCAACGACCTTTGCAAACTCTTCCAAATGTGGCTTAATGGCGGCATGTATGGCGGTGACCGCTATCTGAAGCAGTCCACGGTAGAAACCTTCCTTACCTCAAAGAGTGCCAATTCCCACAGAGGCTTAGGGTTCGACAAACCGCGTCTCGACAAGCCTGAATGGTCTTCTACTTGCGATGAGGCAAGCCCCGAAACCATTGGCCATACCGGATTCACTGGCACTTGCTTCTGGGTGGACCCAAAGACTGATATGATTTACATTTTCTTGTGTAACCGTGTGTCGCCCACTCGCGATAATCCCAACTTTGGACGTGTGAGTGCACGAACCCACATTCAGTCGATTCTTTACAATTCAATAGTGAAATAAATAGCTTTCATTTATAACACATAAGGGGGCAGAAGCGGACAATGATGGCTTCTGCCCTTTTTGTGGCTAAGATTGATTGTTTGCCACACCGGGAAAATATTTGTAACTTCGTGGCTGAAAATTATAAATACTTAGAAATATGAAAAAAGTTCTCATTTGTGCATTTACAGCTGTGCTCTCCATCTTCGCATTTGCTGGAGGCTATAAAATTACGGTGGCCATGCCTGATGTGTCGCTCAACAATGCCACGGCCTACTTGACCAATTACGACACTGGCGACACCGTGGCCACATCGGTTGTGCATGGCAAGCGCTGTGTGATTAAGGGAAAAATTGAAGATTCATTTTTCGCGCGACTGGTGATCGACGGAAAACGGTGCGGCATGGTGGTGGAAGATGGAGAAATAGCGGTTGACTGGAGCACCAAGACCGCTTATGGATCTCCGCTCAATGATTATGCCAACAAGCTGGATAAAGCGCTTGATGGCGCAAGCTCAGACGAGGAAATAACTGCGATGCTCTATAAGGCTTTCGAGGAAAATAAAAACAACGCCATAGGCTCATGGGCGTTTTATAATTACTTGATGATGAAACCGCTTACGTGGAACCAACTTCAAGACGAATTGAAGAAGGTGCCTTCATCGTATTTGGAGATGAAGCGCGTGAAGCAAGCCGAGGCCTGCATCAAGGCACAGTCGCTGACGGCTGAAGGGCAAATGTTTACGGATTTCACAGTCACCAAAGAGGACGGAACCTCGGTGAAACTGAGCGATTATGTGGGTAAAGGCACATACACGCTTGTGGATTTCTGGGCCAGTTGGTGTGGGCCATGCCGCCGTGAGATTCCAAACATCAAGGCCATGTATGAAAAGTATAATGGCAAGGGCATGAGTTTCCTTGGTGTGGCAGTGTGGGACGCACCCGCCGACACCCATAGAGCCATTAGCCAGCTTGATATACCTTGGCCTGTGATTGTGGGCAACCAGAAATTGACAGAGCCTACCAAGCTATACGGAATTATGGGTATTCCCCACATCATCATTTTCGATCCCGAAGGCCGTATTATATCGCGTGGGTTGCAAGGAAAGAAACTCATCGAAGCCGTGGAGGCTTGTATGGCGAAATGAGTTAAGATTAATGATTGGTAAGATAAAGTGAGCGAGGGCTAAAAGTGACGATAACTTTTGGCCCTCGCTTTGTGTTAGCTATGTGGGGTGTGCCTTCCGCAGTTTACTTTGCAGGAAGCACGTTGATTTTAAGTTTGGCGTAGGCGCGGTCGCACTTGGCGATGGCCTCTTCCACCGTGTTGGCTGTTGCGAGAATCACACCCATGCGTCGATGTCCCTTCACTTCAGGCTTGCCGAAAATTCGCAGGTCAACGCCAGGTTCTTCAAGCACCTTTTCCACTTGGTCGAATTCCACGCGGTTGGTGTCGCCTTCCACCACAATGGCTTTGCTTGCTGAAGGTCCGTAGAAGCGGATAGATGGAATAGGCAGTCCCATTAAGGCGCGTGCATGGAGCGCAAATTCACTTTGGTTCTGTGAAATCATGGTCACCATGCCAGTGTCGTGTGGACGAGGAGACACCTCGCTGAAAATAACATCATCTCCTTTCACGAACATTTCCACACCAAAAATACCGTAGCCGCCAAGAGCGTCGGTCACTTTTTTAGCGATTTCTTGCGCTTTAGCTGTGGCTGTGGCCTTCATGGCTTGTGGCTGCCATGAATAGCGGTAGTCGCCGTCTTGCTGAATATGGCCTACTGGCGCGCAGAATTGGGTGCCAGCCACGTTGCGGACAGTGAGAAGTGTGATTTCATAGTCGAAATCAACGAATCCCTCTACAATCACTCTGCCGGCTCCTGCACGTCCGCCTTCTTGTGAAATGTGCCATGCGCGGTCGATGTCGGCTTCTGCTTTCACCACGCTCTGTCCGTGTCCGGAAGAGCTCATGATAGGCTTCACTACGCATGGAATTCCCACTTCCTTAACGGCAGCCTTGAATTCTTCCTCAGTAGAGGCAAAGCGGTAGGGCGAAGTGGGCACACCGAGCGTTTCGGCTGCCAAGCGGCGTATGCCCTCACGATTCATTGTGAGCAGAGCAGCATTGGCGGTGGGTGTCACGTGGAATCCTTCTTTCTCAAGCTGCACAAGGGTAGGGGTGGCTATGGCCTCCACTTCAGGAATGATATGGTCTGGCCTTTCCTCCTCTACAGCGGCACGCAGTGCATCGCCGTCGAGCATATTGAATACTCTGCTCTTTTGAGCCACCTGCATGGCTGGCGCGCCTGCATAGCGGTCGCACGCCACCACTTCCACGCCTAATCGCACAAGCTCAATAGCTACTTCTTTACCAAGTTCGCCACTGCCCAGAAGCATGGCTTTTTTGCCAATCTCTGTGCCGAATGATCCAATTTTAGTCATAATTGTAAAAGGAATTAATGTTAATTTCGTTACACAAAGTTACGCCAAGACCGCATATTTTACAAATGAAAAGTGATGCCACTGCGGTGGCAGTTTGCGTATGTTAGTGAAAATCACTAATTTTGCACGATATTAAAAATACCGATGACAGAAAAATGAACCACAATTTTATTCGCTTATTTTTACTTTTTGCAGTCGCTCTTATTTCTTTAACCACTTTTGCGCAAGACGATAACACCGACAACTGGCGCTCGAAGATGCCGGTCAGACGCTTGCATAAAAAGCCAGCCGTGATAGTGGTGGACTCTACCGACAACACCACTTATTATCTTCAACCCCAAGACGAGAAGAGCACTGCCAAGCCCGACAAAAAGCGGATGAAAGAAGAGCAGGAGCAACAAGAGCGCATCGAAAAGTACCTTCAGCAGCGAGCAAAGGACGATCCTGAATTTGAGGAGGAAATGGAAGCGAGAAAGGCGCGGCGAGCAGCGGCTCAGGCTGAATTGGATTCACTTCTCGCCATTGAATACAATCTTGACAACTTGCAGTACGGCCCACAACCCTTGGAGTGGGTTGATGAGAAGATAGCTGAGTCAAAAAAGGATTTGGAAGCATCGTTGCGTGTTACCTCCACGAGGGTGATGCCAAAAGATGTGACGATGGAAGTGACCACCAACGATACGTTCTTTTATTTTGATGTGATTGATGGTAAGCCTCAGCCACTTCGTCTGCATGCCCAGTATTTTGCCGATGATCCTTTGCAGATAGAGAGTGTGAGATTTGTGGTGAATGGTTTTAGTTATTATTTCACGCCAGCTAAATTGCCAAAAACAGGCAAGCTTGGCCCTCGCAGATATTGGGAAACGGTTGATGATGCCCTGACCGCATCTGATAAGGATTTGATTTATGCGCTGTCGCATGCCACTTGGGCGCGTGCTGTGTTTATTGGCTCAAAAGGATTCAGTCACGTTAAAAAAATTACTGACGAGCAAATAAAAGACTTCTATGCCATATATGCCCTCTACCTAAAAATGGGCGGCAAATTCTAATCCATAAAATCAAAAAAATATCGTAGAAAAGAAGCAAGGCATAAAACTTCACTCCAAAGAGGAGCGCTGATAGTATTAGAAAAAATAAAATGGGTAGCCTCTGATTTGCTGGCTATCCATTTTATACATTATGTGTTACACAAAGTTTATTTGCTTGTGAATGAATTAGATGAGTGTAACTTCCACGTCTTTTTCCACTTCGGTTACGTTGACCTTACCTTCGCGAGCGAGCCAACCGATGGCTGCGTACACTTCTTTTTCTTTGAGTTTTGTGGTTTTCTTCAGACCTTTAACGGTTAAAGAGCTGTTGGCGTCGTTAAGTGCATTCCAAACAGCACCAGCCCACAATCCAATAGTTTCTACGTTCATAATTAATTGATTTTGTTACTAAAAAGTTCTAAAAAACGGTGCAAAGTTAATCAACCGCAATTGTTTGTCCAAATTTTTAACCATTTATTTATCAAACAATTAATCTACTGAGCTCTTGTTTTTACTTTTTAATATGCAGAATATCAGGCGGATAATGCGCTTTATAAAGCGTTTTTCATTTCTTGTGCGCACGCGCGCACGCAAGAGGTTGCAGAAATTTTTGTATGGCGGTGCAATGAATCTCAACGAGTCATTACTCTGTGGCAGGTGCGTGTGCCAGTTCTGAATTTGGATTATTGGTGAAATGATGTGGAAAACATACTTTTTTATTAACTTTGCACTGTGATGAAAGCGTTAGTGATAAAAAATACAGGAAGTTGGTACATAACCAGAACCGATGAAGGAGAGGTGGTGAATTGTAAGATCAAAGGCAATCTTCGCTTAAAGGGTTTTCGGTGCACTAATCCTGTGGCGGTGGGAGATATGGTGGATATTGAAAAAAAGCCAGATGGCACAGCCTTTATTGTGAAGATTGAGCCGCGAAGCAACTATATCATTCGCCGCGCGAGCAACCTCTCTAAGGAGTTCCAGATTTTGGCGGCCAACATATCGCAGGCGGTGCTGGTGGTGACACTCGCCAATCCTGCTACGAATACCACTTTCGTGGATCGATTCCTTGCCACGGCAGAGGCTTATCGCGTGCCGGTGGTGATGGCCATCAATAAAATAGACCTTCTCACTGCCGACTACGACAAGCAGCTACTCGACTCTTTTGCCTACCTGTATGAGTGTATTGGCTATCCGGTTATAAAAATGTCAACGCTTTCGGGTGAAGGTATAGATGAACTGAAAGATATGCTTGCTGGTAAAACCACCCTCTTTAGTGGTAATTCAGGTGTTGGCAAAAGCTCACTGATCAATCTGCTTGTGCCAGAGGCACATTTGCGGGTGGGTGAGGTGTCGGAGGCTCACCACACAGGCATGCACACCACCACCTTTAGCGAGATGCTCGACTTGCCAGGAGGAGGCGCCATTATCGACACTCCTGGGGTGAAAGGCTTCGGCACTATCGACTTCGACAAGAGCGAAGTGGCTCACTATTTCCGTGAGATATTCAAAACATCGGAAGGCTGCCGGTTTGGCAATTGCACTCACACCCATGAACCTGGCTGTGCAGTGAGGAAGGCTGTGGAAGAATGTCGCATCAGTCAAAGCCGCTATGCCAGCTATTTGAGCATCATGGAGGACGGCGATGAAGGCAAGTATCGCAAGCCATTTTAATTTCCACCCAGCTAAAAACATGGCAAAACGCTAAAAAAGGCACATCTGCCCATTATTTTTCCCCTCAGGTATAGTTGATTATTTGCGAGAAATTGTTAATTTTGTAGAAAAATGGAGTATTATGGCTTCGGAACTACAAGAAACTCTTGCGCGGATTGTCACCAAAAGTAAAGTTTTGGTAGATAAATACCATGTGCTTAATGCTGAAAAAGAGCGTCTTGAAGAAGATTTGGCTGAGCTTCGGAAAGAGGTGGATTTCTTGAAAAAGGAAAATGAGCAACTGAAGACCAGCAACCATTACCTCACCATCGCGCGCCATTTCGTGCCTGACAGTGAGAAATCGGCTGAAGCCAGAAAAATGATTTCCTCGTTAGTGCGGGATATCGACAAATGCATCTCTCAATTAAATGAATGATGCTATGCCAACTATAGATAAAAAACAAAATATCAATATTCGTATTGCTGACGTTAAGCCATTTGCCCTTAGCATACCAGCCGACGACGAGGCCCTTTACAGGGAATCGGAAAAGCTCGTGAACACGCTCTGGAACAAGTGGATGGCTCGATTCAAGGGTACTGACACTTCGGAAGAGGTGATGGCGAAAGTGGCTTTCCAGTTTGCCAGGCTATATTC
Source organism: Sodaliphilus sp. (assembly GCA_050873765.1). GTDB lineage: Bacteria > Bacteroidota > Bacteroidia > Bacteroidales > Muribaculaceae > Sodaliphilus. Next base: position 11,529 of record JBNMJK010000071.1, read on the forward strand.
ACAGGCTTATCGCGACAACAAGGCAACAAACGAATTACTCACAGAATTCGAGAAAGAACTCGATGAAATTGTGGTGAAGATATGAAATACTGCGGAGAGGCTGAAATGCTGGTTTTTGCCGCTTTTTAGCAAATCTCTATGTGAAATTGTTTATAAGGTTCCTGCACTTCTCTTCAAGCGCTTTGTGCCGTTTGCGCACCGCTGGCTCTTGTTAGGGATAGTGCTTTTTTATTAATATATAAAATTATTTTTTTACACATTCCGTTATGGATTACATAGTATTGACTGTATTGGTC
>JBNMJK010000072.1:0-11784 GCA_050873765.1 Sodaliphilus sp.
CTCATCGAATGCCATGGCAGAATCGTTCAATGCCAAAATCAAGCTTTTCCGGGCTAATCTTAGAGGTGTGGCGGACAAGAAGTTCTTCCTCTTCCGCATCGCCAACCTATTTGCTTATCCCCACTAATTTTCTACTGAGCCATATAAATTTCTACTGAGTGCCGATGAATTGTCGGCCCTCAAAATCAAAAAAGCGCCGAAACTGGGTGGGCAGTTTAGGCACTTTTATTGGGTGCGGAGTGAGGGAGATTCGAACTCCCGAAACGCTTTTGACGTTTACACGCTTTCCAGGCGTGCCTCTTCAGCCACTCGAGCATCACTCCTTATTTTGTGGGAGAGCCTGCACACATGTGCGCGCTTCTCTCACAAGGCTTGCTTGTGCAAAGATAGTGATTTTTTACCTTACTGTAGCAAAATTTCCGTAAATTTGTGATATGGATTCGGTAAAATCGCTTCATCAGTCCCAAACGGGAAACTCAACACCTGCCCACGACCTTGACCCGGCACGCTCTAAAGTGGTGCGCCAGTTTGCCACAGCGGTGGTGAACTGTCTGCCCTACGACCCCAACGACGAGCAAATGGAGCTTCTCGCCACCTTTGCCCACTTTATGCTGTATGGCCTGCCGCAGGCGGTGATGCTGGTGAACGGCTATGCCGGCACGGGTAAAACGTCGATGATTGGCGGCATTGTGAAGGCGCTCTCTGAGCGTGGCCGCAAGACGGTGCTGTTGGCTCCCACGGGGCGCGCGGCGAAAGTGTTCTCGGAATATTCCGGACACAGCGCCTACACCATACACCGAAAAATATACCGTCAGGACAGCTATCTCTCCAGCGGGTTCTCGCTCGCGGAGAACAAGCACACCGACACCATCTTTATCGTAGATGAGGCTTCGATGATTTCAAACAGCAATGAAGGCGCGGTGTTCGGCACCGGCCGGCTGCTCGACGACCTTATCCACTATGTGTACAGCGGCATCGGCTGCCGGCTGGTGCTGATGGGCGATGTGGCGCAGCTTCCGCCCGTGGGCCAGACGGAAAGTCCGGCGCTGAATGTGGAGTTCTTGCGCAGCTACGCCTTGCAGACCTACAGCGTGTGCCTGCGGCAAATAGCGCGACAGGCAGCCGAGAGCGGTATTCTGTACAACGCCACCATTCTGCGGCAGGTGATGGAGAGCGGTGTGCTGTGCGCGCCCAGGCTGGAGCTGCAGCGCTTCCACGACATCGACGCCATCACCGGCGAATTCCTGCTCGAGACCATCAGCGACTGCTACGACCGCGACGGCATGAGCGAGACCATCGTGGTGACACGCAGCAACAAGCGCGCCACGCTTTTCAACCGTGGTATTCGCGGCAGCATTCTCTACCGCGAGGACGAGCTCGTGAGCGACGACATACTGCTTGTGAGCAAAAACAACTACTTCTGGTCGGCCGACTACGAGCAGATCGACTTCATCGCCAATGGCGACGTGGTGAGAGTGAAGCGTGTGTGGGGCGAGATAGAGCGGCGATATGGGCTCGACTTCGCCAATGTGACGGTGGAGTTTCCCGACCTCGGTGGCGTGGAGATGGACGTGAAAATCATCGTCAGCTGCCTCAGCAGCGATGCGCCTGCGCTCACTGCCGCACAAAGCGAGCATCTCTACACCTGTGTGATGGCCGAACTCACCGGCGACAAGCGCACCCGCTACCGCGAGCTGAAGAAAAACCCCTATTTCAATGCTCTGCAAGTGAAATACGCCTACGCCATCACCTGCCACAAGGCGCAAGGCGGACAATGGCAAAACGTGTTTATCGATATGGGCGCCATCATGCCCGAGGCTTTCACTCAGCTCGACTTCTACCGATGGCTCTACACCGCCATCACCCGTGCGCGCTCACGTGTGTACCTCATCAACTGCCCCCTCGACACCGACCTCCCCGCCTCCGACTACTAATCCACCCATCCCCCCTCCCAAAAAAAATTGCGGAATCTTCTTGGTCTCTGTGCGCAAACTCTACGGCACTGCATCAATTTTTATCCCCTATAATTTCTACTGAGCCACAACACAGCCTCCATTCTTTTCTCCACCAAATATCTGCAAAGCAAAAAAGCTCCATTTTTATGGAGCTTTTTGATAGCAAACAGTCATTTTTTATTTTTCTAAAACCTTTGTAATATACAGATATACAGAGATTTGCACACAATCCGTTGTTTGCTATAATACAAAGATACAAATTTGAAAGCAATTCACAACTCGTCCGACATGGTGTGTCTGTTCCTGAAAAAGGTTGACTCGGTTATGTATATTAACTGAGTTTAGTTTACTCTATGTCTGGAGACGGTTGTCTGACCGGGGACTATCCCTGGGAGAAGTTGACGTAGGGCGTAGCCCGGAGGCAACGTAGCCCAGAGATAGGGCAAAGTTACAAATTTTTTTTATTCCGTGGCTGATGCCTGTCCGTTGTCGTGGTCCTTCTCTGTTTTAAGAGCGTCTATCGCGTGCTCACGATAGCTTGTCCAATGCCGGCGGAAACGTCCTGTCTCTGCGGCAGCCTCTACGGGCGTGCGCATTTCAAGACTCAGATGAGGCCGTTCGTGGTTATAGAACAGCACAGCCTTCTGTAAAGCTTCTTTCACCTGGTCTATATCACTGAATGTCATGTCTTTAAAAAGTTCGTTCTTGAGCGTGTTGTTTATTCGCTCGGCCTCGGCGTTGTCCTTTGGATTGCCGCTCTCGGTCATGCTGATCATCACCTTGTCTCTGTGCAGTTCTGTGACATAGTCCGCGCAGGAGTACTGCACGCCCCTGTCGCTATGGTGGATTGTGCATGACAAGTCGACCTGCCGTGAACGCAGCACGTCAAGCGCGTCATGCAATGCCGCAAGCGGATACTTCGCCTCCAGTGTCATGCCGGCACTGCTGCCGAGTATCATCTTGCTGTAGGAGTCCATCAGGAGGCTCACGTAGCAGAACCGATGCCCGCCTGCAGTGTCGCTTTCCAGAGGTATATATGTGATGTCTCCGACTATGATTTCGCCAAAACGCGTAGGGATAAGCCCCTTGACTATGTTGGGATATGTCGGGTTGCCGTGCCGCGAATCGGTTGTCCGAGCTCTGCGCCGGCGGCGTATTTTGAAGCCGTAGCGGTCAAAGATGTCGCAGAAGCGGTCTCTGCCGATGCGCTCGCGCTCTCCGAAGGTGCGGCAGTAGATCGACCACACCTTCATCCCGCCTATACCCGGGTCTTTTGATTTGACCTCGCGGATAAACTGCACCGCGAACTCCTCCTGGGACAGCCGCCGCAGGAAGCTGTCCTCGTCATACTTGTAATAGGCCTGCTTGCTCTTGCCAAACAGCCCGCACAGCTCGGAGACCGTGTAGGGCTCCGAATGCTGGGCGTGCAGGCGTCTCACTGTTTGGCGCCAGATTTTTTTCTTACCGGGACATTGAACACCTCTTCGGCCACGTCTATCATCGTGTCAAGAGCGTCGGCACGCATCTTTTGTTCCCTCAGCTCCTTGCGCAGCCTTGTCACTTCCGCGCGCAGCTTGTCATAATCCTCAGCGCTGGCCTCTGATTTTCTCTTTCTCATAGTCGGAATCGATTGAAGTTCTCGCGCAAAGTTACGCACAATATATTCAACTGTACGCACCTGCACTCCATTTTCTTCCGCTATCTCACCATAACTGAGATCGGTTTCCGCATAAAGTCGAAGGACTTCATCGCGGATGGATTGACGTTTTTGTCTGGGTAGACTCTGAAATCTTATCATTTTTTTGACTCTTTTATGAGTCAACTTTTTTCAGGGGAAGAGATTTTTTTGCTTTGGCTTCTTACTTTACCTCTGCGCCCATCACGTTGTATTTCTTGTCGCCGGCGATGATGTAGATCTGGCCGTTTTCAATCACTTTGTAGGCTTTTACTTGCTTAGCGGCGGTGACGTCGGCTATAGCGGTTGGCACTGTCTCGTAAGTCACTTTCACGTTGTCGAGGATTACGCGGTTTGCTCCAACGTTCACTCCATGAGGAGCATCGGTTGCTGCTGGCATGTCTTTTATCACATAGTCGGTGGTCTTAGCAGCTTTTGCTGAGGAGAAGTTTGGCTTTACCGACATGAATACCACTTGGGTCTCGGCGGTAGCGCCCTTGATGGTGAGTGTGTTCTTAGTGCCTTCAAAGCTCCAGGCCTGGAGAGTGTCAATTGTGATAAAACTTGTAGATGGAATTTCAATTACAGCGGCATTCACAGTGATGTCTTTTTTGTCGGCATCTTTATATGCCACTTCAATAGTCTTGGTTGCGCCGTCAATCTCGCCTGCGCCGAGCACTGCCACACAGTAGTACTGGTAGTCATGCTTCTCTCCACTTTTGTAGGAGCCATCTGCGTTTGCTTTTGGTTCGGAAGAATAGCCGATACCTTGCCAAGAAAGCTTCACATCGGTTGGCTGAGTGAGAGCGGTGAACTTTGGTGAAACTGCGTCACCTCCGTAACCAGTTTTTGAGAAGCGAATATAGCCTTGGCATGTGTACAGCCAGCTGGTGCGAGAAGTCCAGCCGTTGAGGTCGTCAGCAAAGCCTGCTGTTGTCAGGTCGGTAAAGTTGGGCTGATAGCTAACGCCCTCTGCGTCTTTACCGGTCCAGGGGTTTTTGCCGTATTTGTGTACGCCGGCATCGGTAACTGCTTCGAGATTGTCGAAATTTTCATTGAGAACCACCACTTCGTCGGCCCATGCGCCAAACGCTGAAGTTGCAGCCACGAAAGTGGCCGCTAAAATCTTTGAGTAAATTTTTTTCATCTGCTAATTGGTTTAATAGGTTAAATTTATTACTCCAAAATTACACATAATTTCGTTACGTTGGGCATCATATCTCCACTTTTTTCAACGTTCGCAATAAAAAATGCTCTCGGCTGATGAAAACCGAGAGCATTAATATGTTTTATAACAGTGTTTTTTTTGGGGGGGGGGAGGTTATTTCACCTCTGCGCCCATCACGTTATATTTCTTGTCGCCGGCGATGATGTAAACCTGGCCGTTTTCAACCACCTTGCGAGCCTTCACTTGTGTGGCGGCAGCAGCAGTAACGTCGTTGATACCAGAAGCAGGAACGGTAACCACTTTCACGTTATCGATAATCACGCGGTTCACCTTCACATTCACACCGTGAGGAGCGTTAGGATCAGCTGGCATACCTTCAAGCACATAGTTGGTGGTTTTTGTGCCGAAACTTGGAATCACCGACATGAAAGCCACTTGAGTTTCAGCGGTAGCGCCCTTGATGGTGAGTTCGTTCTTAGTGCCTTCAAAGGTCCAAGCCTGGAGAGTGTCCATAGTGATGAAAGCATCGGTTGGGATTTCGATAACAGCAGCCTTAATGGTCACGTCGTTCATATCGGCATCTTTATAAGCCACGTCTAAGGTCTTCTTTGCGCCTTCAATTTCACCTGCGCCAAGCACAGCCACGCAGTAGTACTGGTAGTCGTGCACCAGACCGCTCTTGTAAGAGCCGTCGGCGTTGAGAATCTGGTTAGAAGTGTAGCCGATACCCTGCCAAGAGAGCTTCACGTCGGTTGGCTGGGTAAGAGAAGCAAACTTAGGTGACACGAGGTCGCCACCGTAGCTAGTCTTTGAAAAACGGATATAGCCACGGCAAGCATACATGTAGGTGGTGCGTGAGCTCCAACCGTTGAGGTCGTCAACACGGCCATCATTCTGGATGCCTGTATAGTTAGGGTTATACTTCACGCCATCAGCATCAATACCAGTCCATGGGTTCTTGCCATAAAGAGGCTTGCCATTTTCGTCCACTGCTTTTTCAAGCTTGTCGAAGTTCTCTTCAAGCACCACATTTTGTGCTTGCATACCACACACTGCAGCCACCGACAGAGCAGCCGCCATCAAAAATTTAGAGTAATTTTTCTTCATAAATCGAATGTTTTATTAGTTGGTTAAAGTAGTAATCACACACAAAGATAAAGATTATTTCAATACAATGTAACACTAAGCTGATGTTTTTTTTATCAAAAACTTCTCAGCGTGATTTTTTGGCACGATTTTAACGCATTTGCAGCGAATTTTCCTAAATTTGTGGAAGAAACTAATCTTCACTCATACTGTAAACATTAAAAGAAAATCAAAATATGAAACAGATCCTCTTTATCTCAGTGTTGGCCTTCGCCTGCCTCGGTGCGTGGGCTAAGAGCTACCAGCTTTCCTCGCCCGACGGCAAACTTAAAGTGAACATCGAAAACAACAATTCCGCCACCACTTTCTCCGTGAGCCACAGTGGCACGCCTGTGCTGCTGCCGTCGGCTCTGGGCATGAGCGTGGAAGGCGGCAAAACGCTGGCTGCGGAACGCTGCAAGTCGGCTAAAGAATCGGGTGGAGAGCAATGCCACGTGCTCACGCTCAATTTTGGCAAATACGCGGTTGAATTCCGGGCCTACAATGGTGGCGTGGCTTATCGGTTCGTCACCCATTTCCCCGGCTCGCTCACCATCACCGATGAGCAGGTGCAGTTTAACTTGCCTTCCGACTGCCTGGCTTATGAAGCACCCGCCAACTCCCACCACAAGACCACCGATCTGCGCGACCAGGCCTACTGCTCATTTGAGAACACGTATCAATACGCGCACCTCTCGCAGCTTGATCAGCATCACCTGGGCCTTTCGCCCATGCTCATCGAGCTCGGGGGCGGTAAGAAACTGCTGATTGGCGACTATAATGTGCGCAGCTATCCCGGAATGTTCTTGCTTCCCAGCAAGGGTAATGCGGTGAAAGGTTTTTTCCCTCCTTATCCCAAACATGAGTATCAGGGCGACCACAATAATCTGCAAATGATAGTGGACGACTGGGAAAACTATATTGCCACCACCGCCGGCTCGCGTACCTTCCCCTGGAAAATGATGCTCGTGAGCGAGAACGACGCCGACTTGCTCACCACCGAAGTGCCCCGGTTGCTTGCCGATGCGCCAGTGCTCGATGCCAGTTGGGCGAAGCCGGGAAAAGTGGCTTGGGACTGGTGGAACGCCTGGAACCTGAAAGGGGTGGACTTCAAAACCGGTGTCAATAACCAAACTTATCAATACTACATCGACTTTGCCGCAAAAAATGGCATTGAATATGTGATTCTCGATGAAGGCTGGGCTGTGAACAAGAAGGCCGACTTGATGCAGGTGGTGCCAGAAATAGACTTGTCTATGCTTGTTGCCTATGCGAAGGAGCGTGGTGTGGGCATTGTGCTGTGGGCTGGCTATAAGGCTTTTGAGCGCGACATGGAGAATGTGTGCCGCCATTACAGCGCAATGGGCGTGAAGGGCTTCAAAATCGACTTTATGGACCGATGCGACCAGGAGATGATGGTGTTTCTTGAGAAGGCGGCAGCCACTTGCGCCAAATACCACTTGTTCTGCGACTTCCATGGCGCGCCGGTGCCAAACGGCATGACCTACACCTATCCTAATGTGCTGAATTTTGAAGCCGTAGCCGGACAGGAGCAGGTGAAATGGAGCAAGTTTGAGAAGTACGACCAGGTGCGCCACGAAACACTGTTGCCCTTCATTCGCCAGGTGGTGGGCCCGATGGACTACACGCAGGGCGCTATGCGCAATGCCACCAAAAAGAATTTCTACCCTTGCCACTCTCAGCCCATGAGCCAGGGCACACGCTGCCGCCAGTTGGCACTGTACTTGATTTTCGACTCGCCCTTCAATATGCTCTGCGACTCGCCCACCAATTATGAGGCTGAGCCTGAATGTCTCGACTTTATTGCTAAAGTGCCCGTGGTGTGGGACGAGCGCCGCGTGCTGAAGGCTAAAGTGGGGCAATACGTGGTGGAGGCCTGCCGGAAAGGCAACACTTGGTATGTGGGTGGTATCAGCAACTGGAAAGCGCGCGACTTCTCGCTCGACCTTGGCTTTATCGCTGGCAAGAAGATGGAACTGTTTGTGGATGGCGTGAACGCGAATCGCCACGCTGAAGACTACAAAAAGACTACAGGCACCGTGCCAGCCACATTGAATGTGCATTTGGCTCCAGGCGGCGGCTTCGTGCTGAAAGCAGAATAGCGAGTTAAAATTAGAAGTTAGAAATTAGAGGTTAGAGGTTTGAGATTAGAGGTTAGAGATTGGGGGAAAGGCTAAAAATATGCCCAATATGCCCAATATGCCTATTAAGCCTATCATACCCATTCAGGTCCTCTTTCTAATTTCTAATCTCTAACCTCTAACCTCTAATCTCTAATCTCTAATCTCTAATCTCTAATCTCTAATCTCTAATCTCTATTTTCTATCCTTTTATGCAGAGCACTGCGCAGAGGAGGATTGTGAAGATGAGCATGTTGCGCGCTGTGGCTCCGAGCAGGGGATTCAAGGCGGCGCCGTCGGTGTGGGTGAGTTTGCGCCATGTGGCTATGTGTAGCATTACATACACCACCACGGGAACCACGAACCACCACCCGGAAGCAAAATAGAGCCTTAGCCACACCACACCCATCACCGACATCGCCATCAGCCCATTCAGCAGATAGGCGAAGGCCGCAAGTTTTCGGCCGAACACCACCACCGAGGTGCGCTTGCCCGCCTCCCGGTCGTCGTCCACATCACGATAGTTGTTCACCAGCAGCACATTCACCCCCATAAATCCTATGGCTATGCCGGCAATCACGGCAAATGGGTGGAAGGTGCCGCCCACCACGTAATAGGTGAACGCCACTGGCACAAGTCCGTAGAATCCCATCACCGCCACCTCGCCTAAGGCATGGTAGCTCAATGGATATGGGCCTGCACTGTAGGCGAAAGCAAACACGGCAATGAGCGCGCCTGCTGCAATGAGCATCAGCCAGTTGGCATAGCCATCGCCAGGCTTCACCACCGCAAGCATACTCAGCCCTACAAGGCAGGCGGCCACGAGTGTGCCCACCATGGCGCGCTTCATGGTGTGAGGCTTGATGTCGCCCTCAGTGACACCTCTACGGGGACCTACGCGCCCTTTCTTGTCGGTTCCGGCCTTGAAGTCGAAATATTCATTTGCCAGATTCGACACGATCTGCGCCAGCACCGCAAACACCACACACAGCAGCGAGGGCAGCAGGCGGAACACGCCGTTGAATTTTGCCAGCCCCACTGCTATCAGCACGCCACTCACCGACACCGGCAAGGTGCGTAGCCGTATAGCCTCTATCCAAATCTTTACTTGCTTCATTTCAAAAAAAATATGGGCAAAATTACAAAATTCCAAAGAAATTTTCCATAAATTTGTAGGCAAAGAGCAATTCATACACATCAATGATAACACGAATTTTTTCCTTATTTATAATAGCGGTGCTGTGCTTCGCTTGCTCGTCGGGCGGCGACGGCACCAACATTCAGGACACCTTTTTGGGCTCGGTGCAGTTTGGTCAGCAAAAGCAGGAAGTGCTTGACGAGCTGTATCAGCAGCACTTTGTGGACGCTGCATCGGGGCAGGCCGACAGTCATTTCGACACCATTCCCTTGGACAACGGCGACTACAGCGAATTGAAGATTCTTGCCAGCAAACCGGCAGCCACCGACACCGCCGCCATGGAATTCGCCTTTCTGGGCCAACGGTGGCTCAATGTGCAGATCCAGTTCGACGGCAACGGGCTGTACTGCCTCACTTTCAGAGCCAAATCAGCGAAAAAGGAAGCCACGAATGTGCTGTTCTCCGCCGTGCTGAAGACGCTGCAAAAATCCTACGCCATGAAGCGGATGGTGATAGGCCACTCCTCGGCAGAAGGCGAGCCTACCGACATCATGGGCTACCGTTATGAAAACGACGGTAAAATGGTGCAGCTCTATATCGATGAGAATCCCGACGGCACTTCTGCCGCCATTCTCTCCTATATAGCCAACAACCCGCAGCCGTGACCGGGCTTAGATGCCACATCTTATTTTCAAAAAAAAACGACACATTATAAAAAATCAATCATTCGCAAAAATGGGAATCATTAAAATCGAAACGCTCACGCACCCAGGTGTAGAGGTGTTCAGCACACTCACCGAGGCGCAGCTGCGCAATAGGCTTGAGCCAGAGAAGGGCGTGTTCATTGCTGAAAGTCCGAAAGTGATTCGCGTGGCCCTTGATGCCGGTTATGAGCCTCTGGCGCTTTTGTGCGAGGAAAAGCACATCAGCGGCGATGCAGCCCCTATTATAAGGCAGTGTGAGCACATACCCGTTTATACCGGTAGCCGACCCCTGCTCGAGTCGCTCACAGGCTACACACTCACACGAGGGGTGCTGTGCGCCATGCGCCGCCCGCTGCCCAAAACCGTGGAGGAAGTGTGTGAGGGCGCTTCACGCATTGCTGTGATTGATGGCGTGGTTGACACCACGAATATAGGTGCAATTTTCCGTAGCGCGGCGGCACTTGGCATAGATGCGGTGCTGCTCACGCCCACCTCGTGCGATCCGCTCAACCGCCGCGCGGTGCGGGTGTCGATGGGCTCAGTGTTTCTTGTGCCCTGGGCATGGCTCCACACACCAGTATGCAGCCTTTCCGACTTAGGCTTCAAAACAGCCGCCATGGCGCTCACCCACGACAGCATCGGCATCGACGACCCACAGCTCGCCGCAGAGCCTCGGCTTGCCATCGTGCTGGGCACGGAAGGCGACGGACTGTCGCAAGGCGTGATTGCCAGCACCGATTATGTGGTGAGAATACCCATGAGCCACCAAGTGGACTCGCTTAATGTGGCGGCAGCTTCAGCGGTGGCCTTCTGGCAACTCCGTAAAACCTAATGTGGAATTTTTTGTTTAATGCCCTGCAAGGCTTCTAACGTCTAATCTCTAACGTCTAACGTCTAACATCTAATTTCTAATTTCTAACCAACATGTATATCCTACGACGCATATTTCGCTGGCTTTCATTTGCCCTCATCTTCTTTATCGTTTCCTCCGTGTCGGCGGTGGTGATATTGAAGTGGCTGCCCGTTTACTACACACCATTAATGTTTATTCGCGTGGCAGAGCAAGTGGCAAACGGACGCTCCCCCAAGATAGAGCATGAATGGGTGGACATGGACCATATCAGCGAGAATATGCCGCTTGCAGTGATTTCGAGTGAAGACACACGGTTTCTGAAGCACCACGGCTTCGACTTTGAGGAAATATATAAGGCACGGCTCAAAGCCTTGCAAGGCGGAAAAGAGCGTGGTGCAAGCACCATATCGCAGCAAACAGCCAAAAACGTGTTTCTATGGCCGGGGCACAGCTGGGTGAGAAAGGGGTTTGAGGCCTATTTCACCGTGCTGATAGAATTTATTTGGGGCAAGGAGCGAATCATGGAAGTGTATCTCAATTCCATTGAAATGGGCGACGGCATCTATGGCGTGAAAGCCGTGGCCGAGCTCAACTTCGGCAAGAATCCCGACCAGCTCACCCGTCGCGACGCCGCGCTCATCGCTGCCACGCTTCCCAATCCTATTGAGCGCGACTCAAAGAACCCATCGGGCGCACTGCTGCGTCATCGCAACCGCATCGTGCAAGAAATGAAATTCATCAAGCACGTGCCCTTCGGCGTGCCCGTGCAGTAAATCTTTGAAGAACTTGATTGTGAGGAAAGTTGATTTTGAAAAAACTGACTTGGAGAGGGTAAGTGTGAATTAGTAGTCGGAGGTGGGGAGGTCGGTGTCGAGGGGGCTATTGATGAGGTACACACGTGAGCGCGAACGGGTGATAGAGGTGTAGATCCATCGGCAGAATTCGAGCTGTGCGAAAGCCTCGGGCATGATGGCATCCATATCGATAAACACATTTTGCCATTGTCCGCCTTGTGCCTTGTGGCA
>JBNMJK010000073.1:0-11605 GCA_050873765.1 Sodaliphilus sp.
ACCTTTACAGACTGTCCATACGCCGGGGTGGGCGCACGAGCCGTGCGTCACTACTGGCACACCTCTGGTATCCTCGTTTGCCTATTTTTTCTCCCGCTCCTCCTTGCGGTAAGCCTCAGCCGACTGGTTGAGCGAGGCGCGTGCGGCATTGTATTCCTCATTAAACTCGGCATCGGTCAACTGATAGTCGGGGTCGTCCTTGTGGCGGTTAGCGAGCTGATCGTTGGCCTCCTTCGCCTTGGCGCGGTTGTCGATAATCTGATAGATGTTGATTTTGTTCATGAGCGCCTGGTCCACCAGTTCGGCATTGTGCGCGCTGTCGGCTATCAGCCTGTCGCACTTGCTCAATGCGCGCTCAGCCACTATGTTCATTGAGTCGAGTTTGCCCTCCATGCGGTATTTCCCGGCGTAGAACTGAAGGCGCACAAAATCATCAGGATTGTGGCTGAGCAGATGCTCCTGAATTTCCATCGCCTCGCGCATGCGTCCGCTCCTGGCCAGCAGTTGGGCCCGCGTCAAGGCGGTGTTGAAGCGGCCTTGCTGTGTGGTGTCGATGCGCGCGATGCTGTCGTTGATGCTCATGGCCTGATGGAGCAGCTCGGGGTCGGGCTTTTGGTCGTACTGGTCGATGAGCAGGCGCACCTCCTCAGTCATGGCGGCCACGCGCTCGCTGTCGGTGACAGGGGTCTCCATGGCCGTCACCGCCGAATCCATGCGGCTGCTCTCCGTGCCACGGCCCTCACCGCCCTGGCAGCACCACATCAGCGGCATAGCGCCCATTGCCAAAAGAATCTTTTTCACTTTAAGAAATGTGTATATTGTATGTATATACGGTTATCCCCGTTTTTCGTGCAAAATTACTCAATTTGAGCATATAACGGATAGGTTTTTAGCGCTTTTTTGAAAAATATTCACCGAATTACTTTTAAATCACAATAATTACTATTAATTTTGCGAGCTGAAACATTGAATTTATTTTAGTTAGAAACATCATATAATATAATATGGCTAAACAAGACATTAAACAAGCTCGCACAACTGTTGACGAAGTGAACGAAACGCTCACATCTTGGGAACAGAAAGTTGAAAACAACAAAAAGCTCATTTACGGCGGTGTCGCTGCCATCATCGTAGTGTTTGCCGCAGTTGCCATCTTTATTGCAGTTCGCAACAATGGTATGCAGGAAGCTCAAAATATGGTCAACAAGGCCGATATGGAATACATGACCAAGGGAGATTCCGCAGGACTTGTGGCTTACAAGAAAGCAGCCAACGAATCATACGCTCCTGCCAACCGTGCCGCTCAAATGGCAGCCACTATCCTCTACAAGCAGAAAAAATACGACGAGGCCATCAAGCTGCTTGAAGGCTCCGACGCCAACGGCAAAATCATGGGCCCCGCTGCCCTCTCGCTCCTTGCCGACTGCTATGTGAACAAGAAGAACTACGACCAAGCCATCAGCACCTACGACAAGGCCATCAGCAAGGCTGGCGACAACGAGTCGCTCACCCCTATCTTCATGAAGAAGAAGGCCACTGTGCTCCACGCCACCAAGAAATACGATGAGGAGCTGGCCGTGTATGAAGACATGAAGGCCAAATTCCCAAGCTATGCGCTCAACATCAACATCGACAAATACATTGAGCGTGCCAAGGCTTCTAAATAATTTGCAATAACTTACACAGCATCACATATCAAGGTTGGATTAATCACCCCGATTATCCAACCTTTTTTCGTAATTTTGCACTGGTATTTTCAATAATCACTATTTTTTCACACTACGGTAACGTAAAAAAACTACAAAGAATTCAAAAATAAGCACTATGAAGGCAATTTATAAACGCGTGCTGCTCAAGCTCAGCGGCGAATCGCTTCAAGGCGAACAAGGTTATGGAATCGACCCACAACGTGTGGCCGACTACTGCGAACAGATTAAGGAACTGGTTGACGCTGGCGTGCAAGTGGCCATCGTGATTGGCGGCGGCAACATTTTCCGCGGCCTCAAAGGCGCGGCGCAAGGCTTCGACCGCGTGAAGGGCGACCAGATGGGTATGCTCGCCACCGTGATCAATTCCATTGCTTTGAGCTCTGGGCTCGACGCCGTGGGCCAGCCATCAAAAGTGCTCACCGCCATTGGCATGTTTCCCATCGGCGAGCAATACAGCAAATGGCGTGCCATTGAGGCCATGGAGCAAGGCAAGGTGGCAATCATGTCGTGCGGCACGGGCAATCCCTTCTTCACCACCGACACAGGCTCAGCCCTTCGCGGCATTGAGGTAGAGGCCGAGGTGATGCTCAAAGGCACCCGAGTGGACGGCATCTACACCGCCGACCCGGAAAAAGACCCTAACGCCACCAAGTTCGACAAAATCACTTACGACGAGATTTACCGCCGCAACCTCAAAGTGATGGACATGACCGCCACCATCATGTGTAAGGAAAACGGTCTGCCTATCCACGTGTTTAACATGGACGTGAAGGGTAACCTCCGCAAGGTGCTGGCTGGCGAGCCATGCGGCACCCTCGTAACTCTCGAATAAACGCATCACACTGCCACACATTGGCACAATCGAATAAGGCCAAGGGCGCGCATTAGTTGTCGCGCTCCTGGCCTTACTTCTATCATATAGCGTGTGGTATAACCCACCACTGTCGCATTACTCTCTGGCTCAAAAGCATGCTCTCCAAAGCGCACTCCTCCTAAGAAAATCACAAACGTCCGAATAAACCAGTCACAAACGTCCGAATAAACCAGCCACAAACGTCCGAACAAACCAGCCACAAACGTCCGAACAAACCAGCCACAAACGTCCGAACAAATCAGCCACAAACGTCCGAAAATCTCTTTATTTTTTTGGTCAGCATAAAAAAAGTATATATTTTTGCACTATAAACCAACACGATATGTCGAAGTATAAACAGCGCATAGCTGATGAAATATTAAAGCGGAAAATTCTCGGAAAAGGCGCAGTGCTTATCAAGGGGCCAAAATGGTGCGGCAAGACCACTACCGCCAAGCAATTGGCTAAAAGTGTTCTCGACTTAGGTGATTCCGCTGTATTGTCGCAGAGCTCACAAATGATGGAGCTAAACGCAAGTGTGCTCCTTGCGGGACCCACTCCACGGCTCATCGATGAATGGCAAGCACTTCCACCAATATGGGATTGCATTCGCAGCGAAGTGGACAAGAGAGGAAAGCCCTCACAATTTATCTTAACAGGATCGTCGGTGCTACCTTCTGCCGACGAAACCATACACAGCGGCACCGGACGATTTGCGCACCTGAAAATGCGACCAATGAGCCTGTATGAGTCGGGTGAGTCAACAGGCAAGATCAGCCTGAAATCGCTGTTCGATGGTGAAGGGTTTGATATTCTGCAAAACGACATTGATGTTGAGCAACTTGCTTTTCTCACATGCCGCGGCGGATGGCCATGGGCAACCATCATATCGGAGAATTTGGCACTTGACCAAGCCTTTGACTACTACGACTCTGTGGTAAACTACGACATTCAGCGCGTAGATAAAGTGAGGCGCAACACAGAACGCACGAAACTACTTCTTCGCTCCTATGCTCGCAACATTTCGCAGCAAGTGTCATACAATACCATCAGGAAAGACATGTTCACCAACGACGCCAGCACCCTCGATGAAGACACTGTGATGGACTACATCAAGGCTTTGAAAAAACTCTATGTGATAGAAGACCTCCTGGCCTGGAATCCAAACATCAGAAGCAAATCGGCAATCCGCACAAGCGACACCCGTCACTTTGTGGATCCAAGTATTGGTATAGCGGCACTCGGACTTGGCCCAAACGACCTGGTCAACGACCTACAGTCGTTCGGCCTCTTCTTCGAGGATCTTGTGGTGCGCGACCTGCGCGTTTATGCCGATGCTCTCGATGGGGCGCTTTACCACTACAGAGACAGCAGTGGACTGGAATGTGACACTGTGCTCCACCGCCGCAATGGCAGCTACGCTCTGCTTGAAGTGAAACTTGGGGGAAAGGAACGTATTGAAGAAGGAGCGACCAATCTGAAAGCATTGGCCGACAAAATTGACACAAGTAAAATGCCTGCGCCATCATTCATGGCTGTCATCATTGGCGTAGGGCAATATGCCTACCAAAGGAAAGATGGTGTGTATGTCATTCCGATTGGCTGTCTAAAGAATTAGGCGGTGGCGGCATAGCAGTAGGCGAGCACGGCTGCCACCACCATGGCATAGCAGGCGCACCATATTCTGAATGTGCCTCGCCACTGGCCTTCGCGGTATTTACACACCACCCACACGGCTATGGTCACAAACAGCGGCTGGAAAGGCAGGGTGTAGCGGCTCACACTGCCGCTCGTCACAAACGCCACTACCGCTATGCTCACGAATGGCCACAGCGCCCACCAGCCTAAGCTCTGCTTCTTATACGACTGGGTGAACAGATAGAACAGCGCCAAGCCGGCTACGGCATACCACACCCACTGAAAGCGCGTGGCCAGCAGGCTCACACTCAGCGTTTCAGCCGTCTCTGCCGATGGCCATGGAAAAGGTATGAAGAATTGCACAGCGCAAGTCACGGGCAGCAGCAGTAGCCGTTGCCACATGGGCTGCTGAAAATAGTGGCTCATCATCTCGCCATACGCGCCATGCGCAAGATAGATTTCCTTCATGATGTCGGTTCCCGCAACTATCCGCATCTGCACCTCGGAGCCGAATCCATTCGACCAGTACACGCCCAGGCCTACGCCTACCACCGACACCGCAAGCAGTGCGGCTGCGTAACGCCACATTTTCCTGTTGTCGGCAAGTGTAAGCAGCACCCCTATCATCAGAAAATACACCACACTCATACGCGTGACCGCCATCACCATCACCGCCACGGTGTAGCACACCACATCACGCCACACCGGGCCATCATGCGCGGCATCGAGCGATTTCATTCGTGCCAAGGCGTAGGCCGCCAAAGCCACCGAGAAATAGGTGAGGGGCTCTTTGAGCAGCATGGGGCCGTGGCTCATAAAGTAGCCGAGCACCGCCACACCGAGCATCGTGAGCACGGTGACTTGGGTGCGGGTGGCTGTGAGTCGCCGTGCCAGCACACGCCCCGCCATCTGGCCACTCACCACAATGGTGAGCAGCGTGAGCGACACGTTGATGGCTATAGGCCAAACGATACTGGCGCCAAACAGCCGCCACGACAGCAATATCATCAGCGGGAAACCCACAAACTTGGTCTGGGGTTCGGCAACAGAGCCATCGAAATGGTTCAACGCCCAGCGAAAGTACAGCGCATCGTCGCAATGAAGGTCGGGATTGGCGAGAGTGCGCCCCACTTCGTGCGTCCAGCCATATATGTTGGAAAAAGCCCAGATCACAAGCATGATGCCGCTCACGCTCATCACAAGCGCGCCCCATGGCTCACCGCCACTGATGCGGGCATAGAGTGCGCGAGGCACGGCATAAGCCAGCCCAAGCCCACACGCCAAGCCTATGCCTTCGGTGCCAAACACACCTACCGACACGGCAAGCAGCAGGCACAAGCATAGCAGTTCCACGCACAGTTGAGCACGCTGAAAACGCCTTGTGAGAATAAAGTGCGCTATATTCATACTTCCGACCAAAAAATCTTACAGCCTTAGAGTTCTATTTTTGCAAAATTACAACATTTTGTTCGCTAAGTGGCAAAAGTTTCTATAAATCTTGTTTTGTTTGTCCTTAATTATTCGCTAACTTTGTTATTTCAAATCATATAAGTATTGAAAGAATGAACGATGAGCAGGTGGTGATCGACGTGGACGAGTTGGTGAGGCAGCGTATGCCTCGCTACTATCGCTATATCCCCAAGCTGGCCATCAGCTGGCTGGAGCGCATCATTCACCAGCGCGAGCTCAATGCCATACTTCAGCGCATGTGTGGCCACGACGGCGTGGCGGCTGCCGATGAGGCGCTCAGCTACCTTGACATCACCACTGAGGTGGTGGGCGATGAAGCAGTGCCCGACCAGGGGCGCTTCATCTTCGTGTCGAACCACCCTTTAGGCGGCCTCGACGGGCTGGCGCTCATCTCCTATTTAGGCAAGCGCTACAATGGCAAAATCCGTTTTTTGGTCAACGACCTGCTCATGGCGGTGAAGCCCCTTCAGTCGGTGTTTCTGCCCGTGAACAAGTATGGGAGGCAGTCGCGAGGGCGCGCCGAGGAGATTGAGGCGCAATACCAGGGCGACAACCAGATGGCCACCTTTCCAGCAGGCCTATGCTCACGCATGGACAGCTGCGGCAAGGTGCACGACCTGCAGTGGCAGAAGTTTGTGGTGACGCACGCCATTCGCACACGCCGCCACATCGTGCCCATGTATTTCGACGGAGCAAACTCTCGCTTCTTCTACCGCATGGCGCGCTGGCGCAAGCGATTAGGCATAAAATTCAACATAGAAATGATTCTCCTCCCTGGCGAAATGCTGAAAAGCCGCGGGCATAACTACCGCGTGTATGTGGGCGAGGCTATTCCATGGACGAGCCTCAACGCCCAGCGCCCATTTGAGGAGGCACAGCGCGTGGCAAGCATCTGCTATGCGCTCAAACCCTCTGACACTAAATAAGACTTTTTTTGAAGAAGATGACTGCTGAAAAAATCATAGATCCCGTTGACATCAGCCTGATTGAGAGTGAGCTGACGCCCGACCGTATGCTGCGCCGCACCAACAAGGCCGGCAACGAAATCTACATCGTGGATGCCCACAGCGCGCCCCACATCATGCGCGAGATAGGACGCCTACGCGAAATTGCCTTCCGCGCAGGTGGCGGCGGCACCGGCAAAGACTGCGACATCGACGAGTTCGACACCATGCCCAAGCCGTGCCGCCAGCTTTTCGTGTGGAATCCGCATGAGCGCGAAATCATAGGGGCTTATCGCTACATCTTAGGCAGCGACGTGGAAATCCAGCCCGACGGCACGCCACACATCGCCATGAGCCACATGTTCAGCTTCAGTCCCGAATTCATGCGCCACTACCTGCCCATCACCATAGAGCTGGGCCGCTCATTTGTGCGCCCCGAATACCAGTCAACACGCATGGGCGTGAAGTCGATTTTCGCCCTCGACAACCTCTGGGACGGACTTGGCGCGCTCACGGTGCTGCACCCCGAAGTGAAATACCTGCTCGGCAAGATGACGATGTATCCCTCCTACCAAAGAGAGTGCCGCGACCTGCTGCTCTATTTCCTGCACCACTATTTCCCCGACCGCGACGCGCTGGTCAGCCCCATTGAGCCGCTGCGGCTTGGAATTTCGCAGGAGCGGGCCTCGGCGTTTTTTGTGGGTGGCGACTTCAAGGAAGACTACCGGCGGCTCAACAAGTTTGTGCGCGACCACGGCATCAACATTCCACCGCTGGTCAACGCCTATATGAACCTCTCCCCCACCATGCGCTTCTTTGGCACGGCCATCAACCATGAATTTGGAGAAGTGGAGGAAAGCGGCATATTTATCAACATCGACGAAATCACCGACCAGAAGAAAAGTCGGCATATCCTCACATTTGAAAAAACAGGAAAATGAATATGAATCTTCTACGCATGATGAGCGTAATCATGGGCCTTTTGGCCTCCACTGCCATTTGCTCCGCCGCACCCTTTGAGGTGGAGTATGAGGGAGGCGTCACGGTCAACTATGGCAAAGGCGAACTGGCGCCCTACTACATCAGCGCTGGCCGTGGCGGCACGATCACGCAGCAATACTCCACGCTGGTGAGCGCCGCTATCCGGCACCAGACCGACACCACACGCCGCTTCTCCTACGGGTTCGGCGCTGAAGTGTGGAGCGGCTACTCCAGCTCAGTTTCGTATGACCGCTACGACCTTGCCTCCGGCAAATTCTACCGCCAGCCACAGCACCCTGCCCGCGCATGGGTGCAGCAGATATATGGCGAAGTGAAATACCGGAGTCTGTTTGCCACAGTGGGTGCAAAAGCGCCGCAGTCGCCGCTGGCTTCGGCCGACCTTTCGAGCGGCGACCTCGTGCGCAGTGGCAACGCGCGCCCAGGTACTGGCGTGAGCGCGGGGTTCGTCAATTTCCAGACCATTCCCTACACCAAGGGCTGGCTCCAAATCAGTGGCGAGATTGGCTATGAGCGGCTCTCCGACTCCGACTGGCTCAACAACCACTACAACTATTACAACAATTTCATCACCACCGGCTATTGGCTCAACTATAAGCAGTTTCACCTGCGCACACGCCCCGACCAGCCCGTGGTGTTCACCCTTGGCGCACAAGCCGCTTGCCAGTTTGCCGGCACACAGCGCACCTACGAGAATGGCGTTCTCACCAAAACTGTGGCGATGCCTGCCAATTTCAAGAGTTTCTTCCGCAGCATCATTCCCGGTAGCGGCGGCAGCAACCCCGGCGACCAGGTGTATGTGGAAGGCAACCACCTGGGCAGTTGGGACATTATCCTTGAATACACCAACAAGCGCCTCGGCAAATTCCGCGCCTACCACCAAACCATCTGGGAAGACGGGTCGGGCATCGGCCTCCAGAACGGTTTCGATGGGCTTTGGGGGCTGGAATGGCGCGCACGCAAAAAGGGACTGGTGAGCGCGGCGGTGATTGAGTATCTCGATTTCACCAACCAGAGCGGCCACATTCACTTCTCTGAGGAGCTTAACCGCGAATCGCCCATAAACGGCGGCGCCACCGGCATGGATGACTACTACAACAATTACACCTACAATGGCTACCAAAACCGCGGTATGTCGATCGGCACGCCTTTCATCAAAGGCACCATCTACAACACCGACGGCTATATGCGCTATCTCGACAATCTGGTGCGTGGCTTTCACATGGGCGTGAAGGGATACATCAGCAGCGTTATCGACTACCGCATGCTATTCTCCTATCGCAAAGCCTACGGCACGGCCGACCACCCACGCGCCAAGAGCGCGAGTGCCACCTGCATGCTGGTGGAGGTGGGCGCACAGCCTCTGTGGCTGAAGGGACTCATGCTGAAGGCGCAGTTCGCTTTCGACCGCGGGTCGCTTTTAGGCAACAACACTGGCGGACTGCTGTCGGTATCATATCACGGCAACTTTAACATCAAGAAATAAAAACATGAAGCATCTCATCACATATTTTTGGATTTTAGTGGCCGCCATGGCTTTCAGCGCGTGCACTCGCAATGGCGGCGACATAGGCGTGTGGTTCGGAACATGGACCATAGAGTCGGTGACGGTGGACGGCACTGTGGTGCCCGACCCTGCCGGCGTTCACTACGCGGTGCAGTTTCAGGGACAAATCGTGGAAGTGAAGGAAGTGAACGAGCGCCACGACCCATACACCAACACCTATGGCAACTGGACCGAGGACGCCGACCAGATGCAATGGCTGTTTCCCGATGTGAACATATACTTTGTGCAGCTTCCAGGCCTCACGAGGGTCAACAAGTTCACCATCATGGAGAAAAGCGCCCACCACGTGAGGCTCAAGCAAGTGAGCGACGCTGGCGTCACCTACATCTACACGCTGCGCAAACTTGTGTAAACCTTATTTAACCAGCCATTCAAATCTTATCCGACAAAGATTACAACTGCAGCGGCGCCTTCGTGCGAGAGCGATATGGTGAGAAGGCGTTCCATGCTGTCGTAGGTATAACGCGTGATATCCACATTTATTGTATCGGCAGTGGTGTGCACCCGCTTTATTTCCAACGGTTTGCCCGTGAAGCTGAGGTGATAATAGCAGTGCTCGAGTCCGCCCAAGTGTATATATACAGATATTATAAGCAATGGTATCATCCAAATGGAATAAGTTCTCCAAAATATTCAAAAGTAAATTGATCGATTTGCAACATACAATAGGATAAGTCAAAAAAGATAAGTCGGCGTTCTAAATTAGGGAAAATATTTCCGCGACATAATATCTTGTTATTGCTTAATGGCGGGTAATAAGTCGTTTTTTTTCTCCTATTACAAATGGTAGTAGATAGCAGCTTAATGATTTTGTATTGGCACAAGTATTTTCTACAAGGCTTCACGTCATAACGTTCAACAAAACTAAAACCACTGCCACTAAAATCCGTATTTTGTATTTCTATTGTTTTATTATTGACAAATCGTATTGTCAAGTTTCGTTCCGCTCTGTCACTGTACCTATATATATTTTTTTTGAAACAGTCAATTCCTAGTCTTGTTAACAAAAGGGGGCTCACTAAATTTGTCTTGGTTCTCCATTCTATCTTTTCCTTACTTTTTAATAAAAAAGGAGCTACATATATTAAAGAGAAGTCTTCTGAAAATGTTAGGATGTTGTTTGTCAAAAGAGGGAAGATTTGGCTACTATATTTCACAACAGCAGGATTGTTCAACCTTGCAGGCATAATGGTTTTTTTTCTGATATTATAATCATCCCTGTCTGTATTTATTAAATATAGTTGTAGTTGGCGTTTGTTAACTTTTTTATAATGATATGCGTCAGTAAAATTGATGACATGTTTTAAGTCTTTCGAACCTTCCCTATTTGAAACAATCACAGTAGAGTCATTATCAAACCTTACGGTTATTCTACGCACAGGACTATCTTCAAAAACATAGAGTTTTTGAATGTTTGCAAAAGCGTTTTCTGCTATACTATAGAGTAGCAGAAATGTTATTATAATATTTTTCATCTTTTAAACCATTCCTTTCCGTATTTATCTTTAGAGTAAAGTGGCGTTATGCTAACTCCTGGTCCTTCATATATATTTTTCAAGAATTTAACTGAAATGTCCCTAAGTCTGGTAATTGTTTTCCATGCTGACTTTTGACCTAAAAGAGCTATTTTTAAGGCAACACTTTGATCTATATCAAAATTATATTTTGGCATATATGTGAATTTCCCGCAAGAAGAAAATTGGGCTCTATATGCACTAACTTCATGGCTGGCACCATACCTATTATCCGGGCACCCATTAGTGTAACCAAATTCACCCCGTGCAATTTGACCTCCATGCCTGATTTCATGGGCATAGTTTCCAGGCATGTTTTCATCAATGTTCATTTGGAGAGAGCCATCTGCAAGTTCTTTGGTTTCTGGCTCACCTTCCACGGAAAGAAACGTGTACCGTCGGTTTGGGTCGTTTCTCATGTCTTCTATATCTTGAAGTGATTTTTGTACTTCCGCCAGTTGTTCATCCTTGTCTTTTGCGTCAGATTTGTTCAGCTCTGTTATTCTTTGATTTAACCGTTCTATATATATCGCGGCTTGAGTGGAGTCTGTGGAGTTGAAATACATGCCTGTGGGGTCGGTGAGGGTGATGGGGTTGGCGGCGCACCATAGGTAGGGGCTGAGGTGGGGGTATTTCTCTGCCATGGGGTCGATGGTGTGGGTGCAGCCTATCTGTGAATCGTACCACCGGGCATGGCTGTCGTAGCTGTCGAGGCCGTTCTCGCGGTCGAGCTCTTTGGTGCCGTATTTGTGGGGCTGCCTGGTGTCCGACGGTGTGGCTGCCATGAGCATGCCGTAGGGGTAGTAGGCGTCCAGCTCCACGGGCTGGTTCTGCTGGTTGAGCACCACACGTGCGGCGCCGTCGTGCGTGAGCGATATGGTGAGAAGGCGTTCCATGCTGTCGTAGGTATA
>JBNMJK010000074.1:0-11452 GCA_050873765.1 Sodaliphilus sp.
GGCGAGGACAGTGTGCTGCCCTCGATTATCGCCTATGCCGCAGGATGCCTGCTGTTTGCCTGGATATTCCGCGACAAGGACTTTCCCAAGGCGCGCCTCTCGGCTCGCCACACATTTGCCATAGGCAAGGGATTTGTGAAGCTCGGCATCTATATGACGCTGGGCATGTTCATCACCACGCTGATGGGCTATGTGTTCAACGCTTGGCTCAACAATGTGGCTGGCACGGCCGAAGTGGGCTATTACCAGGCTGGCTACACCCTGGTGAATAAATACACTGGGCTGGTGCTCACCGCCCTCGGTATGGAGTATTATCCACGCTTGGCAAGGGTGGCGTCGAGCCGCTTGCGTCTCACGGCGTTTGTGTCGCAGGAACTGACGGTGACCATGCTTGTGATGGCGCCGATAGTGTCGGTGTTCATTCTTCTGCGTGGCGTGATTGTGTGGACGCTCTACGCCCCTGGATTCGAGGTGATTCTGCCCTTTGTGGCGTGGGGCATGATAGGCACGGTGTGGCGCGCGATGTCGTGGTGCATGGCCTTTGTGATTCTGGCCAAGGGCGATGGAAAGATGTTCCTCGCCACAGAGGCGGTGAGCGACCTGATAGGCTTCGGGCTGAATGTGTGGTGCTATCACCTTTGGGGGCTTACGGGGCTGGGCGTGTCGTTCATGGTGTGGTATGTGGTATATAGCGGTATGATATATGTGGTGTACAGGTGGCATTATGGCTTGCGCCTCACATGGGCAGGCCTGCTTGCCACGCTGCTGGCGCTGTGCGGCTCATCGGCGGTGATGCTTGCCATGCACTATGGGCTCACGGTGGTGGCGGCAGTGCTCACGGCAGCTGTGGTGGTGGTGAGCTTAGTGATGATGAAGCGCCTGTGGAAGAGGTGATGAAGTGCACTGTATCTCAGCGCAAAAGTGCGAGGGTAAAAGGTTAATAAAGCAGAAAATAACTCGGTAATATTTTTTTCTGTGAAAAATAGTTGTTACCTTTGCATCAGTATTAATAACGAATATTTGTGCAGCGAAGGGTCTCATCAAAAAATGAGATTCTTTCGTTTCTTTTACTAACTATTTTATAAGAAAAATTTTACCATGGCTATCAGCTACATGACCCAAGAAGGGTACGACAAAAAAATGCAGGAACTCAAACACCTTGAAAGTGTTGAGCGTCCGGATGTCGTGCGCGCCATTCAAGAGGCACGTGAAAAAGGCGACCTCTCTGAAAATGCCGAATACGACGCCGCTAAAGAGCGTCAAGGCATGCTTGAGGCTAAAATTGCCGAGCTTAAAGCTCTCGTGGCTACCGCACGCATCATCGATCAGTCAAAACTCCAGACCGAGGAGGTGGCTCTGATGAACAAAGTGACTATTAAGAACCTTAAGAACAATGCTTCAATGACCTACACTATCGTGAGCGAAACTGAAGCAAATCTGAGGGAAGGCAAGATATCTATCACCACTCCCATTGCCAAGGGGCTTCTTGGCCACAAGGTGGGCGACATCGTGGAAGTGCAGGCTCCTGTGGGCAAGATGCAATTCGAGATTGTGGAAATAGGTGTGTAAAGAAGGAATAATTCAAGCGTTGTAAAAATTTTTTAGTGATGGCATCAATTTTTAGCAAGATAGTGGCTGGTGAAATTCCAAGCTACAAGTGCGCAGAAAACGAGAACTACTATGCGTTTCTCGACATCAATCCAGTGAACGTGGGCCACACGCTCGTGATTCCCAAGCATGAGGTGAACTATATTTTCGACCTTGAAAGCGACGAATACACCGGGCTTTGGCAATTTGCCAAGAAGGTGGCAAAGGCTCTTAAGGCTGCCGTGCCCTGTGAGCGCATAGGCGTGGCTGTGCTCGGGCTGGAAGTGCCACATTGCCATATTCATCTTATTCCTATCAACTCGGAGGCGGATATGAACTTCAAGAACAAGAAGAAAGTGCCTGCCGAGCAGATGGCTGCCATTGCAGAAAAAGTGCTGAAGGAATTTGAGAAACTTTAAGGGGCGGCTTTATTGAGAAATCATGCAAGCGGCTTCTGTGGCACTGATTCTGAAAAATAACAACAGATACGATTCTATTTTTTTCTTTTAAAAAAGACTTTTCACAAGCGCAGCCTGTGACCGGATTTTTTCACGGTTGAGGATGCGCTTTTTTATGCGCGCACACACGCTAAATTGTCCTCTGTGTGGCTCGCGCTCTATATAAAATAGGGGAGAGGTGCCACGGCACTATCGTGTATGTAAGATAGGAGGGAGCACCGGGCTTTTGAAAATGACCAGACTGTTATACGCTTTTATTGTAGTGATTGCCACTGCGCTGCCGTGCGCCGCGCAGGAGGCTATGGTCACCCGCGACAGCATTGCCGCCGGGACATCGGTGCTGCCCACCCCCGCAGCTCCGGCTCAAAAGCGCTCCTACTGGGATCATGGCTTCGGCAAATTCCTTGTGAAGGTGGATAAGTTTCTCGAAGAAGGCCAGCTCTCTGGCATCGACACCGCCTATCAGACCATTCCACGGCTCAACCGTCAAGTGTATTTGGGCGCGTATGGCTATTGGCAGAACTACAGCAACCACATTCCCTTTTATTTCCCCAAGGCGGTCGATGAGCTTATACCCGGGCTTAACGCAGGTTCCTACTATAAAATCAACGCCCACACCCATCAGCTTGAACTGGAGCTGGGCATCGACTGGAAGGGACTCGCCATTGAAATCCCCATTCCGGTGCGTAACCGCTACAGCGCCAGCTACGGGCTGGCAAAGAATGGGTCGATGTGGGGATTCCGGCTGCGCTACAAGAGCATCAACTCTGTGTCGGGTGTGAAGCGCTTTGGTATGCGCGACGCAATGGAGCAGCACATTGAGGAGTATCCCAACGACAGCGTGATTTTAAGAGTGGTGGATTTGTTGAAAGACGAGCGCATTGAGTCGGGTAAGCATCACATCAACATCTTCTTTGCCGAAGGCTATTATGTGTTCAACTACCGCAAATTTTCGCTTTCTGCCGGCCTGTTTGCCGACATGGTGCAGAAGCGCAGCGCAGGAAGCATGATCGTGTATGCCAACTACTACCAGAGCCGCTATGCGGCCAAAGACATACTAATGGCTAACTTAGACGTGTATCGCACACAGCAGGCATCGGTGGGCCTCGGGTATGGCTACAACTATTCGCTGCTTGGTGGCAAGTTGCTGTTTCACGTGTCGGCTGTGCCGATGTTCTCGCTCTACTCACACCTGATGCACCGCGCCAAATACGACGATGCCGAAAAAGAAGCGATGTTAAACGAGCTGTATGGCGACGAGCCCAAATTCTACGACCCGTCGGACAAAGGCAAGTCGGATTTCCGCGTCAACGCCTTCGCCCGGTTTGCCGCCAACTACAGCATAGGCCGCTACGTGCTCTCCTTCCTCATCAACTACCGCTACTACGGCTACAGCAACAGCAAAAAGCTCCACATCAACAACCAGGAGGCCGACGCCCAGTTCAACATCGGCTACCGCTTCTAATCCTTCTTCACCCGGCTATTGGTTCTTTGTGGTGGTGGGGGCTATTCGGGGGGATGGCGAACAGGTTTTGTGCATTTTTTTGCGTCACTTGGTGGAACTGCGATGGTGGGCAGGATTCACGAAAGCGGACAATTTTTTCACGATAATAGTCTGCAAGGTTAACTTCTGGATAGAAATGCTTTGGAATACACATGTCGGTACCCCACAATAGTTTATGCCCAAATCCCTCGCTCACCACTAGGCACATCTGCTCTACTGGCATAAACGCTGAGTCGGCATAGGCGTTTGCGCAACTGCGCAATATGGGCATCAACTGCTTCAGCGGCTGGCCGTGAGCCAGTATGAAGTTTACATCAGCATTTTCTGCTATCATTTTCCCATATTTGCCGCACTGGCAGCTTTCGTCATTGCCTGTGTGAATCAGCAGCGGAATGTGCAGCTCGCGCGCTATGTCAATCACCTCACAAAACTGCGGGCCACAAGGCTCCCAGTCGCCGGGGTGCAGAAACGGGTGAACCTTCAGGCAGCGCCACGGCACATCTGACTCCAGAAACCACGCTATGCTTCCCTGGAGCCCATAGGGAGTTATCCACATGACTGGCAGCACGCGTTTTCCGTCAAGGGCAATCAGCTCTTTAATTTCCGCCAGCACCTTTAGATAGTCTTCATCGCACATTGTGGTCGATGACACCGCATAATAGTTAACCCCAACGCTTGACATCAACTGTGACACAAACGCTGGGGAAAAATATCTGTCGTAAAACTGCCCCACATGCACGTGGCTGTCGATTATCATCACACCAGTGCTCTCCTTACAGCAGTCCTTTTGCTTTATACTCCTCTACGAGTCGCTTGGTTAAGAATGCTACGTCGCAGAAATGATGATTCACTGCAAACATATCGCCGCCACTCTCATTATAGTTGCGTACAAGGCAACGCGAGCAATAGTCTTTTGCATCACATTCCAGACATTGTGGAAAACTGGCTTGCGTGATTTTACGCAAATGTTTTATCCGCTCGCTGTTCTCCCAAATCTCTTGAAGCGACTGCTTATATACATTTCCAAGCACATAGTCCTGCCAGCCTGCACATGGATACACGTCGCCGTTAGCCGTAACACAGCAGTTGTCGTAGCCCACGCCACACACCGGCTGCTTCTTGAATCGCTCAAGATTGAACTTGATTTCTTCTGAAATAGGTTTTTGCTTGAGTGTTTCGTCTTTATATTGCGTGTCGTGCTCAATGATGTCGCGCAAAACCTCCTCAGTCTCCTCAAGTGACAGTCTGTTGGCCAAATTTTCCGTGTCAAGGTCGGCACGAGCCATCATAATGTAGTCGGTTTGTGCCTTTATTTTAAGCGATTTCGCATAGTCGAGCACCTTATCGTAGCCATGACGGTTGGCTTTCATCAGCGGGCAGCTTATCTGCACCGGAATATCGGCAGCCACCAGTTTCTCAATAGCGGCTTTGGTTTTTTCAAACGAGCCTTTCACGGTGGTGATGAAATCGTGTATTTCAGGGTCCATGCTGTAGAGCGACACTTGCACGATCGATAAGTTCACCTTTTTCAGCCGGGCAATCTGCTCATCGGTTACGGCAATCAGGTTTGAAAGAATTGAAATCATCAGATCCTTCTCTCTACAATATTCGGCTATTTCCACAATATCCTTATGCAGAAATGCTTCGCCGCCCGACAGCGTGACATGCAGTCCGCCTAATGTGGCAAATTCGTCGATTAAGCTTTTCACCTTTGCCAGCGGCATGTCGAACCCATGATTTTTCTTGTCGTTAGGTATGTAGCAGTGAATGCACCGCTCATTGCACCGGCTCGACAGTTCAAACTGCAAGTTGGATATCAGCGGCCGGCCTTGCACCTCCTCCAAGAAAAAGTCCTGCGTGTTCTCGCTCACCCTTTCTTCAGTGTTTTGTGTAAAGTCGGTGGCAAGCGTCTTTGGATTGTCCATCTTGTATGAGAACGTTTCGTCTTTAGCGTCGAGCTCAGCCTCGGTTTCGGCCGTGACCACAAACTTATCGGTGGCAAGCGCATTGGCAAACTCCATGAAATCGGCTTTCAGCGTGTTGAAGTCGGCGTCTTCATACACTTCCATCAACCGCTTAACTATATCATCTATATTTTGTGGCTCACGAGATAATTCCCTAAGCCACATAGCGCCATTTTCATCATAGACCCTGTCATGCCGAGTCAATTGGTTGCTGACATATCCATAATGATCCGTTGTGCGGATAAACGCATTTTTACTCTGTCTGATTAACATTCCTATTGTCTTTATGCTACAACTGTTGTTGGTTATGTTAAATACATTAATTAAAAAAGGGACATCATTTATCATGATGCCCCACAATTTTGTTCAGCAAATTTAAGCTGTACGTTCACAACGTTTGCACACGCTTGGAAGGCCTGCGCCAATAGATTCTTTTGCTGGGCAGCCTGCGGCGTAGGAGCCAGTTGGGAGGTTCTTAGCGATCATTTGTGGTTTCTGATACTTTTTCATAATAGCGAAATTTAATTAGTTTTGCCTACGTCCTTTAAAGCGATTCGGCTTTTTCTTTGTTCGGTTTTTATCTATTTTTGGCGTAGAAGTCTCAGTCGGGCAATACCACAGGAAAATCGTACTCATCGTAGCACGATGTGTCAATTCCCTCCTCTGGCATTTCGTAATCGTTCACCAGCATGATTAAAGGCTTGTGATGCTCTTCCATCACCTTTTTACAAAGTGCGATTTTCTTTTCGTCGAACTGGTTGAGATACGAATGATACAAAAAAAATTTTGTGGCGCTGTTCGGCTCAAATATTTCAGGATAGTCCGAAATAGGGTTCGCAGAAAATTTAGCGCATCCGCCCTCTTTTTTCAGCCTGTTGCGGGCGTTGTCAATATCTCTATTGCTGTGAAACCAGATTAGCATAGGCTTTTGGTGCTCACCTTCCATATAACTTTTGACTGAGCCGATTAAGCCGTCCTTAGAGATCCGTTTCATCATTTGCCATTTATCATTTGTGAGGTTGTTTTCTTTTCTCTTTTCACGCCCACAAAGTTAGCGTTTTGATGGCCTGAAGCCAATGCGGCGCTATTGCATAATGCCCACACTTGTGTGGCAATTATTGCAACTGCTCGGTGGGGCTGGGGGCCACGCCATGCGAAAGGTCGGCAAAGAAGTCGTGATGAAGCACGTTTGAAATGGTGGTGAGCATCTGGGTGTCGATGCTAGCGCGCTGAAAAATGCGATACACGGTGGATCGGTCACATCCTATTTTTCTGGCAAACCAGCTCACGCTGCGCTCCTGGCGTTCGAGTTCGGCTTTTATTAATGGTCCTATAAATATCATAGCATTGCAAAGATGGCACAAGCCACACCTGATTCCCCTATGGGTATGGCAACACACACACACAAACAAGGGCGTGGGAATCTGTACTCTTGCTCATTCCACATTCAAGGCCTCGCATGCCCAATCTCCAGAACAAACAAATACAGCCAGCCCACGCCCAATATGCAGCCGTTTGCCCCTTCCTTTCAAAAGCGAAAGGCCAGAGCAGACAAAACATACACAGGACATGGACGCTGCCATTGCCCTATCTTCGGAGATTTACAAAATTGCGAGTTTTGAATATGAAGATAACGCTCAAGTAACGTCCTTATAAAAAAATTGCACACTCTGCCAGCCAAGGCAAAGTAGCGATGCAAATATAAGCTAATTTTTATAATAATCAGCCAAAACAAATATTATTTTTTTGCTTAATCGAGCGGCACTCTTAGCACGTCCACCACATGGCTGCCACTTCCAATGAGGTCTTGCCGCTCCGATATGCACTTTTGGTATTCAATGAAGCGCGCAAAGGTGTCGTCGCTCATTCGGTTGAGGCTTGTGCGCATGTAGTCGGCAGCGCCGTCGGGCGAGAATAGGGTTACGCGTTGCAAGCCGGCCTGCTCGTTGAGGCGGTTAATGTCGTCGGTGCGCACATAGTCGTACAGTTCATCGGCTTTGGCTTGAATATGGAAATTGCTATCCACCACACCGCGCTCCATCAGTTGGCCAATTCTATCCTCGGCAAAGCAATAGGTGAGAATGCTGTATTCATTCATCAGGTATGCCACAAATATGAGCCCTCCCGGCTTAGTCACTCGTTTGGCCTCACAGAGCGCCTTGAGCTTGTCAGTGTTGTCGATGAGGTGGTACAGCGGCCCGAGCAGGAGCGTGATGTCGGCAGAAGCGGTGGGTATGGAGGGCAGGCTCCTTGCATCGCCTTGCTGCACATTGGCTGTAGGTTCCCGCTTTAGGAACACATCGATATTCCGCTTCACCAATTCAATGGCTTTCACATTATAGCCCTCGGCCATCAAAGCCGAGGTGTAGCGGCCGGTTCCGGCTCCGATGTCGAGGATAAAGTGGCCAGGCTTAAGGAACCGGTGCAGGTGGTGCATAGTCACGGTGAACTCCACGATGCCATGCCGCCGCAATAGGCGCAAGTCTTCGGGGTGCTTGTTGTAATGGCGCTCTATATTTGATAATGCCATAGATTCTATGATAGTGATTTTTTTGCTTTCTGGCTGATTGTGCTGCTTAGAAGTAGAACTCTTCTTTCAGTTGGTTGTAGAGGAGCATGGCTTCTGCCACTTGGCGCGCTTTTTCCTTGCCCACGCTCTCTTTCACAATGGCCAGACCGAAGGCGCTTGCTGCCGCTGGCCCGTTGCCGGTGACGATGTTGGCGTCGATAGCCACTTGCTTATAGCCCACATTGGCGCCCTTCATTCCGTGCTCCATGCCGGGGTAGCACACAGCTTGGCGGCCCTCAAGCAGCCCGAGCGGCCCGAATATCACAGCTGGCGAAGCGCAGATGGCTGCAATTTTTCCGCCTTTGGTGTTTTGTGACACCAGGGCATCGGTGAGCTTCTGGCAGGCGGCAAGATTGCTTGCCCCTGGCATTCCGCCTGGGCAGATGAGCCACTCAGCGCAGTCGAGGTTCACGTCGCTGATAAGCGCGTCGGCCTTCACGGTCACGCCGTGCGCCCCTTCAGCCTCGAGGGTGGTGTTGATGCTTACGGTGGTCACTTCCATGCCTGCGCGGCGCATAATATCTACGGTGGTCAGGGCTTCCACTTCTTCGAAGCCATTTGCCAAGAAAACAAAAGATGTGTTCATGCGGTTCGTTTTTTTAAAGAGTTGATGAATTACCGATAAAGTTAATGCTTTTTTCCGTGATATCCAAAACCGCACCGCGCACGGCTGTGGATTTTTTTTAAAAAAGAGCGCGGGCGAGAGCTGTGATGCCAAGGCTCTTGAAAGGCTTCGGGGTTAAACTTTTAGCAGGCTGCTTGGTCAAAAATGGCGAATCTTGGATTTGTGCAAGAAGAATAATTAACGTAAGTTTGCAAAAAAAATGAATGTAGCAGTATGTCGAAGTTTATAGAAAAAACACTTGAAGACGGCGAAACCATTGTGTATAAAGGCCGTTTGCACTGGACTTTTAACTGGGGGCACACATTTGGTGGCGCACTGTTGGCGGTGCTTGGCGCAGTGATGCTCGTGATAGGGCTCCGCCGCCCCGACACCGTGTTCACCGTGTTTGGCACCATCGGGCTGGCACTTGGCGTGTGCTTTGTGCTATGGGGATATTTTGTGCGCAGCAAGACCACATTTGCCATCACCAACCACCGCTTTATCCAGAAAGACGGCATTTTGAGCATCAAGATGACCGAGATACCGCTGTTCAAGATAGAGACGGTGAACCTGTATCAAAGCATCTGGCAGCGCCTGTTCGGCACCGGGTCGATAGAACTGGTGGGCAGTGGCGGCACCAATCACCGCGTGGACTATATTCAGACGCCTTTTGATGTGAGGAAAATACTCACCACGCGCATGAAAAGTGTGCACGACGCACAGCAAGACTGATAGCCTTTAGAGCCAAGAGATTCCATCACGCAGCGCTATAAAAGCCTACTTGAGCGGTATGTGATTACGGATTAATTTCTGCAAATGGGAAAATTGTAGTAACTTTGTGGCTCATAAAAGCTGTTAATATTTTTAAATCACTATATGAACTGGTTAATCGACTTAATTGCTGGTAGCACCATAGCCCATGCCCTGTTCATCTATTCCATCGTAATCGCCATAGGCGTGATTTTGGGAAAGGTGAAGTTTTTCGGCATTTCGCTGGGTGCCACCTTCGTGCTTTTCGTGGGTATCCTTGCCGGACATTTTGGCCATGTGATAGAGCCCAATGCACCTTTCATCAACCCCAACACACTGAAGTTTATTCAGGAGTTCGGCTTGATACTCTTTGTGTTCTCCATCGGCTTGCAGGTGGGCCCCTCGTTTTTCTCCTCATTTAAAGAAGGTGGTGTGCTGCTCAACGGACTCGCCGTGGGCATCATTGCGCTCAATATAGTGGTGGCTCTTGCCATCTACTTTTGCGTGGGCGACCTGCACCCCAACGAAATAGTGGGTATCCTGTCGGGCGCTGTGACCAATACTCCCGGACTTGGTGCCGCACAGCAGGCACTCATCGAAACTCAGGGCGATAGCGCCACGGTGCTCAACGAGGCTATGTCGATGGGCTACGCCGCCGCTTACCCCCTTGGCGTGGTGGGAATCATACTGTCGATGATTATCATCAAGGCCGTGTTTAAAATCAATATCAAAAACGATGCCAAAGAAATAGAGGATGACAATGCCAACAGTTTGCTCAAGCCTCATGTGGTGACTTATAAAGTGACCAACAAACTCATCTTCGACCGCACCATTCAGCGCCTGCACGACATTATGGACCGCAACTTTGTGATTTCGCGCGTGCTGAAGACCGACGGCGAAATCATTATTCCTGTGGCCGACACCATCGTGGCCGAGGGCGACTTGATTCGTGTGGTGATCTCGGAACAAGACGAGGAGGTGTTCGACGCTGTGATTGGCCCGAAAGTGGACTACGACTGGAAAGAGGAGCAAACTCCTGTGGTGAGCCGCCGCATCGTGGTCACCAACAGCGAATATTCTGGCCGCAAGCTCGGATCGCTCCGCTTGCCAAAAGGCTTCGGGCTGAATGCCACCCGCGTGAACCGTGCCGGCCTTGACCTTCTTGCCAACCCCAACCTCTCACTTCAGGTGGGCGACCGCATTACCGTGGTGGGGCAGCTTGAAGATATTCACCGCCTGGCAGCGCATCTGGGCAACTCCATGAAGCGCCTCGACCACCCCAACATGTTCACCATCTTTATCGGCATATTCCTCGGTATTGTGGTGGGCTCTATTCCATTGGCCTTGCCGGGCATGTCTGTGCCGATGAAACTGGGCTTGGCAGGCGGCCCGCTGATCACCGCCATATTTATCGGACGCTACGGCCACAAATTTAAACTCGTGACCTATACCTCATCGAGCGCCAACCTTATGCTCCGCGAATTGGGCATTTGCCTGTTCCTTGCCTCGGTGGGCTTGGCTGCCGGCGCCAACTTCGCAGCCACCGTGTTCAACGCCACGGGTGCCAAATGGCTGCTCTACGGCTTCCTGATCACGTTTATACCCCTGCTTATCGTGGGCTTTGTGGCGCGTGGAAAATTCAAGGTGAACTACTGTACGCTCATGGGCTTGATGTCGGGCAGCACCACCGATCCCCCAGCACTGGCCTACGCCAACAAGACAGCGGGCAACGACGCTCCTGCTGTGGCCTACTCAACGGTGTATCCACTCACTATGTTTTTGCGCGTGGTGACGGCTCAGGTTCTGATTATGACCCTGCTTTAAAAAAGCTAAAGATATTCCATTTTCGTTCCGAAAGGCACTCCGCTTTCGGAACACGGCTCTTTCATTTAAAGTAGAAGAAATGATATATTGCCCCTTACCCGATTCATTGCGAATCGGGTATTTTTTTATTTCTGTATGTCAAATAGTTATGCTTTTATCAAAATCTATTTTTTGTCATTTTTGGCGAAGAAA